>DASZVD010000080.1:0-12580 GCA_035547375.1 Steroidobacteraceae bacterium
CGCACGGCGCTTTCACCGGCGAAGTGTCGGCCGGGATGCTGAAGGACGTCGGTTGCAAGTACGTGCTGGTAGGGCACTCCGAGCGGCGGCTGATCTATCGCGAGAGCGATCAGCTGATTGCCCGGAAGTTCGCGGCCGCGCACGCGAAAGGGCTGATCCCCGTGCTGTGCGTGGGCGAGCAGTTGGCGGATCGCGAGGCGAGCCGGACGGAAGAGGTGATCTCCCGCCAGCTCGACGCGGTGCTGGAGCTTTGCGGCCCTGAAGTGCTGGGCCAGGGAGTGGTGGCGTACGAGCCGGTCTGGGCCATTGGCACCGGACGGAACGCGACGCCCCAGCAGGCGCAGGACGTGCACGCGTTCATCCGTGCCCGGATTGCCGCACGGGATGCTAGAATTGCGGCCGCCACCCGGGTCCTGTATGGCGGCAGTGTGAAGGCCGGTAATGCGGCCGAGCTGTTTGCGATGCCCGATGTCGACGGCGGCTTGATCGGTGGCGCCTCACTCAAGGCGGATGAATTTCTGGCAATCCTGGGCGCTGCTGAGCCGAGGTAGGCGGATTTCTTTTTATGTTGCGCGTGATATTGACGATAGTGCAGGTCTTCGCGTCGGTGGCGATCATCGGCCTCGTACTGCTTCAGCGCGGTAAGGGTGCCGAGGCGGGCGCCGGCTTCGGCGCGGGTGCCTCGGGCCCTGTCTTCGGAGCGCGTGGCGCGACCACGGCACTGTCGCGTGCGACTGCGATCTTCGCGGCGATCTTCATGCTCAACAGCCTTGCGCTGGCTTACATGGGCAGTGCGCATCCGACTGAAGAGCAGCCCAAGA
This sequence comes from Steroidobacteraceae bacterium, assembly GCA_035547375.1. Lineage (GTDB taxonomy): Bacteria > Pseudomonadota > Gammaproteobacteria > Steroidobacterales > Steroidobacteraceae > 13-2-20CM-66-19. Next base: position 822 of record DASZVD010000080.1, read on the forward strand.
ACACGATTCTCGATACGGTGGGACAGAAGGCGAGCGACAGCAAGCCCGGGGTGACGCAGACGCCGCCGTCCACGCCGCCTGCTGATTCGGGTGCGACTACGACCGCTCCGGCGCCGACGCCGGTCCCGGCTCCCGCCGCGCCCGCTTCCGCTCCGGCACAGCCGGCGTCGCCGAAGTAAGCGCATCGGGAAGATTAAAGATTTTTTTGACTGTTGCCGACGTGGTGGAATTGGTAGACACACTAGCTTGAGGGGCTAGCGCCGTAAGGTGTGCGAGTTCGAATCTCGCCGTCGGCACCACTTAACAAGCGCGCACTGCTAGAATACTGCGGTTTGCGCTCGCGGAAAGCGCCGGATGTACCCCTACCGATGCTGTCGAATTACCTGCCGATTCTGATCTTTCTCGTGGTTGCTGCGGGGCTCGCCATCGCGCTGCTCACGATAGGCTCGGGCCTGGGGCGGCTCTCCGCCAAGGACCGTAAAGACCCCGCGAAGCTGTCGCCTTACGAGTGCGGCTTCGAGGCCTTCGAGGACAGCCGCATGAAGTTCGACGTGCGCTACTACCTCGTCGCCATCCTCTTCATTGTCTTCGATCTGGAGATCGCCTTCCTGTTTCCCTGGGCGGTGGCGCTCGGGAAGTTGGGGTTGTTCGGCCTCGGATCGATGGCCATCTTTTTGGGCATCCTCATCGTGGGCTTCATCTACGAGTGGAAGAAAGGAGCGCTCGAGTGGGATTAGAAGAACGCGGAGTCGCTCCGACGAAGGAGTCTGAAAGCTCGTCGGCCGCGGCCGAATCCTTTGCGCAGCGCGGATTCGTCACGACGCAGATCGACGGCCTCATGAACTGGGCCCGCACGGGCTCGCTGTGGCCGATGACGTTCGGTCTCGCATGTTGCGCGGTCGAGATGATGCACGCCGGCGCGTCGCGCTACGACCTCGACCGGTTCGGCGTTGTGTTCCGCCCGAGCCCGCGGCAGTCGGACGTGATGATCGTCGCCGGCACCCTGGTGAACAAGATGGCGCCCGCTCTGCGCAGGGTGTACGACCAGATGCCCGAGCCGCGCTGGGTCATCTCGATGGGGTCGTGCGCGAATGGTGGCGGCTACTATCACTATTCATATGCGGTGGTGCGCGGATGTGATCGCATCGTGCCCGTCGACGTATACGTGCCCGGCTGCCCGCCGACGGCTGAAGCGCTCGTCTACGGCATCATTCAGTTGCAGAAGAAGATCGAGCGCACCAGCACGATCGCGAGGTAAGACCAGTGACCTTGAAAGAGCGGGTAGAGGCCCTGGCGCTCAAAGTCGACGCGCAGCTGGCCCAACTCAAAGACAGTGTGCGACGCCTGCCTTCGAAACCGGAGGAGGTGGCGTACGAAGTCGACGCCGCGAATCTGCTGGCCGTGTGCCGGACCTTGCGTGATGCGCCGGATTTGAAGTTCGAGATGCTGATGGATCTCGCCGGTGTCGACTACCTCCTGTATGGCCGCGACGAGTGGCAGACACAGAGCGCCACCCGCTCGGGCTTCAGCCGCGGCCGCGTCGCTCGCGCCGACAAGCCGGATGTCAACATGGCCGGCCGCTTCGCGGTCGTCTACAACCTCCTGTCGATCACGAACAACCAACGCCTGCGGCTGCGTGTGAAGTGCGCGGACACGCAGGATCCGGTGCTCGACTCCGTCGTCGATGTCTGGGCGAGCGCGAACTGGTTCGAGCGCGAGGCGTTCGATCTGTTCGGCATCGTGTTCCGCGGCCATCCCGACCTGCGCCGCATCCTGACGGACTACGGCTTCATCGGCCATCCGTTCCGCAAGGATTTTCCGCTGAGCGGCAACGTCGAGGTGAAGTACGACACCGAGAAGAAGCGCGTGGTGTATCAGCCCGTGAGCATCGTACCGCGTGTGCTCGTGCCCAAGGTGATCCGCCACGATCACCGCTACGATCCCGCTCTCCACGAACAGCAGTTGCCGCGCTGATGGCCACCAATCCCGACACTCCGGCCCTGTCCGAGATCCGCAATTACACGATGAACTTCGGGCCGCAGCATCCCGCGGCTCACGGCGTGCTGCGACTCGTTCTCGAGATGGATGGCGAGGTGATTCAGAAGGCGGACCCGCACATCGGGCTGCTTCACCGCGCCACCGAGAAGCTCGCCGAGTCGAAGCCGTTCAACCAATCGATCGGCTACATGGACCGTCTCGACTACGTCTCCATGATGTGCAACGAGCACGCTTACGTGCTGGCGATCGAGAAGCTCCTCGGCATCGCGCCGCCGGAGCGTGCGCAGTACGTCCGTGTCATGTTCGACGAGATCACTCGCGTGCTGAACCACCTCATGTGGCTTGGCGCGCACGCTCTCGATATCGGCGCGATGACGGTCTTCCTCCTGGCGTTCAAGGAGCGCGAGGAGCTGATGGACCTTTATGAGGCCGTGTCCGGTACCCGCATGCACGCGACGTACTATCGGCCGGGCGGTGTCTATCGCGACCTGCCTGACACGATGCCGAAATACCAGGCGTCGAAGTTCCGCTCACAGAAGGAAGTCGACCGCCTCAACGAGGCGCGCTCCGGCTCGATGTTGGATTTCATCAAGGCCTTCACCGAGCGCTTCCCGAGCTGCGTCGACGATTACGAGACGCTGCTCACCGACAATCGCATCTGGAAGCAGCGGACGGTGAACATCGGCGTGGTCTCGCCCGAGCGCGCACTGCAGCTCGGCTTCTCCGGCGCCATGCTGCGCGGCTCGGGGATCGAATGGGATCTGCGCAAGAAGCAGCCGTACGAGGTTTATGACCGCATGGATTTCGACATCCCGGTCGGCGTGAACGGCGATTGCTACGACCGCTATCTGGTGCGCGTGGAGGAGCTGCGGCAGTCCAACCGCATCATCCGCCAGTGCGCCGACTGGCTGGCGCAGAACCCGGGGCCGGTGATGATCGACGACCGCAAGGTGCGTCCGCCGAGCCGCGAGCACATGAAAGAGGACATGGAATCCCTCATTCACCATTTCAAGTTCTTCACCGAGGGCTACGAGGTGCCCGAGGGCGAGACGTACGCCGCCATCGAGGCGCCGAAAGGCGAGTTCGGCATCTACCTCGTCTCGGACGGCGCCAACAAGCCTTACCGGCTGAAGTGCCGCGCGCCGGGCTTCGCGCATCTGGCGTCGCTCGAGGAAATGAGCAAGGGTCACATGCTGGCGGACGTCGTCGCCGTGATCGGTACGCAGGACATCGTGTTCGGGGAAGTTGACCGGTGAGCATAGAAACCCATTCCTCCGCCGACGCGAAGGTCGGCGCCGACAACAGCAAGCTGAAGCTGCTGTCCGAGCAGACCCGCAGGGAAATCGACCACTGGGTCGCGAAGTTTCCGCCGGGCCGGCAGCGCTCGGCCTGCATCGCCGCCCTGCGCGCCACGCAGGAGCAGAACAACGGCTATCTCACCGCCGAGCTGATGGATGCCGTCGCGGAGTACCTGAAGCTCCCGCCGATCCAGGTCTACGAGGTGGCCTCGTTCTACTCGATGTTCGAGACGCACCCGTGCGGGCGCCATCACGTCAGCATCTGCACCAACATCTCGTGCATGTTGAACGGTGGCGAGGAGCTGCTGGCGCACGCCGAGAAGAAGCTCGGCATCAAGGTGAACGAGAGCACTCCCGACGGCCGCATCTTCCTCAAGAAGGAGGAGGAGTGCCTCGCCGCCTGCACGGGCGCGCCGATGTGCATGGTCGACCACGTGTTCCACGAGTGGCTGACCTCCGAGAAGCTGGACAAGATCCTGGACGACCTGAAATAGCACGCGCATGGGCAATCACGACGACAAATTGAACCTGGTGCTGTTCGAGTCGCTGAAGCTCGACAGGCCTTGGACGCTGCAGACTTACCGCAGCATCGGCGGTTATGACATCTGGGAGAAGCTGCTGCGCGAGAAGCCGACGCGCGAGTCGATCATCGACGCGGTCAAGGCCTCCGGTCTGCGGGGACGCGGCGGCGCGGGCTTCCCCACCGGCACGAAGTGGAGCTTCATGCCGCGCAACTCGCCGGTACAGAAGTACCTCGTGTGCAATTCCGACGAGAGCGAGCCCGGCACCTGCCACGATCGCGATATCCTGCGCTACAACCCACACGCCCTGATCGAGGGCCTGGCGATCGCGGCATACGCGACGAACACGACGGTCGCCTACAACTACATCCGTGGCGAGTTCCTCGGTGAGCCCGTGCCGCGTTTCGAGGCGGCGCTCGAGGAAGCCTACGCGGCCGGACTGCTCGGTAAGAACGTCAAGGGCAGCGGCATCGATTTCGACGTCCATACGTTCGTCGGCGCGGGCGCCTACATCTGCGGTGAAGAGACCGCATTGCTCGACTCGCTCGAAGGCAAGCCCGGCAAGCCGCGCTTCAAGCCGCCGTTCCCGGCGAATTTCGGCCTGTACGGCGCGCCCACGACCATCAACAACACACAAAGCTTCGCGTCCGTGCCGACGATCCTGCGCAAGGGACCGGCCTGGTTCGCGGGGCTGGGACCGGCTAACTCCGGCGGCACGGTGATCTTCTCGGTCTCCGGCCACGTCGAGAAGGCCGGCAACTTCGAGCTGCCGCTGGGCATCCCGTTCAAGGATCTGTTGGATTACGCCGGGGGCGTGAAGGGCGGCCGGAAGCTGAAGGCCGTGATTCCCGGCGGCTCGTCGGTGCCGGTCGTGCCCGGCGACGTCATGTTGAAGGTCAACATGGACTACGACTCGCTGAAGGCGGTCGGCTCGGCCATCGGCTCCGCGGCGGTCATCGTCATGGACGAGACCACCTGCATGGTGCGGGTGCTGGAGCGCGTGTCGCGCTTCTACATGTCCGAGTCGTGCGGACAGTGCACGCCGTGCCGCGAAGGCACGGGTTGGATGAACCGGCTGTTGAAGCGCATGTTGGCGGGCGAAGCGCGCCGCGACGAGCTGAATCTGCTGTTGGATGTCGCGAATCGCATCGAGGGCCACACGATCTGCGCGCTCGGCGATGCGGCGGCCTGGCCGGTGCAGAGCTTCCTGAAACACTACCGGCACGAGTTCGAATACATGATCGACCACGGCGGCCGCAGCATGGTGACCGATCAATTGGGAGCGAAGGCGGCATGAGAGCCCTTGCAATGAGGAGCGCCCCGGCGGCGGTGCGTCTGGTTTGGCTGGGCTGCGGAGTGGTTTGCTGACATGGCCGACGAATTCGTCAACATCGAGGTCGATGGCGTCCCCGTCAAGGCGCACAAGGGTGAGATGATCATCCGCGCCACCGACCGTCAGGGGACGTACGTCCCGCGCTTCTGCTACCACGAGAAGCTGTCGGTCGCGGCGAACTGCCGCATGTGCCTGGTCGATGTCGAGAAGGCGCCGAAGCCGCTGCCCGCGTGCGCCACGCCCGTGGCCGAAGGCATGAAGATCTTCACGAAGTCGCCGCGTGCCATCGGGGCACAGCGCGCCGTGATGGAATTCCTCCTGATCAATCATCCGCTCGATTGCCCGATTTGTGACCAGGGCGGCGAGTGCGAGCTGCAGGATCTGGCGGTCGGCTTCGGCCGTGACATCTCGCGCTACAACGAGCGCAAGCGCGTGGTGGCGGACGAGAACCTGGGCCCTCTCATCGCGACCGACATGACCCGCTGCATCCAGTGCACGCGCTGCATCCGGTTCACGGAGGAGATCGCCGGGATCCAGGAGCTCGGCATGATCGGCCGCGGCGAGAACATGAAGGTGCGCAGCTACATCGAGACGACCGTGCACCACGAGATGTCCGGCAATGTCATCGACCTGTGCCCGGTCGGCGCGCTCGTCTCGAAGCCGTACCGGTTCAGCGCCCGCTCCTGGGAAATGATTTCGCACCCGCTGGTTTCTCCGCACGACGGCGTGGGCACGAACCTGTTCGGCCACGTGCTGCGCGGGAAGCTGATGCGCGTGGTGCCGCGTGAGAACGAGGCGATCAACGAGATCTGGATCGCCGACCGTGATCGCTTCAGCTACGAAGGCGTCTACAGCCAGGATCGTCTGCAGCGCCCTCTGATCCGCAAAGGCGAGGAGTGGGTCGAGACGGACTGGGAAACGGCCTTGGGCAAGGTGGCCGAGGGGCTGCAGCCGCGCGCCGCCCAGCTGGGTGTTCTGGCGAGTGCCTCGAGCACGCTCGAAGAGCTGTACCTGGCGGGCCGGATCGCGCGCGGGCTCGGCTCGAGCAACATCGATCATCGCCTGCGGCAGCGCGATCCGCGCGACCAGGCGGCCGATCCGGTTTACCCCAGCCTCGGCATGAGCATCGCCGCGGTCGACACGCTGAGCTCGCTGCTGGTGATCGGGTCGAACCTGCGCCGCGAGGTGCCGGTTCTGGCCCACCGCATCCGCAAGGCCGCACGCAAGGGCGCGAAAGTTTCCTTCCTGAACCCCCGGCGCTTCGATTACAAGTTCCCGATCGCCGCTTATCTGACTTCGGCTCCCGCGAGTTGGGTTGCAGACCTGGCCGCGATCATCGCCGCCGCGGCCGAGAGCGCCGGGAAAGCCGTGCCGGACAACGTTGCCGGCATCGTGCGTGACGCGAGGCCCGACGATTCGCACAAGGCTGTTGCCGCCGCATTGGCGACCGGCGAGCAGCGGGCCATTTGGCTCGGCGCGCTGGCCATTCGTCATCCGGCGTATGCGGACCTGCGTGCTTTGGCCGCTGCGCTCGCCGACATCACGGGTGCTTCGCTCGGCGTGGTAGCGGAAGGCGGTAATGCCGCCGGCGCCTATCTCGCCGGCGCCGTGCCGCACCGCGAGGCGGGCGGCAGACCCGCATCGAGCATCGGCCTGTCGGCGACCGAGATGCTGCAGCAGGGGTTGAAGGCTTACCTGTTGTTTGGCGGTGTCGAGCCTTGGGTCGACGTGCTGGACACCGAGAGCACCCGTGGGTTGTCGAAGGCCGAATTCGTTGTCGCGATGACTCCGTTCGTGCACGACTCGCTGAAGAAAGTGGCGCACATCATTCTGCCGATCGGTACGTTCGCCGAGACCTCCGGCACTTACGTCAACATGGAAGGCGTGTGGCAGAGCCAGGCGGGCGCCGCGATTCCGGTGGGTGAGGCGCGTCCAGGTTGGAAAGTGCTGCGTGTACTGGGCAACCTGCTCGATCTGTCCGGCTTCGATTATCAGTCTTCCGAGGAAGTCCGGGACGAGCTGCGGAAGGTGTGTGTCGCGGGAGGCACGGCCACCACGCCGTTGGCCGAAGTCCCCGTTGCGGCCGCCCCGTACGAAGGCCGCTACAACGTCGCCGGCGCCCCGACGGGGGCGGCGGCTGTGGTGGATCTGCCGATGTATCAGATCGATGCGCTGGTGCGCCGCGCAGCCTCACTGCAAAAAACCCGCGAAGGCCGTACGCCCGCGGCAACGTACTGACGAGAAGGACGTTAGCGAGTGCTTAACTTACCAACGTTGTGGGACTCTCTGCCGGACTACGGCCGGGCGACGGTCTGGATTCTCGTCATCACGGTTGTGCTCATTCTGTGTGTGGCCTTCCTGACGCTGCTCGAGCGCAAGGTCATCGGCTACATGCAGCTGCGCCGTGGCCCGAATCGCGTGAGCTTCTTCGGGTTTTTCCCGGGACTGGCGCAGCCGTTTGCGGACGTGTTCAAGCTGCTCCTGAAAGAGGTCGTGATTCCGGCGAAGGCGAACAAAGTTCTGTTCCACCTCGCGCCCATGATCACTCTCATCCCGGCGTTCGCCGCTTGGGCGGTCGTGCCGCTGTCGCCCGAAGTGGTGGTGTCGAAGGCCGATGCGGGCCTGTTGTATCTGCTGTCGCTGACCTCGATGGGCGTTTACGGCGTCATCATCGCGGGTTGGTCGGCTAACTCGAAGTACGCCTTCCTCGGCGCGATGCGCTCGGCGGCACAGATGGTCGCGTACGAGATCGCGATGGGCTTTGCACTGGTCGGCGTGCTCATGGCCACGCGGACCATGAACCTCGGCAAGATCATCGAGATGCAGGCCGGCGGCCCCCTGTCATGGAACTGGCTGTGGCTGTTCCCGCTCTTCATGGTGTATTTCATTTCCGGTGTGGCCGAGACGAACCGCGCGCCGTTCGACGTCGCGGAAGGTGAGTCGGAGATCGTCGCCGGCTTCCACGTGGAATATTCCGGCGCGGCCTTCGCGATGTTCTTCCTCGCCGAATACGCGAACATGATCCTGATCTCCGCGCTCACCGCGGTGTTCTTCTTCGGCGGCTGGCTGTCGCCGTTCCAGGGCTATCCGGGCATCGGCGCCACCTTCCTGGGAGCGCCGAGCTTCCTGTGGCTGGGAATCAAGATCAGCATTTTCCTGTTCCTGTTTCTGTGGTTCCGGGCCACGTTCCCGCGTTACCGCTACGACCAGATCATGCGCTTGGGCTGGAAGGCGCTCATCCCCGTGACGCTCGTGTGGATCGGCGTCGAGATGGTGCTGTCCGCGTGCAAGATCGGCCCCTGGTCGCATTGAGGAGGCGAGGCCATGGCAATCAATCCACTCAAGACGTTTCTCCTGCCCGAGCTGCTGAAGGGCATGGCCGTCACCGCCCGCACCTTCTTTACGCGTAAGTACACGCTCAATTATCCGGAGGAGAAGACTCCGCAGTCGCCCCGGTTCCGCGGCCTGCACGCGCAGCGCCGCTATCCGAACGGCGAAGAGCGCTGCATCGCCTGCAAGCTTTGCGAAGCGGTGTGTCCGGCGGTGTGCATCACTATCGATTCCGATGTGGCGCCGGACGGCACGCGTCGGACGACCCGTTACGACATCGACCTGTTCAAGTGCATTTACTGCGGCTTCTGCGAGGAAGCCTGTCCGGTGGACGCCATCGTGCTCACTCGTATTCATGAGTACCACATGGAGCACCGTGGCGAGAACATCATGAGCAAGGACAAGCTGCTGGCTGTGGGTGAGCGCTACGAAGCGATGATCGCGGCGGACAAGGCCGCGGACGCGGCGTACCGGTAATCAGAAGAGAAGCAAAAGAACATGCTAGTGGAGATTCTGTTCTACGCTTTCGGGACCATCCTGGTCGCCGCGGCGCTCGGCGTGATCGTGGCGCGCAACCCGGTGTATTCCGCGCTGTTGCTCGTGCTGTGCTTCGTCACTTCCGCGGCGATCTGGCTGCTCATCGAAGCGGAGTTCCTCGCGGTCGTGCTCGTGCTCGTCTACGTGGGCGCGGTCATGGTCCTGTTCCTCTTCGTCGTCATGATGTTGGACATCAACCTCGATGAGCTGCGCCACGGCTTCACGCGGTTTGCCTGGCTCGGGTGGATCACCGCGGGCGCCGTGATTTTCGAGATCGTCGGTGTCGTCTGGTCCCGTACCAACCTCGGCATCGATCCGACGAAGAGCCCGGCCCGTGTCCCGGCCGACTACAGCAACACGCTGGAGCTGGGCCAGGCGCTCTATACGAAATATTTCTATCCGTTCGAGCTTGCGGCGGTGCTGCTGCTCGTCGCCATCGTGGCGGCGATCTCGCTCACCATGCGGAGCCGGGCGGGGCACAAAGTGCAGGACATCTCCAAGCAGGTCGCGGTACGGGCCGCCGACCGCGTCCGGGTGGTGAAGATGGAGGCGGAGAAGCGCTCATGATCACGCTCGCGCAATTGCTGACGCTCTCGGGAATCCTCTTTGCCCTGTCGGTGGCCGGCATCTTCCTCAATCGCAAGAACGTCATTCTGCTGCTGATGTGCGTGGAGCTGCTGCTGCTGGCGGCGAACTTCAACTTCATCGCCTTCTCGCGCTACCTCGGTGACATCAACGGCCAGGTGTTCGTGTTCTTCGTGCTGACGGTGGCGGCGGCCGAGTCGGCCATCGGGCTGGCGATCCTGGTCGTGCTGTTCCGCGAGCGCCGCAGCATCAATGTCGAAGACCTGAATACCTTGCGGGGCTAGAGCCGAAACATGAATCCGACCCTGCTGATCCTCATTCCTGTCCTGCCGCTGATCGCGGCCGCGCTCGCCGGCCTGTTCGGTCGAGTGATCGGGCGCGTCGGCTCGCACACGGTCACCATCCTCGGTGTCGCCGCGTCGTGCGCCTTGTCCCTCTACGTCCTGAAGCAGATCTACTGGGACGGCGTGCCGACCTACAACGCGCCGGTCTACACCTGGCTCATCAGCGACGGGATGCGTATGGACGTCGGCTTCCTCATCGATCGCCTGACGGCGCTGATGATGGTCGTCGTGACGTTCGTGTCGTTGTGCGTGCACATCTACACGATCGGTTACATGCAAGACGATCCCGGCTATTCGCGCTTCTTCAGCTACATCTCGCTGTTCACGTTCTCGATGCTCATGCTCGTGATGTCGAACAACTTCATGCAGCTGTTCTTCGGTTGGGAAGCCGTCGGCGTAGTGTCCTACCTCCTGATCGGATTCTGGTACACCCGGCCCAGCGCGATCTTCGCGAACCTGAAGGCATTCCTCGTGAACCGTATCGGCGACTTCGGCTTCGTGCTGGGGATCGCCGGTATTGCGTACTACACGAACTCGCTGAACTACACCGATGCGTTCGCTGCCGCGCCGAGGATCGCGCACGCGATCCTCCCGATCACGTCCACGACGGGAGTCGAAGCGCTGACGCTCATCTGCATCTGCCTCTTCGTCGGTGCAATGGGCAAGTCGGCACAGATGCCGCTGCACGTCTGGCTGCCTGATTCGATGGAGGGCCCGACCCCCATCTCGGCGCTGATCCACGCGGCGACGATGGTGACCGCGGGTATCTTCATGGTGGCGCGCATGTCGCCCCTGTTCGAGTACTCCGAGACGGCTCTGTCGTTCGTGCTCGTGATCGGTGCCACGACGGCGTTCTTCATGGGATTGCTGGGTGTCGTGAACAACGACATCAAGCGGGTCATAGCTTATTCCACGCTCTCGCAGCTCGGTTACATGACCGTGGCGCTCGGCGTGTCGGCTTATAGCGGCGCGATCTTCCACTTGATGACACACGCCTTCTTCAAGGCGCTGCTGTTCCTTGCCGCGGGCTCGGTCATTATCGGCATGCACCACGAGCAGGACATGCGGAAGATGGGCGGACTCGCGAAGTACATGCCCATTACGGCGATCACCAGCTGGATCGGCGCGCTGGCCCTGATCGGGACGCCGTTCTTCGCGGGCTTCTATTCAAAGGACGCGATCATCGAGGCGGTAGGCGAGTCGCACCGTTGGGGTGCCACGTACGCGTACTACTGCGTGCTCGGCGGCGTGTTTGTTACGGCGCTCTATACGTTCCGCATGATCTTCATGACATTCCATGGGCCGGAGCGGTTCCGGCACTCGCATGGCGGGCACGTGCACGGGAACCATACGGTCGGGCACGAGGAAGAGCAGGCGGCGCCCAGTGCTCACGGTGCTCATCCGGACCAGCTGCACGGGCATGATGACCATGGGCACGGCCACCATGAGCCGCACGAGAGCCCGGCGGTCGTGACGGTGCCCCTGATCCTGCTTGCGATCCCGTCGGTGTTGGTCGGCTTCTTTACGGTGTCGCAGATCCTGTTCGGCAATTACTTCGGCGCGGCGATCCAGGTGGCCGAGCAGAACAACGTGATCGGCGAGATCGGCAAGGAATTCCACGGTCCCCTGGAGTTCGCCCTGCACGGCTTCGTTTCTCCGCCGTTCTGGCTGGCGGCCGCGGGTGTGTTCTTCGCGTGGCTGTTCTTCCTGAAGAAGCCCTCGCTGGCGAATTCCGCGGCGCGCACTTTTGGCTGGCTGCGGACCCTCCTGGTGGAGAAGTATTACTTCGACTGGTTCAACCAGAACGTCATCG
>DASZVD010000081.1:0-4321 GCA_035547375.1 Steroidobacteraceae bacterium
CGAGACGACCAACACCGCGGACGCGATCCTCACGCAGCTCGTGCGCGTCGCACGCAGCATCTATTCAATGCCGCCGGATCATGGTGCGGCCATCGTCCATGAGGTTCTCGACAACAAGCCGCTGCGTGAGCTGTGGACGGAAGAGCTTACGACGATGCGCAAGCGCATCCAGGGGCTGCGGCGCGACGCCGTGCAGCAGCTGAAGCGGACCTGCCCGCAGCGGGACTTCGGCTACATCGAGACCCAACGCGGCATGTTCTCTTACCTCGGCATCACGGTCGATCAGGTGCGCGCGCTGCAGGCGCGTCATCACGTCTATATGACGGACGACAGCCGCATCAACATCGCGGGTCTGCGGCGGGACAATCTCGAGTACTTCGCGCAATCCGTCGCAAAAGTGCTCGCCGCATGAGGCAAGCCGGCGTGGTCGCGGTCGCTGCCGCGACGATCTTGGGGGCCGCCGGGGCGAATGCGAAGGAAGTTGAGATTCCACCGGAACAGGAATCGGGTACGACGGCCGTCGTGCCTGATTCCGGCGCCGCGGACGCAAATGGGCCGAGCACCGCCCGTGGCGGTGTGCCGCCGCCACGGGATACGGCCTATCCCGGCACGATCTCACTCAAGGTCGACGCCTCCGATGTCGATCGTCGCGTGTTCGAGGTTCACGAATCCATCCCGGTCAAGCCGGGCGCGCTGACGCTGCTTTATCCGCAATGGTTGCCTGGCAATCACGCCCCCCGTGGACCGATCGACGGGCTCGCGGGTCTTGTGATGACGGTGAATGGGCAGCGTGTGGAATGGACACGTGACCCGGTCGACATCTATGCCTTCCACGTGCAGGTGCCGGCCGGCGCCGGCCGGCTCGATGTCGAGTTCCAGTTCGCATCCCCGCTCGTGCCGGGCGAAGGCCGCGTCACGGTCACGCCCGATATCGTCGGGCTGCAGTGGAATGCGGTAGTGTTGTATCCGGCCGGCTACTTCGCGACGCGCATCGCGCTCGATCCGCAGCTGGTGCTGCCGGAAGGCTGGGAATTCGGCTCGGCCCTGGAAGTCGACAACCGCCACGGCAACACCGTTTCCTTCAAGCACGTCTCGTTGGATACGCTGGTGGATTCTCCCGTGTTCGCCGGGCGTTACTTCCGTAGCGTGCCTCTCGATACCGCCGTCCGTCTCGACATCGTCGCCGACACGCCGGCGAGCTTCGAGATGAGGCCGGAGCAGCTCGCGGCTCATCGCAAGCTCGTACAGGAGGCCTACGCGCTGTTCGGCGGGCGGCATTTCGATCACTACGACATGCTGCTGGCGCTGAGCGATTATTTCGGCGAGATCGGGCTCGAGCACCACCGCTCGAGCGAGAACCGCCGCCTGCCCGGTTACTTCGTCGACTGGGACAAGGAAGCGGTCGGGCGCAGCCTCCTGCCGCACGAGTTCACGCATTCGTGGAACGGGAAGTTCCGCCGGCCGGCGGGACTTGCGACCGCCAACTTCGAAGTGCCCATGCAGAACGGCCTGTTGTGGGTCTATGAAGGGCTGACCAGTTATCTGGAGGGCGTGTTGGCGGCGCGCTCAGGTCTGTGGAGCGCCGATTTCACGCGGCAGGCCTGGGCCTATACGGCCGCCAACATGGATCACAATCGGCCGGGACGCGCATGGCGCACCGTCGAGGACACGACGTATCAGCCGATCGTCACCGCGCGCAGGCCGCTCTCCTGGCTGTCCTGGCAGCGTACCGAGGATTACTATCCCGAGGGGTCGCTGATCTGGCTCGACGTCGATACGAAGATCCGTGAGCTGAGCGGCGACCGGGCATCACTGGATGACTTTGCGCGCCGCTTCTTCGGCGGAACGGACGCCGGCTCCAGCCCTTCTCCCTACACTCTTGCCGATATCGTGCGGGCGCTCAACGGCGTCGTCGCTTACGACTGGGAGAAGTTCCTGACCGAGCGGGTGGAGTCGCACGGGCCGGGGGCGCCGCTGGCGGGGCTCGGCCGCGGCGGCTGGAAGCTCGTCTATACGGACACCGAGACCGACTATCTGCGCGGGCTCGAGGACCAACACAAGGCGGTCGACTTCATGTACTCGTTGGGATTCAGTGTGTCGACGCGCGATTACGGTCAGCTCACCGAGGTCCTGTGGGGAAGCCCCGCTTACGATGCGGGACTTACGCTGGGAACGACGCTCATCGCGGTAAACGGCCGGGAATATCGGCCGGAGCGGCTGCGGGAGGCGTTGCTCATCGCCAGGAACGCGCACACGCCGATCGAGTTGATCGTGAAGAATCTGGACCGGTATCGTACGGTGCGCATAGCGTATTTCGACGGGCCGAAGTACCCCCGGCTGGAGAGAGTGGAGCGGACGGAGGATCGGCTGTCGGCTATTGTCAAGCCACGCACCTGATACAGCCACGTACCGTGGGGAGCGCCGTCATGAATGTTGCCGTGTCGCGTCGCGAGTTTCTGATGAAGGCCGGAGCCGGTGCCGTGACCGGGGCAGTGTTGACTGCTGCAGGCTCGGGACGGCCAGCGGCGGCACAGTCGGTGGCAGCACGGTCGGCGGTGGCACGGCCGGCGGACGCGGGGGCCGGGGATGCGCGGGCCGGGGATCCGAAGGCGACAGAAGGCATGGATCCGAAAGCGAGACGAGTCGTGGATCCGAAAGCGCCCGCCGCGGCGGCGGGCACGTTCTGGATCGGCGGCGACCTGGAGGTGAGTCGTTTGGGGTTTGGCGCGATGCGCGTCACCGGCGACGGCATCTGGGGCGAGCCGCCCGACGTGCAGGTGGCCTATGCGGTGTTGAGGCGCGCCGTCGCCCTGGGCTCGAACCTCATCGATACCGCCGATGCCTACGGCCCGAATGTCAGTGAGCGTCTCATCCGGGAAGCGTTGTACCCCTACCCGCGCGGGCTCTTGATCGCTACCAAAGGAGGGCAGGTCCGGCCGAGCCGCGAGCAGTGGGTTCCGGATGGGCGCCCCGAGCATCTGCGCGAGGCCTGTGAAGCGAGCCTCGGGCGTTTGAAGTTGGAGCGCATCGATCTCTACCAGCTGCACCGGCCCGACCCGAAGGTGCCGTACGAGGACTCGGTCGGCGAGCTCGCCAGGTTGCAGAAGGAGGGTAAGATCCGCCACGTCGGCGTGTCGAATGTCGATGTGCAACAGTTGGCGAAAGCGCGTGCCATTGTGAAGGTCGTTTCCGTGCAGAATCGCTACAACGTCGCGGATCGTGCGTCCGATGACGTGTTGGCAGTTTGCGAGCGCGAGAAAATCGCGTTTCTCCCGTGGGGGCCTCTTGCACAGCGCGCGCAGGCCAGCGCCACACCCGATCCGCACCTGGCAGCGCTCGAGGCGATCGCCAGGGAGCGCAACATCGACATCAATCAGGCAGCTCTCGCCTGGCTGTTGGCGCGGTCGCCGGTGATGTTGCCCATTCCGGGAACCTCGAAGGTGGAGCACCTCGAGGATAATGTGGGAGCGGCGAAGATCAAGCTGACGTCCGCGGAGATGGAGCGCGTCGGGTAAGGCTCACCTCGATCGGGGGGTGGGACGCCCCGCAAGGGGTGCGGGGTGCCCTCGCACGGGAGAGTCGCTACTCGGAAACGATCAGTTTCTGGGTGGATTTGACTTCCTCCATGACGAAATAGGTGTGCGTCTGCTGCACGCCGCGCACGGACGCAATGCGATCGCCCAGGAAGCGGCGGTAGCTCTCCATGTCCGTGACCCGGATCTTCAGCAGGTAGTCGAATCCACCGGCCACCATGTGGCATTCCATGACCTCGTCGTGGGCGAGGGCTACCTGCTTGAAGCGCTCGAACGCGTCGGGCGTGGTGCGGTCCAGGGACACCTCGACGTACGCGAGCAGCCCCAGCCCCAGCTTTCCCGGGTTCAGGCGGGCGAAATAGCCCTCGATGTAGCCGCCGCTCTCCAGGCGCCGGACCCGCTCCAGCGTCGGCGTGACAGTGAGATTCACTTCCCGGGCCAGCTGCGAGATGGGGGTGCGGCCATCCTGCTGCAGCCGGGCCAGGAGCCGGCGGTCGATACGGTCGAGCTCCCGGGAGGTCGAAGGAGTGGGGTTTTTGGGGCTCATGGTAGGAAAATTCACTTTATATGAGGTGAAAACGAAAAACTATTCTCTATATATACCCATACCATAAGGATAATTTACTGCGAGCTTCCCGTGTGGGGCAAAGGCGATCACATGTCGGGTTTCGGTGCGGCTCAGCGCGCGAGCGGGCCCCCAGGGCCGGATCGGCTGGGAGCTCTGCGCGAGGCGGTTCGGGCCGCCACGTTGCGGCCTGAGCCGGAGGCGATCAACGAGTTGCTGGGCC
>DASZVD010000082.1:0-2545 GCA_035547375.1 Steroidobacteraceae bacterium
ACTCTCACCTTGAGTTTCTGCCCGGGCCGGAAGGTCACCACCCGACGGGCGGAGATCGGGATCTCCTCGCCGGTCTTGGGGTTGCGCCCCGGGCGCTGGTTCTTCTGGCGCAGGTCGAAGTTGCCGAAACCGGACAGCTTCACCTGCTCTCCGTTCGAAAGAGCCGCGCGAACTTCCTCGAAGAAGAGATCCACGAGCTCCCGTGCTTCCCGCTTGTTGAGACCGAGCTGGTTGAAGAGCGCTTCCGCCATCTCCGCCTTGGTCAGGGCCATCTCGTTATTCTCGTATTTTTGCGTTCAAGCTCTCGCGCAAATCCGTTACGACGGCGGCCACCAGGCGCGTCACGTCGTCATCGGTAAGAGTGCGAGAAATATCCTGAAAAATCAACCCCAAAGCGACGCTTTTTCTCCCTGATTCTACCCCAGGCCCGCGATATACGTCGAAGACGCAAAGGCTTTGCAAAAGGGTCGAAGCGGCCAAGACTACACGGTCAGCCAAGGCACTTAAAGACACGGATTCATCCACGACGATGGCAATGTCGCGCCGCACCTGCGGGAAGCGCGAGATGTCGCGGTGTTGGGGTTTCTCGACGGCCAGAGCGGCTGCAAATGCGTGCTTCGTCCCGCTTTGTTGCGCCGACGCCGAGAAGGGTCCGCCGCCGGAGCGAACGCCGCCCAGATCAAGCTCGAACAGCACGGGTGAATATGTAAAATCTAGAGCCTGCACCAGCGAAGGGTGCAGCTCGCCAACGTAGCCTACTTCCCGACCATCACGGAGCACCCTCGCCGCCCTTCCGGGGTGGAGGCAGGACAGCGAGGCCGGCTCCAACGTGAAGGAGCCCGCAGCTCCAGTCGCGGTGAACAAAGCTTCGAGGTCGCTCTTCACGTCATAGAAGTCCGCCGGAACGCGAGCCTCACGTGGCACGCCCCACTGTTCCGGCAAGCGCGGGCCAAAGGCAACACCCGCGAGGGTGTCGATCTCGCGCGTGCCATCAACATCCGTGACGAAACGCGCGCCGTGCTCGAACAACCGAACACGATCCTGCTGTCGGCGTTGGTTTTCGAGCACCGCCTTCAACAGGCCCGGCCACAGCGACACGCGCATGACGGACATGTCGCTCGCGATCGGGTTGGCCAGCGCGATTCCAGGACGCTCGGGAAACAGCTTCGCCTGCAGCGCCGGATCGACGAAGGCGTAGTTGATCGCCTCCTCGTAACCGCGCATGGCGAGAGACTCCATGATCGTGTGCTCGGAGGGCACTTCTTCCGGAGCGGAACGGAAGCGCTGCGGAATCAGAGCATCGGCCTCCGTAATCGCCTCGAAGCCGACGATCCTGGCCACTTCCTCGATGAGATCCGCCTCGATGGCAATATCGAAGCGATAGGCAGGCGGGACCGCCTTCCAGCCCTCCGCGGTGGGACTGGCCTGCATCTGCAACGCTTCGAGTGTGCCGGTCACGCGCTCATCGGGGATCGAGACACCGAGAAGGCGCGTCAGCTGCGAGCGCCGCAGCGGCACGGCGGCGCGCTTGGGCTGGTGCTCCGCCGATTGCGTAACAACAACCGGTCCGGACGACCCGCCGGCAATCGAAGTCAGCAGCGCCAAAGCCCGCTCGATCGCGCGCCGCTGCTGGGTGGGATCGACGCCGCGCTCGTAACGCTGGCTGGCGTCGGTCAACAGGCCCCAACGCCGAGAGCGTCCCGCGATCGCGCTGGGAGGAAAATAGGCCACCTCGAAAAACACGTCGGTGGTCTCCGCGCTGACGGCCGTACGGTTGCCGCCCATGATACCGGCGAGGCCAACCGGGCCTTCCCTGTCCGTAATCAACAGAACATCCGGCGCGGCTTCGACGGTCGTGCCATCGAGCAAGGTGATCTGCTCCCCTGGCCGCGCCAGACGCACGCGGATCTCGCCTTTCAGCCTGGCAAGGTCGTAAGCGTGCATGGGCTGCCCGAGCTCGAGCATCACGTAGTTGGTGACATCGACAACGGGACTGATCGAGCGGACGCCGGCTCGACGCAGGCGCTCACGAATCCGTATCGGGGTCGTCGCCTGATTGTTGACACCACGAATCACGCAGCCGACGAACGTCGGGCATGCAGCGGGCGCATCGAGATGGACCGGGAAGCGATCGTCCGAAGCGCCCGGAGCGCCACCAATCGCCGGGCCGGTGACCTTCTTACCCGCAAGCGCGGCAACCTCGCGCGCAATGCCGAGGATCGACATGGCATCGCCGCGATTGGCGGTCACGTTCAACTCGAGGATGCTGTCGTCGAACTCCAGGTAATCCCGAACCGCGCGGCCGACCGGCGCATCCGCCGGGAGCTCGATAATGCCGGTGGAGGTGTCCGCGAGCCCGAGCTCTTTGGCGGAGCACAACATGCCGGACGACTCGACCCCGCGCAGCTTGGCGGCCTTGATCTCGAGGTCACCGGGCAAGCTCGCGCCGACTCTGGCGAGCGCAGTTTTCAAGCCGGCGCGGGCGTTGGCAGCGCCGCAAACGATCTGCAGCAGCTCGCCCGAGCCCGTCGAGACGCGGCACACC
>DASZVD010000083.1:0-5209 GCA_035547375.1 Steroidobacteraceae bacterium
CAACAGCTTCACGCCGAAGACCACATTCCACGTCGGTGGTGGGGGCTGGGGCGCCTGGGAGCTGGTAGCCCGCTACAGCGAATTGCAGATCGACAGCAACGCGTTCACGGGCGGCGCCGTGTCGTTCGCCGACCCGACCACGTCCCCCCGTAACGCTCGCGCGACGGGCGTGGGTATCAACTGGTGGCTCAACGCCAATGTGAAGTGGGTGCTGGATTACGAAGTGACGCAGTTCGACGGCGGTGAGAAGAACGGGAACCGCCCGGATGAGCGAGCTCTGACGACGCGGTTTGCCGTGTCGTTCTGAGCTGAGACCGCCCCCGCGTGACGGGACGAAGGTCACGCGGGGGCCCGGTCTATCCAGGGTGAGTCGAGCGCCAACCCACCGCCTTGCCGTCAGGGAGGCGAATCAAGTCCGCTGACTCGGGCAACTGCTCCTCGTCGAGATGGAGCTCGGTCGTCTGACCGTCGCGAATGACGACAGGCACGATCACGAATCTGCCGCTGCCGTATTGGGCCCGGACGCGATACTCCCCCGCCGGCAAGACGACCTTTGCCGGGAAGGAATTGAAGGAGCCGGTAGCGTTCGCGACGCGCTCGACCAGCCGATCGTCCTTCGTGGTAATCGTGTAACGTGTGTGGACGGGATATTCCGACTGCTCAATCGTCGCGGCGTACGTGGCGCTGTAGACGACGAGGCTACCTTCCGGCGCTTGCGCGACACATTCGCTGAAAGCAAGCAGGCACGCCAAAAAATTACTGCTGATCTTGTAGAACATCGTTGCCGCGGGCGAACACGCGGTGAAAGGCCGCAATTATGGCCGGTTGCGGAACATGTACGGGAGGAAGCGTCTGGTACTTCTCCCAACCGCCGCCGAGACTTCTGTAGAGCGCGATGAACTGCTCAGCGACGGCAACTTGCGCGTCGCTGTACTGCTCCTCGATGTCATACTCCTGACGCTCGGCATCGACCACATTCAAGAAGTCGGTGAGGCCGCGTGTATAACGCTTATTCGCCAACGTAACCGCTCGCTGACTGGCAACCAGGGCGTCGCCGAGCTTGCTGACACGGTCCTGATCGGCGCTGTAGGCATCCCACGTCGTGTCAACCTCCTTGACCGCATTCTGAATCGTCCTCTTGTAGTTGACGAGCTGCGCACGCGTGTTCAGGCGTGCAATTTCAACTTGCGCATCCAGCGCACCGAAATCGAGCAGCGACCACCCCGCGGACGGTCCCGCCGACCAGATATGCTGACCCACGACCGGGTAGCCAAGCGCTTGGCGCTGGAAGCCGATGGCGGCTGAGATGGACAACTGTGGAAAGAGGTCGCCCGTGGCGACACCGATACGCGCCGTGGACGCTGCGAGCTCGCGTTCCGCCTGTGCGATGTCGGGGCGACGGCGCAGCAGATCCAACGGTAACCCCGTTTGCGTCACGGCAGGCACGGACGGGATCATGGCCGGCGGGGTCAGCTCCTTGAGCAGATCTTCAGGGTAAAGACCGAGAAGCGTCGCGATGGTGTACTGCGCGGCGCTGACTTCCGCCTCGACCGGAGCGATCTGCGCCTCCAGAACACCCAGCTCGCGAGTCGCGAGAGTGACATCCAGCTCGTTGGTGATTCCGCGCTCATACCGGATCCGAACGATGCGGAGCGATTCCTGCAGGGTGTCCTTCGCATGGTGAAGAACAGCCGCGCGGGTCTGAAGACCTCGCATGTCGATGTAAGCGCGCGCCACATCCGCAATGACGGCGACCAGAACCTGGTTGCGCTCGGCCAGGGTGGCCTGGGCATCGGCGCGGGCGGCTTCGATCTCGCGGCGATACTGGCCGAACACATCGATCTGCCACAGCGCATCGAAGCCCGCAAGCTCATTGATGTGCTTCAGGCCATTGGTGTTGTCGGCCGACACGAGCGCCTGCGAAGCGCGGCCGCGAGTGAGGTCGGTTCCTGTGCCGCGACCCGCGCCGGCGCTTGCGCCCGCCTCGGGCAGCACCGTGCCGAAAGTCGAGATCTCATAGGTACGCGCCGCCTGCAGGCGATCCAACGCAATCTGCACATCGGGATTGGCGACGACCGCGCGGCTGACGAGAGAATCGAGCTCGGGGTCATTGAGCGAGCGCCACCAGGTCGCGAAATCCACGGCGGACGCCGGCTGTGCTGCCGCCGCAGCCGCTGGGGCACGTGTCGCCGCGGCGCCCGGATCGGCCGCGAACCTGGCAGGGGGATGCTCATCGGGCCTGTGGTAGTTGGGGCCGACCGCACAGCCGGCCAGGATAGTGGCACCCAGGGCTAACAATGAAGAGCGGAAAAAGATCATGGAGCGCTCTCCCCGCTTACCGTGTCACCGTAGGCGGCTGACTCGCCGGCACCGATCGGTTCGCTGTCGGGGACTGGCCCGTCGGTGCAAAGCGATTCGCCGTGGGCGGCTGGCTCGTCGGCACCGACTGCGTCGTCGCAGACTGCTGGGGTCCGCGAGGCGGCTCCACGCGCTGCTCGGCGCGATTCACCTGGACCAGATCGCCTTCGCCAATCTGATTGCTGACATTCAAAGCCAGGTCGTCGCCGGCGGCAACGCCCGAGGCAAGCTCCACGACGTTGCCATCATCCCGCGCGATGGTGACGTTGCGGAAACTGATGTGCCCGGTCTTGTCGACGCGGGCAACCTGCGGGCCGCCGCTGCGGAACACCAGAGCCGCGGCCGGGATTTGTACCAGACCTTTGGGCTGCAGCGAGAATCCGACGCGGACGTACATGCCAGGGACCAAGCCCTGTCGAGCATTGGGAATATCGACCTCGACCCGCAACGTCCGCGCCTGCTGGTTGATAGCCTGGGCGGTGCGCGTAACGCTACCTGCGTAGGTGTGCCCCTCCGCGCCGGGTACTTGCACCTCTACGGGAATCTGACCGCCCATGAGATCGGCAGCGGCGCTCTGCGGCACATCCACGAAGATGCGCATCGGGTCGTTCTGCGTCATGACGTACAGAGGCGTCGTCGCGCTGGTGCTACCCGCCGTAACCAGATTGCCGATATCGATGTCTCGCTGGCTCACTACGCCATCATAGGGAGCCGTCACCTGTTTGAACTCGGACAACGCGACGTACTGGTTGACCCGGGCCTGATCCAACGTGACATCCGCTTCCGCTGCCTTCAACGTCGCCACGGCACTGTCGTAGTCCGCCCGCTTTTCCTCGCGCTCCTGCTCGGACACCACGCCCTTCGGCGAGTCGCGCCAGCGCTCATAGGTCGTCTTGCTGAATTCCGCCTGCGCCCGCCGCACCAGGACTTGCGCCTCCGCAGCCTGCAATTGCGCGCGCGCGCCCGCCAATTGCGCATCGAGATCGGGGGTCTCGATGAGCGCCATCACCTGGCCCTTCTTGACGTGATCGCCGATATCGACGAACCACTTCCCCACGTAGCCGTTCACACGCGCGTAGATCGTGCTCGAGTGCCACGCCGCCGTTTGGCCGGGCAGCGAAAGACGCTGCACGGCACCGACCGGGGACGCTTGAATGACATCCACCAGATGCGGCGCCGTGCTCGCCTGCTCCGCCGCCTGGGCCACCGCGCGGTCCTTGAAGAAACGATCCAGTCGCACGGCGATGAACAGGACGGCCAACACTGCGGCGAAGACGAGAGCGGCCTTTTTCAGGCGCCGGCCGGTATCGGGCGCGAAATGCGTTTCGGCCTCGGAACCCGTTTCAGCCTCAGAGTGCGTTTCGGCCTCGGGGCGCGTCTCGTGAGCGAATTCGCCATCGGGCACGAATCGGGGTTGCGGAGTCTGCTTGGCGTTCATGGCGAAATCCTGAAAGTTACGCGGGGGCGCCGTGGATCGGTGGCTTACCGGAGCCCAGGGGGCCGCCGGTGAGCGGCTCCTTCACGGAGGAAGGACGCCGCCGGAGCACTCGATACATGACGGGCACGAAGACGAGCGTTGCGAAAGTGGCGAAGAGCAGGCCGCCGATGACGGCTCGCGCGAGCGGCGCATTCTGCTCACCGCCCTCGCCCACGCCGAGCGCCATCGGGATCATGCCGAGAATCATGGCTCCGGCGGTCATCAGGACCGGCCGGATGCGGGTGCTGCCGGCCGTGACGGCGGCCAACAAGGGACTGTCCCCCGCGTCCATGCGCTGATTGGCGAAGCTGACGACCAGAATGCTGTTCGCGGTCGTGAGCCCGATGCACATGAGGGTGCCCATCAGCGCCGGCACGCTCAGGTGCGTCTGGGTGAGGAACAGCATCCACATCACCCCGCACAGCGCGAACGGCACGGCCAGGAGCACGATGAGCGGATCGATCCAGCTCTGGAAGTTGATGACCAGGAACAGGTAGACCAGCACGACCGCCAGCGCGATACCGGTGAACAGGCCGGAATAGCTCTCGCGCATGGTCTCCACCTGACCGCTCAGGGTGATGTGGATCGCCTTCTCGGCCGGCGGCTGGTTGTCCTTGATGACACGGTCGATATCGAGCGAAGTCGAGTACAGGTCGCGCCCCTGCACGTCGGCGTGCACGTCGAAGACCGGGCGGATGTTGAGCTGCGAGGTGACCATCGGCACTTTCTGACGCCCGAACGAAGAGAGGTTCATGAGGAGCTGTCCCTGGCTCGTCGGGTTCGACGCCGTCACGGGCATGGTCTCGATGTCCTGCGATGAATCGAAGCTGTACGTGGGCTGCTGCACCACCAGCGGATAGCTCACGCTGTTGCGCGGGTCGACCCAGAAGTTCGGGGAGGTCTGGGCGCTGGAGTTCGTCGCGACCAGGACGTTGTCGGCGGCCTCCCTTTGGGTCACGCCCACCTCCGTGGCGAAGGCGCGATCGACGTCGACACTGAGTGCCGGGGCATCGGGCACCTGGAACACGTGCGAGTCCACGACGCCCGGCACCTTAGCGATCAAGCGAGACAGGCGTGACGCCAGTGCGTAGGCGCTGTCCGTATCGGAGGCCGAGACCCGGATATCGATCGGGGCCGGCTGCCCGAAGTTCAGCACCTGGTCGACGATGTCGGCGGGCTGGAAGAAGAACTGCAGCTGGGGGAAGCGCTTGGGCAGCTCGCGGCGCAGCATGGCCGTGAGATCGGCGGTCGGCGTGTGTTTCTCGTTCAATGAGATGAGGATCTCGCCGTCCATGGGGCCCACGGTGGCCGAGTCGCTCAGCGAGATGTTGATACCGCTGTAGGGCAAGCCGATGTTGTCGAGAATGACGCTGA
>DASZVD010000084.1:0-5379 GCA_035547375.1 Steroidobacteraceae bacterium
GACGGCGGCGTTCCTGTCGTTGATCTCAACGCCGTTGAAGCCATCGCAGACCTCGTCTGCGAGCACGCCGAGCCGCTCGAAGCGGTTCTAAGAGCCCTGGGAAACAGCTAATCCGCCTCGCCGGCTCCAACACGTGCGAGACGCGAACGCGGCGCGGACCTCGATTCCCGTATCGTCGCCTTCGCCTGGGGATCGACCTCGCGCCCTTTCATACCGGCCGGGCGCGGCCCTGGCCTTTGCCGGAGTGCCCGAATTCACGAACAGTCCTAACGCCGTCGGGGCCGTCGTGCTTGCTCATATAAAGTGAAGGGAGCGCGACGCGCGCCGTGGCGGGCCGGCAATGCCCTAAGTGCGAGTGCGCATTGACAAAGTCGTAAACCGTGGCCGCTCGACAACCAACGGGACAGCGAGGCCGCGATCGTTTCCAACCACCCCACGCGGAATGTTACGGAAGATAGACAAGATTTGTGACTTGCGGGAATGGCAGCGGTGTTGGAAACTTCCCCCGAGCACGAGACCTGCCCGGCGGCAGCCGCTCAAGCGAGGATGGCGCGCCGCTTTCACGGATGAGTGGCTGGGGAGCACGTCATGGCAATCATTCCCTGCAGAGAGTGCGCTCATCAGATTTCGGACCAGGCCGCAAGCTGCCCAAGCTGCGGCGCGCCGGCCAAAGCGGTCAAGACCAAGCCCGGCCGCAGGCGCGTCTTGTCCAGGATACTGATCACATTGATGGCGCTCTGGACGAGCGCGACCCTGCTGTGGCTGCTCCTCCCGAACGGAACACCGGATCAACTGCTCACGCGTGCGAGATCGTCCCTGCAACGCCTCGACCGGGATATCGCGCACACGCGGATCGTAGAGCCGCCCCGGACAACCCGCGGGACGGGCAGCGCGCCTGGCGAAGCGGCCGCCGGTCAGCAATCCGCTTCGGTGACGGCCGTGTCCAATCAAACCTCGTCGGCCGAACCCATGCCGGTGCCCCGCCCGGTCTATCGCGCCACCGCGGAGCAGCTCAGCCGGGATTACGAAGCCAACGCCGTGGCGACACAAGCCAGGATCGGCGCAAGCCGCGTGCGGCTGAGCGGCGATGTCGTCGGAATCGACCAGGACACCGCGCAGCGGCCAGTCGTGAAACTCGGGGCTGGCGAGGGCAACACCGCCGCACTGACGCTCGTGGAGGAGCAGCGCGCGGCGGCCGCACAGCTCGTCAAAGGCCAGGCCGTCGAAATCGAGTGCGACAGGATCGGGCGCAGCGGAGCTTCACTCGAGGGCAGTGACTGCACTCTCGCGGTCGTCGATTCCGGGCCCAGGGAAGTGAATCTGGCCCTCTTTCTCGCCAACGAGAATGGCCCCACCCGTGTTTACGTCGTCGGTCCCATGCCCGAGGCCGTCTGCGCGGAGCGCAGCGCGGAGATTTCGTCCAGGCTCCAGGGAAGTCAGCCGGGCGAGCACGTCGTTTTGAGGAATTGCACCGATGCCGTGCGCGAAAGGATCCCGCCGGCAGATTGCCGGCTTTATACCCGGTCTGTGAGCGTCGCGGACGTGCCGGCTGCGCACCTGTGGCGCTACGATTGCGGCTTGTCCGGCGTGGCTCGCACGAACCGCCGCAAGAAGACGCCGACCTACCCTGCTGCAAGGCAGGCAACGCTCGCTTCCATGAGCGGGGCCGCCACAATGGAGCCGGATGCAGGCTCCGGCGGGAACCTCGCGGCGGCGGATGACAGCTCCGATTCGACGGCCGCGCGGCCAATTCCCGCTCCGATAGTGGACTCCGTGGCAGTGCCATCGGCTCTCTCCGGAGCGCCGGCGGGCGCGGCTGCACCGGCCGATCCGGGAACAGCGGCCCCTGCTCCCGCAGCGACCCAACACACAACGACCCAACGCACGGCGACGAGCAATATCCGTCTTGCATCCGCGGGCAACCCCGATACCGGTGCAGGCGCGGCAGTCCGGATTTCCCCCGAAGAGCCCACAGTCACACACGCGGCACAAAGCGCGCTCAAAGGGCCCGGAAGCCTCCAAGGCGGGTCGCAAGGAACAGTTTCCGTAGGAACGGCCACACCTCCAGAGGCGCCTACGGACGACCTCGCACGTGTCAGAGCAGCAGATCCTCAAGCCGCGGACCACATCGCCGGCTACTGTGCCCAAACGACCGTGTCAACTGGTCGGGACGCCTACATCGCGGATTGCCGGCGTCGGGAGGCAGATGCCTGGACGCGCCTGGTCCAGCAAAACGAATTCCCGACACTGGACGATGCGGCGCGCAAGAAATGTGAAGCGCCGCCCTTTCCGGATACGTATGTCGCAAAGGAGATCTGCGCCAGATATGTCTTGCACGTGAACTGAGC
This sequence comes from Steroidobacteraceae bacterium, assembly GCA_035547375.1. Taxonomy (GTDB): domain Bacteria; phylum Pseudomonadota; class Gammaproteobacteria; order Steroidobacterales; family Steroidobacteraceae; genus 13-2-20CM-66-19. The sequence continues at coordinate 2,349 of DASZVD010000084.1, forward strand.
CTGTTGCACGTGAGCGCGCGCCTGGCGCAGCGGCGCGATGGGACAGTGTCAGGATCAGCGGTAAATCGCACCCAACGATGCCGCCAACAACGTGGTGACGATCACGACGGCCAGTGGAGGCAAGCGCCACGCCATGATCAGCACGAACCCCACCACAACTATCACGAAGTCCGTCGGAGCACTTACGGAGCTCGTCCACAATGGCATATAGAGCGCCGCCGCTAACACGCCGACGACTGCCGCGTTGACGCCACGCAGGACAGCCTGCGCTGCCTGGCGCTCTTGGAGTGTCCCCCAGAACGGCAAGGTTCCCAGCAGAATGAGGACACCTGGCAGAAAAATCCCCACCAGACCGAGCAACGCCCCCGGCAGGCCGTGGGTCGGGCCGTCCGCCACGGCACCAAGATAGGCACCGAACGTAAACAAGGGCCCGGGAAGGGCCTGAGCGGCGCCATATCCGGCGAGAAAGGTGTCGTCGCTCGTCCAGCCCGGGCTCACGAGCGCCTCCCTCAACAGCGGCAACACGACATGCCCGCCGCCGAATACCAGAGCGCCCGAACGGTAGAAGGCGTCGAACAAAGCGATGCCGTGCGAGGCGCCCACTGCGTTCGCCGAGCGTGTGAGGTGGCTCAGGATCGGAAGAGCGAGCAGCAGGAAAAAGAACGCGCTCAGCGCGAAGACGCCAACTCCCTTGGACACCGGAAGTCTCACGGACCCGCCCCGCTGCGGCTCGCCGGCCGATCGACACACCCAGAGCCCCGCCAGCCCGCCCCAAAGGATGGCGGCGATCTGCGCCATGGGGGTCGTGCTCAAAAGGATGATCAACACGGCAACGGCCGCGATGGACGCTCGTGCGCGATCCGGACACAACGCGCGGGCCATGCCCAGGACCGCCTGCGCGACGATCACAACGGCAACGAGCTTGAGGCCGTGCAGGATGTGCTGGTAGAAAGCCCCCCGGAGCACGCCGGCGCCGCGAGCGAACAGGAACATCAAGATCGCGGAAGGCAGTGTAAAGCCGGCCCACGCGGCCAGTCCCCGAGGTAGCCGGCGCGCAGCATTCCGATCGAGAATCCCACCTGGCTGCTGGCCGGACCCGGCAGGAACTGACACAGGCCCACGAGATCGGCGTAGGCCTTTTCGTCGAGCCAGCGGCGGCGCACGACAAACTCGTCCCGGAAGTATCCCAGGTGCGCGATCGGACCGCCGAAGCAGCCGACACCGAGCTTCAGAAAGGCGCGCAGGACCTCGAGCGCAGAGCCCCTTTCATTCGAGCCCGGCACGGCCGGCGCCGCGTCCGCGCCATCGCGCAGCGGGACCTCATGCATACTGGAACAACGCCATGAAGCCGAAATCCATGTGCAGCTGCTGATGGCAGTGAAACAACGTCATGCCCGGATTGTCGGCGACGAAATCGAGCGCCAGCTCCTGGAATCCGCCCAGCATGACGACGTCCTTGAGCACGCCCGCCGTCGCCTTGCCCGCAATGCGCGTGATCTCTCCACCGAAAACGCCTCGTCGTTGAGAGTCCATTGATTGAATCCCGCGGAACCATTGACGTCCACGCCCACGGCCTATGCATGCCAGTGGAATCAACCCAGCGCATTTCAGCAGCGACCGCGCACAGGGCAATCTTGACACGCCTGCTCTATTCTATAATTCTACACGCATGGAATTAAAGACCGTAGTCGAAGCGCTGGCGGCTCTCGCGCAGGACAGTCGCCTCCGGGTTTATCGCGTCCTGGTACAGGCCGGGCCAGAGGGGATGGCGGCGAGCGCTATCGCCGAGGCGGTGGGAATTCCTGCCAACACGCTGTCCTTCCATCTGAAGACCCTGAGCCACGCCGGCCTGGTGCAACCGCGGCCGGAGGGCCGCTTCGTCTACTACTCGACGAATTACGAGCGGATGAATGCCCTGCTCGGCTTCCTGACCGAGAACTGCTGCGGGGGGCGCAGCTGCGCTCCAGTCGCCGTCCCCGCCAACGTGGCGCGTGAGACCACCACCAAATGACGGATCGTCCATACAACGTACTCTTCTTGTGCACGGGAAATTCCGCCCGCAGCATCCTGGCGGAGAGCCTGTTGAACTACCTGGGAGCCGGCCGGTTTCGCGGCTTCAGTGCCGGCAGCTTCCCCAAGGGAGCCGTCAATCCGTACGCGCTGGATGTGCTGAAGAAACTGGATCTGCCGACCGAAGGGCTGCGTAGCAAATCGTGGGACGAATTCGCGGTACCGGGAGCGCCACCGCTCGACTTCGTATTCACCGTCTGCGACAACGCCGCAGGCGAAGTATGCCCCTACTGGCCGGGTAAGCCGCTGACGGCTCACTGGGGTATACCGGACCCCGCGGCCGTAGAGGGTTCCGACACCGAGAAATCCGCCGCGTTCCACTCCGCGCTTCAAGCTCTGGAAACCCGGATCCGGTCATTCATCAGCCTTCCCATCGGCTCGCTCGACAAGATCTCGCTAAAAAGTCAGCTCGACGCTCTCGGGAGGAAGGACTGAGACGTGCGCCGGCTCCTGTCCGAAACACTCGGATCACTGTTGCTCGCGGCAACAGTCATCGGCTCGGGCATCATGGGCGAACGGCTGGCGGCGGGTAACGCCGCGGTCGCGCTCCTTGCCAATACCGGGGCCACCGTTTGCGCCCTGGCGGTGCTCATTCACCTTCTGGGACCGATCAGCGGAGCTCACTTCAATCCCGCAGTATCGATGGTGCAGGCACTGCGGCGCGTGATGACTTGGCGTGCCGCAGTGTGCTACGTGGCAGCGCAGCTGGTAGGTTGTTGTCTGGGCGCCGGGCTCGCACACGCGATGTTCAACCTTCCGCTGATACAGGAGTCGTCTCACATCCGCACGGGCGTGTCGCAATGGCTCGCTGAAGCGGTTGCTACGTGCGGCCTCCTACTCGTTGTATTGGGCCATCGACGCGCAGAAGATGCGTCCTGGCTGGTGGCGGGATGGATCGGTGCCGCGTACTGGTTCACGGCTTCCACATCGTTCGCCAATCCCGCGATCACCATTGCGCGCT
>DASZVD010000085.1:0-5310 GCA_035547375.1 Steroidobacteraceae bacterium
TGACCGTCCTTGTCTTCGCGCTCCGCGGCGATGAGCTTTTGCAGGATACGCCGCGCCGCGACCGGCGCGCCGTCAGTGCGCAACAGGAGAGGATCGAGCGAGTCGAGGTCGCTGGTGGCGCCCATGCTGCTTTGCACGGCCTCGATCATCGGCTCGTCCTGCTCGCGGAAGGCCAGGTCCAGCATGCGCATGAGCTGCTGGCCCGCCTGGGGATCGTCGCGTCGCAGGTTGCGGGCCGCCGCGAAGAAGTAATGGCTCGTGAATGGCGTCTCGGGCGTGATCAGGTGGGCTTGCGGCATGCACAGGCCCGTCGCTTCAGGCGTTCCTGTCAGGCAGGCGCCGACATCGAAGTCCAGCAGCGCGGGCGGGTGCCACTTCATGTGGCTGCGGCTGTCGACCGGCTCCGGGCCGAAGCCGAAGATTTCCCGGGTCGGCCCATTCGGGGGCACCGCCCGCCGCAGCCGCCACGCGGTGACCACATCTCCTTCGATCAGGGTCTTGGTCGTGATGGCGCTCAGCTGCTCTTCGATGGTCTGGCCGGGAATGGCGAAGTGGGGATGAACGAAGAGCGCATGGCTCAGATCGAGCAGATTGTCGACGATGAGCTGATAATTGGCCTTCACGTGCAGATAGCCCGTGACTACCGTCAGGTTCGCCTCGTCGGACAGGGCCATGAACGTGGGCAGCAGCGCGGGATCCGCCCGTGACGGCTCACCCGGCCAGAGCCAGATATAACCCTGGCTCTCGATCACCGGATAGGCGCGCACCCTGGCCCTGGGAGGCACCGGGCCGTGCGGATTGTGGGAGCACACGCCGGAGCGGCCGAAACGCAGTCCGTGATAACCGCACTCGATCTCGTCACCGCGAATCCTTCCCCGCGACAGGGGCGCAAACCGGTGCGGGCAGCGGTTCTCCAGCGCCGTCACCCGGCCGGCCGTGTCGCGATAGAACACGATGGATTGCTCGAGCAGCGTGCGGGCGAAGGGCGCGGCCGCGGTCACTTCGCTGCCGTGCGCCGCTGCGTACCAAGCGTTGCCGAGATAGTTCAGCATGAGGCGAGTCCCCGCGTGGACCTGCGCAATCCGTGGGCAGGACAGTGATGGATACACGAGAATCTACAAAATCGCCTGAAAAAAAGAAAGCCAGAAACGGAAGGCCAACCCCTCGCCCCCGCTTCGGGCCGGGCCCGGTCCCCCGGCGGGGGGCCCGGGCGCTCAAGCCTGCCGGAGCAGGAATCCGTCGAAGAACGCTGCGATCTGCGTATGCGCCTCGAGAGGCAGAACGTGGGCCACGTACTGGTCCGGTCGTACGATCACCGCGCAGCCTCTGTCCCGATCGATGCCCCGCAGGTCGAAAATGTCGTGGCCCCGGTGCAAATCGGGGCAGAACATCTTTTCATAGTCGTGCAGCCCGTAGGGGCCCTTGCGCGGCAGCAGCAGGGCCGGCATGGCCTCGAGGGCCAGCTCGCGATGGCCCTGTTGGAAGATCGCCCGGACATCGATCACGCAGTCCGGATCCGCGTCCCGAGGGGTATACCTCCTGATGGGGGACTGGGGCGACTCGGCCAGGAACTCGCAGAGCGCGCGCGCACGGGACGCGGCGGCGGCGGGATTCGCCTCGTCGGCGAAGAGGAAGAGGCGCCAACGGCCGTCCGCCTTGACCGTATGGCCCAGCTGCAGCGCCTTGGCATCTGCCAGGCGAATGACCGGCGCGGAGTGCAAGCGCATGCCGATCGGCAATCCCTTGGCCAGATGTTGCCAGGTCGGCTCGCCGCAGAGGATCGAGGGGCGATACCGGGTCGCGGTGCCCGCGGTGAAGCGCAACTGCATGACAAAATATTTCTGGAACTCCGCCGGATCGATGCCCTCGCTGTTGGCGTCGGCGGGATCCTTCGGCGCCGCGCTGAACATCCTGGCGAGCCTGCGATCGAAGTCGATCAGCTCCTTGGCAATGCCGTGCCGCTCGGCCGAATAAGTGTCCAGGACACGGGGTGAGCAGCGCCCGCGCAGCACCGACACCAACTTCCAGCCCAGGTTGAAGGCGTCCTGCATCGAGACGTTCATGCCTTGCCCTGCTTTCGGGCTGTGGGTGTGGCAGGCGTCTCCCGCTATGAAGACGCGCGGGGTGCGCTTTGCGGTGTCCTGCTCGGGCACATCGTCGAATTTGTCGCACAGCCGCTGGCCGATCTCGTACACGGACCACCAGGCGATCTCCTTCACCTCCAGCGTGTAGGGGTGCAATATCCTGCGCGCCGCGGCGATCAGGTGATCGGCGGTGATATTCCGGCTGGCGACCCGCTCGTTCTCGCTCAGCTTGTCGAGCTCGATATAGAGGCGCACCAGATAGCCCCCTTCCCGGGGAATGATGAGCATGCTGCCTTCGCTGGCCGAGTGGATCGCCGTCTTCAGGCGGATATCGGGGAAGTCCGTGACCGCCAGGACATCCATGACGCCCCAGGCCTGGTTGGCCCAATCCCCCTGGAGCACCCGTCCGAGGGACTTGCGCACGGTGCTGTGCGCCCCGTCGCAACCGACGACGAAACGGGCCTTCACCACTTCGACCTGGCCGCGGTGCTCGGGGTCGAGCCGCTCGAATCTGGCCGTCACCGGATAGGCCGTGGAGTCGTGTCGGCCGCCCGGCTCGCCGGCACCGGTAGCGGCCGCAGGGGAAATGCTGAGATCCAGCAGGCAGCGCGCATAGTCCGGCGTCAGCCGTGTCGGTGAGTTGCGCATGACGGTCAGATAGAAGTCGTGCACCCGCGCCTGATTCAGGATCACGTGCGGGAATTCGGACAGCCCGTCCTCGGTGTCCTGGATCCGGCTGCTGCGGATGATGTTTCCACGATGGTTGTCGTCCGGCTTCCAGAACGTCGTCTCGTTTACCCAGTACGCCTCTTTCAGGACGCGCTCGCTGAAGCCGAATGCCTCGAACATCTCCATCGTACGGCACGCGATGCCGTCCGCCTGGCCCAGGAGCAGGGGGCCGGGCTTCTGCTCGACGATCCGCGTCGTGATGTCGGGGAAGGCCGCGAGCTGCGTCGCGAGCGTCAGCCCGGCCGGTCCACTGCCGATGATCAGAACGTCCACCTCCGCGGGCAGAGCGTCCCCAGTGCGCGATGCCTCGTGCTGCTCGACGGGCGCGGCGATCTCAGGGTCGCCGGGCCGGAAGCCGTTCAAATAAAATTGCATAATCAAAGAATATACATTTTGGTAATGCAAAGAATAGCGCACTTTGGCGTGGCTGCCCAGTCCGTGCGTCGTGCGGGGGCCGTTCCCGGACGTGCGCCGGCGTGGAGACGTTCATGCTCATCGCCGCCGAAGCCAACAGCGCCAAATCCCAACACTGATTGCGCAGCGGGTAGGCAGCTGCTTTCGCAAGCTGATGACCGTTATCCAAAAGATAATCGAAATTGCCAACAAAGTAATTGACGAGATATCTCTCGAAAGATCATTCTCGATGCAACGCTAGGGCAACATCGAACGAGCTCGAGAGGGGGAGCGCATGCACCGCGAGGCAGGGGGTGAGCGTGCCGTATTGTCCAAAACTCTAACGGCAGTCTTGCTCGCCGTGTTTCAGGTCCCGGCTGTCGGGACGGCGCAGGTACCGGAAGGTAGCGATGGAGAGGCTGCCGACAAGCTCGAGGAAGTCATTGTGACGGCACGCAAGCGCACGGAGAATATCCAGAACGTTCCTATCTCCGTACAAGCCGTGGGCGGGCAGGCGCTCGTCGAGCGCAATCTGGACTCGCTTGCCGATCTGGCTGAAACGGTTCCCGGGGTGCACATCGGCGTGGGCGCTCGATCCGATGATCTTTATATTCGCGGCATTGGGTCCGGTAACAACCAATCCTTCGATCAGTCCGTCGGAACCTTCATCGACGACATCTATCACGGCAGGTCCCGGGAAAGCACCGCAGCCTTTCTGGACCTCGACCGCGTCGAGATTCTGAAGGGTCCCCAAAGCACGTTTTTCGGCAACAACGCCATCGCCGGCGCCTTCAACGTCATCACCCGCAAGCCAACGAGCGACTTCGATGGCTCCATACGCGCGCTCTATGGCCAGGATGGCCAGTACGCCGTGGAAGGTGCCGCTGGTGGTCCGATCGTCGCCGACAAGCTGGCGGTACGAGCGGCGGCGATCTGGGACGGCATGAATGGCTGGCTCGAAAATCAGGGCGGCCAGCACGTACCGGGCGAGCGCAATGAGGCCGGACGACTGACACTGCTCTTTACCCCCAGCGACGATCTCGAAGCCACGTTGAAGACCGAGGGAGGCAGCAACAGAAATAGAGGATGGGTTCCATACCAGTTGGCCGACTGTCCGCCTCCTGCGCCGTTCACCGCCGCAGGCTTTTGCACGACCGCGCTGCGTTCGACGGTTCCCATCGGGCTCGATAACAGCAGGACCAGCTCGAGCGTGGGCCAGGGAACCAATCTCGATACATTCGAGGAGGTGCTCACCGTCGCTTACACTCACTGGGATCATACGTTCACTTCCGTCACCGGCTATTACAGTTATCGTTACAACTCGGATCTGGATACGGACGGGCTGCCCGAGGCGCTGTTCAATGCACGGATTCCGGAGCGCTACAATCAGTTCAGCCAGGAATTTCGCATCACTTCTCCTGCCGGGAAGCTGTTCGAGTACATGGGAGGTCTCTATTACCAGAGAGACCGTCTAAGCGTCAGTCAGCAGTTCGATTATTTCTTTTTGAGTCCGACGGTCGGCTCCAAAGCTTCTCTAGCGCCACTCGTTCCGTATCTGCCCTTGGGCCAGGAGACTGACTTCTCTCAGCCTGAACGCACTCGCGCGGTGTTCGGCTCACTGAGCTGGAATCTCACCGACCGCCTGAAGCTCAGTACGGGGCTGCGTGGCAGTTGGGTGGACAAGAGCATTGACTGGAGGCTCTATTACGGGACCGCAACCCAGACTTACGGTGGGGTCGTGGCATTGCCGGCCTCCGTGACGCCGCTCGCAGCCGCTCTCGGGCTGGGCGCGCCGGGTACGGCAGATGAGACGCGTTCGGATAGCGCGTGGACACCATCCGCCAACATTCAATACCGGCTCGACGGCAGGAAGATGATCTACTTCAGCTACGCGCAGGGATTCAAGGCCGGCGGGTTCAACGGCGTCGACAACACCGGCAACCCGGCCAGCCTTCCCTTCGCGCCCGAACATGTCAATGCCTACGAGGCTGGTCTGAAGAGCCAATGGCTTGACGACAGGCTTGTGCTGAACCTGGACGTCTTTCGAAGCAACTACCGCAACCTCCAGGTCTCCGCGAATGAGCTGACCGCAGCCGGTACCTTC
>DASZVD010000086.1:0-5567 GCA_035547375.1 Steroidobacteraceae bacterium
CACGGCTTCCAGATCGGCGCCGGCAACGAGGTCGATCCCCTCACCGGCGCTGAACTTGCCGTACACGCGCTCGATGGACGGGGCATCGGCCACCACCGCGATGTCGATATCCACGGGCTGCCCCACCTGGGGCGGAGCGCGCAATTCGAATTTCAGCTCGACGGGCGGCCCGGCCTTGCTGGCGCTGACGGCGGCGACCATGTCGGACGGCGGCCGCTCGCCCGGGGCCAGTACCCGCTGGGACCTGGCCGACCTCCTGGCGGAATGGGAGCTGGAGTCGGACGAGGAGCCACAGCCACTCAGGCCCAGCAGCGCGGCGAGCGCAAGCGCGCAGCCGGCCAAGATTCGAGTGGATGTCCTCATGACTTCCCGCTCACCCCCATAGAAGACCCTGCCGATCCGCGGACCATACTCCGTCTCGGGCACCCCGCGCACCTGGCGGCGTGCGATTTCGTGAGGCGGGTCCGTCGGCTAACGCAGCAGCGGCGGGTCGTCGATGCTCTCGACCTGCTCGAGCAGATCCCGCAGATACCCTTCCCAGTACCGCACCTCCCCCAGCCACGGGAAGGCCCGGGGAAAGGCGGGGTCGAGCCAGCGGTGGGAGACCCAGGCGGCGTGGTGCAACATGCGCAAGGCCCTGAGCGGCTCGATCAGCCGCACCTCGCGAAAATCGAAATCCGCGAATTGCTGATACCCCTCCAGCAACTCGCCCCACTGCCGCTGCTGCTCCGCCGGCGAGCCCGACAGCATCATCCACAGGTCCTGGACCCGCGGTCCCATGACGCAGTCATCCAGGTCCACGAGCACCGGACCGCGCTCGTTCCACAGCAGGTTGCCGAGGTGGCAGTCGCCGTGGATGCGGATTTCGCGCAGCGGCCCCGTTTCCTGGAAAGCCTGCTCCACCCGCTCCAGCAAGGTGGCGCTCACCGACTCATAACGCTCGCGCAGGCTCTGCGGCAGCAGCTCGCCCGCCAACACCTGCTGACGCGCCTCCCAGCCGAGCCGGCGCACTCCGAGCCGCGGCCGCGCCCGAAACGGCTCCAGCGCGCCGATCTGGTGGATGCGGGCGAGCGTGCGGCCGAACAGCTGGCGTGCCTCGGGTGCATCGAGCTCCGGCGCCCGCCCGGCCATCCAGGGAAAGGCGGCAAAACGAAAATCCTGGTATTCGAACAGGGTGCGGCCCGCGATCCGCACGGGCGCGGCCACGGGCAACTCGGCCGCCGCCAGCTCGGAAGTAAAGCGATGCTCCTCCTCGATCTGCGCGTTCGTCCAGCGCGCCGGCCGGTAGAACTTCAGTACCAGCGTGCCGCCCGCGGCGCCGAGCTGGTACACCCGGTTCTCGTAGCTGTTGAGGGCGAACAGCCGCCCATCGACCTCCAACCCGACGGAGCTCGCGGCATCCAGGACCACTTCCGGCGTGAGCCCGGCGAAAGGCTTGAAAGGAGCGAAGGGCTTCACATCGGCGGCACGGCTTTTGTTTATCATCCCGGTGTCTTCATGTCGTTTGCGGCGCAGGGGATTGCATGAATCGCGGCACCATCTTAGTTACCGGCGGCGCAGGCTACATCGGCAGTCATGTCGCCCTCCAGCTGCGCGACCGCGGCGAGCGCGTCGTCGTGCTGGACGATCTGTCCCGCGGCTTTCGCCAGGCGGTGCTCGATACCCCGCTCGTCGTCGGCAAGGTGGGCGACCGGGAGACCGTCCGCGAGGTCCTGCGGACCCATGCGGTCGAGACGGTCATGCACTTCGCCGCCTACACCATCGTCCCTGAATCGGTCGCCGAGCCCCTCAAATACTACGGCAACAACACCTGCTCCACGCGCAATCTGCTGGAGTGCTGCGTGGAGGCCGGAGTGAGCCAGTTCGTCTTCTCCTCGACCGCCGCCGTGTACGGCATTCCGAGCGACGGGGTCGCCGCGGAGAGCACCGCAACCGCGCCGATCAATCCGTACGGCACCTCGAAGCTCATGTCCGAATGGATGCTGCGGGACGTTTCCGCCTCGTCCCCCCTGCGGCACGTGGCGCTGCGGTACTTCAATGTGGCGGGCTCGGACACGAGCGGCCGTGTGGGCCAGGCGACGCCCAAAGCGACCCTCCTGGTCAAAGTCGCCTGCGAGGCTGCGGTCGGTAAGCGCAGCCACGTCTCGATCTTCGGGACGGACTACCCGACACTCGACGGAACCGGCATCCGCGACTACATCCACGTGCAAGACCTCGCGACGGCGCATCTCGATGCCCTCGACTATCTCCGCAACAACGGTACCTCCACCGTCCTGAACGTGGGCTACGGCCACGGTTACAGCGTCCGGCAAGTCCTGGAAAGCGTCGAGCGGGTCTCGGGAAAGCGCCTCACGGTGAAGGAAGAGCCCCGCCGCGCGGGTGACCCGCCGGCCCTGGTGGCCCGCGCCGAGCGGATCCGGGCCGAGCTCGGCTGGAAGCCCCGGCTCGACGACCTCGACACCATCGTGACCACGGCCCTCAAGTGGGAGCAACGCCTACTCCAGAACCCGTGGTGACCCGGAGCCGGCCGGCGGTAGCCTCACCACGGCGATCGTCGGTCAGACCGGCTCCCACGCGGTAGAATGCGCTCCATGCAGTGGGTACGCCCCAAGTCATTGAGCCAATTGATGCTTCTCGGCCTGGCGCTGATCGCCGTGCCCTTGCTGGCTGCCATCCTGACCGCGGCGCTGCAAATCCGCTCCCTGGCCGACACCGGCCAGAAAATCGTGGTCGAGGGCGTGAACGCGGCGCGCGCGAGCCAGGAGCTCTTCAGCCAGATCGCCTCGCTCGAGCGCACGGCACGCCTCTATGACGTGTTGAATGACTCGAACCTGCTCGACCTGTACCGTCGCCAGGACGCCCGCCTCACCGCGACCCGCGAGCAGCTGAACCAACACGCCGCCGCGGATGCGCGCAGCACGCTGGCTCAGGTCGGCGATCTGCAAAAGAACATTCGCCTGCGCGTGTTGTCGATGCCCGCGGGCAGCGGCACCACCAACATGGCGGCGCTGTCGCGCGACTTCACCGCGTTGAGCGGACTCGTCGACACGGTTTCCACGCAGAGCAACGCGCAGATCGACGCCGAAGTCGCCGCTCTCGAGGAGCAGACCCTGCGCGCCCGGCGCCGCCTGCTGCTGCAGGCTGCGCTGCTCGTACCGCTCACGATCGTGGCGATCTTCGCACTCACTCTCACGGTCGGCCGCCCGCTGCGGCAGCTCGACCGTGCCATCAGCGAGCTCGGCCAGGGCACGTTCACGAACCCGATCGCGGTTTCCGGCCCACACGACCTCGAGCGCCTGGGCGGCCAGCTCGAATGGCTGCGGCAGCGGCTGCTGGACCTCGCTCACGAGCGGAACCGTTTTCTGCGCCACATGTCGCATGAGCTGAAAACACCGCTCGCCAACATCCGGGAGGGCACCGACCTGCTCATGGACGGGGCCGTGGGCGAGCTCGATTCCAACCAGCGCGAGGTGGCCGGCATCCTCCGCGAGAACGGCATCAAACTGCAACGCATGATCGAAAACCTGTTGTCCTTCAGCGCCTGGCAGACCTCCAGCGTCGGCCTCGATGCGAGCGAATTCCGCCTGCGTCCCGTCGTCAAGCAGGTCCTGGAGAACCAGCAGCTCACCCTGCTGTCGCAACGAGTGCGGCTCGACGTTCGCGTCGACGACGTCACCTTGATCGCGGACCGCGCCAAGATCCGCCTCATCCTGGAGAACCTCGTATCGAACGCGGTCAAGTATTCGCCCAAGGGCGGCACGATCCACCTGAAGGCGCGCGTGTCAGGGACGCAGTTCGTGCTCGACGTGGCGGACAACGGCCCGGGCATTCCGCGGGAGGATCGGGAGCACGTCTTCGAGGCGTTCTACACCGGCCGCGCCGCCAAGAGCACGGCCGTGAAGGGCACGGGCATCGGGCTGTCGGTGGTGCTCGAATTCGTCTCGGCGCACGGCGGCACGATCGAGATCGTCGACGGCGAATATCCCGGCGCCCACTTCCGCATCACCATGCCCATCAACACGTCCGACGGCACGGCTCCGGCGCCCCTCGAGGCGAAGGCTCAAGCGCATGCAGCCTGAGCTCGCGGCCGCGCCGCCCCGGTCCCGGCTGACCGGCGCCGCCTGTCTGTTGATTGCGACAGGATTGCTGGCGGGCTGTGCCAACGACCTGTTCCAACGCGAGCACCCTGCCCACGAGGCGCCGCCCGTCGTCAACAAAGCCGCGGCCGCCTCCACGGTATTGGCGGATGACCTGCAGCTCCTGCAGTCGTTGGTGCAGGGCACCCCGTCCGACCAGGCGGAGATCGTCGCGACGGCTCAACGGGATTACGAGACCGCGCCGACCCCGAGCCGGCAGCTGCGTTTCGCCTTGATCCTGGCCGCTCCGGGTCACCCGGGAACCGATCTGCCACGCGCGCAACGGCTGCTGCGGGAGCTCATGGCGAACCCGGAGATGCTCATTGCCGGCGAGCGGGCGCTGGCCGTGCTGGAACTGCAGCAAATCGACGACCATTTGACGTTGGAAGGGGAAAACCGCAGGCTGCAGGCTGACGCCGTGCGGGCCGACAAAGATCGCCTTGCCAGTGTGAACCACCGTCTCCAAGTGGAGACAGACGAGAACACACGGCTGCGCAAGGAGCTCGAGGAAGCCCGCGCGAAGCTCGATGCCATCGCCAACATCGAGCGTTCGCTGAACGAGCGTAAACCCAGCAACGAAGGACGACCCCAGTGAACACTCCCGCAAGCATGTTGCAACCCGAGGCGGCCGGCTTAGGTCCGCGAAGGACGACGACCTTGAACCAGATAGGCAAGCGCAAAGCGCGCATTCTCGTCGTTGACGACGACCCCGGTCTGCTGCGTCTCCTCACCATCCGCCTGCGCGCGGAAAGTTATGACGTGGAAGCCGTCGAGAGCGGTGTGTTGGCGCTCGCGGCGGCCAGCCGTTTCCGGCCCGACCTGGTCATCACCGACCTGCGCATGGACCACATGGACGGCATCGGCCTGCTGAAGGAGCTGCAGAACCGCTGGCCCGGGCTGAAGGTCATCATCCTGACGGCGCACGGCACCATCCCGGATGCGGTGCAGGCGACGCAGATGGGCGCATTCGGCTTCCTGACGAAGCCGGTCGACAAGCAGGAGCTCCTCGACCAGGTGCAGAAAGCCCTGCGCATCTCCGGCTTCGGCGCCTCCGACGAGGACTGGCGCGCGGAGATCGTCACACGCAGCTCGGCGATGGAGGAAAAGCTCGCGCAGGCACACATGGTCGCGGGCACCGACGCGCGCGTCCTCATCACCGGCGAGAGCGGCACCGGCAAGGAGATGCTCGCCCGCGCCATCCACAAGGCGAGCCCCCGCCGCAACAAGCCTTTCGTCGCCATCAACTGCAGCGCGATGGCCGAGAACCTGTTGGAGTCGGAGTTGTTCGGGCACGAGAAGGGCTCGTTCACCGGCGCCACGCGCGCGCACCGCGGACTCTTCATGGCGGCCGACGGCGGCACGCTGATGCTCGACGAGATCGGCGACATGCCGATGCGCTTGCAGGTGAAGCTCCTGCGCGTCCTGCAGGAA
>DASZVD010000087.1:0-3251 GCA_035547375.1 Steroidobacteraceae bacterium
TCTACCGCACGGACCGGCCGCGGTTCATCGACAAGATGCCCAACAACTTCCGGCACATCGGCCTGATCCACCTGATCCTGCCCAATGCCAGGATCATCGACGCGCGGCGCGAGCCGCTCGCCTGCTGCTTCAGCAACTTCAAACAGCTGTTCGCCGCCGGGCAGGAGTTCACCTACAGCCTCGAGGACATCGCGCGCTATTACCGCAGCTACGTCGAGCTGATGCGCCATTGGGACGAGGTGCTCCCGGGAAAGGTGCTGCGTGTGCAGCACGAGGATGTGGTGAACGACCTCGAGGGGACCGTGCGCCGGCTGCTGGAGTTCTGCGGGCTGCCATTCGAGCCGGCTTGCCTGGAGTTCTACAAGACCGAGCGCAGCGTGCGCACCGCCAGCTCCGAGCAGGTGCGGCGCCCGATTTTCAAGGAAGGGCTGGATCAGTGGCGCAATTTCGAGCCCTGGCTCGGGCCCTTGAAGGATGCGTTGGGAGAGTTGGCGCCGCGCTGAGCGGCGGCACGGCCGAGACGTAATGCTCGAACGCAATGGGATCGAGCGGGCGGCTGTAGTAGTAGCCCTGCGCGATGTTGCACCCGGCGGCGCGCAGGAGGTCCGCCTGCTCGGCGGTCTCCACACCCTCGGCGACGGTTTGCAGGCGAAGGGTGTGGGCCAGGTTGATCATTGCCTTGACGATGCCCGCGCCGTCGGCATCGCACCCCAGGGTTTCGCGCACGAAGCTCCTGTCGATCTTCAACTTGCTCACGCGCAGTTGGCGCAGGTAGCCGAGGCTGCTGTAGCCGGTTCCGAAATCGTCGATCGCAAAGCGCACGCCGAGCGTGCCGAGGGAGTTGATCGTGGCGATCACCCGGTCGTGATCCTGCAGGAGCACGGATTCGGTCAATTCGAGCTCGAGCAGGTGCGCGGGAAGGTATGAAGCCTGCAAGGCCTCCTGCACCTGCTGCTCGAGATTGCCGCGCCGGAATTGCAGGACGGAGACGTTCACCGCCACCGGTGTTGCCGGGATCCCGATGGCGTGCCAGGCCGCCGCCTGGCGGCAGACTTCCCGCAGCACCCAGCCGCCGATCTCGACGATCAGGCCGCTTTCCTCGGCAATGGGAATGAAGGTCGAGGGGGGCACCGAGCCGAGCTCCGGGCTTTCCCAGCGCAACAGCGCCTCGGCTCCCGAGAACGCTCCGGTTTGCAGGTCGATTTGCGGTTGGTAGTGCAGGCGCAGCTCGCCGCGCTCGATGGCGTGCGACAAGCACATGCGCATGTGCAGCCTGTCGGTCGCGCGGGCGTGCATCTGCGCGTCGTAGAATCGATACGTGTTGCGTCCTTCCGCCTTCGCCCGGTACATGGCGGCGTCTGCACATTGCAGCAGTGTATCGAAGTCGCGCCCGTCGTCAGGGTGTAACGCGATACCCACCGACATCGAGATCGGTAGCTCGTACCCGTTGGCCCGGGCCGTCTCGCTGCAGATCTCCATCAATCGTTCGGCTACGCGCGCCGCGTCGTCTACATCCTTGAGATCGGGCAGGACGATCGTGAATTCATCGCCACCCTGGCGGCTCACCGTGTCCGTCCAGTGCAGATTGGCTTCGAGCTGGCGCGCGATGTGACAGAGGAGGGCATCGCCGGTCGCGTGCCCCAGCGTGTCGTTGACCTCCTTGAACTGGTCGAGATCGATGAAGATCAGCCCCGTGGCGAGTCCCTTGCTGTCCGCGCTCACGAGCGCCTGCTCGACGCGCTCTCGCAGAAGCGTCCGGTTGGGCAAGCCGGTCAGCGGATCGTGGTGCGCGAGGTAGTGCAGCTTGGCCTGGCTCTCCGCCACCACCTTCTCGGCCTCGATGAGCCGGTCGCGCTCGCCCAGCTGTTGAGTCTGGCGCACGATGGCCACGAACACCGCGGTGAGGCCCAATCCGACCAGGGTGATGCGCAGCGTTTGCGTGAGCTGCTTGTCGAGGACCACGATGCAGAACGAGGTCGCGGTCAGGGCCACCGTGAGGAGCGGGATCTGCCGCAGCAGGCCTTCGCACAAGCGGTCGTAGTCGGCGGAGGTGTTGGTCTGCGGACGCCAGGCGGCCGCACCGCAGCCGATCATCAGCACGGCGATCGAGAAGAAGCCGCTCAACCACGAGCCGGCCAGGAACTCCTGGTTGAGCACGGCGCGGTTCCAGGTCATCCAGATCAGGCCTTCCACGCACAGGCCGAAGAAGATCATCTGCCAGCTCAAGGTCCAGCGCTGGCGCAGGTACAGGTGAGTCACCAGGGCGCTGGCCGCGGCGCTCAGCATGACGACCGGATAGGCCACGAGGAAGGCCAGCTCGAAGGGGCTCGCCCGGCTGGCGAACGGCAGATAGATCGCCAGGGCGAGGGTCAGGATCGCGAGCGCGAAGCCGCAGACATCCAACACGACCACGCGACGGCGTCCCGCCGACAATCCTTCGCGCAGCGTGTCCAGGAAGCCGCCCACGAACGCGGGTGCCGCCAGGATGAACAGAAAGTCGGACGGGGCGGGAAATGGCAGCCAGTGCCGCCACGACTCGACGTCGTAGAGCACCTGCCCCAGGCCCAACAGGAGCGCACCGTGTGCAAAGAAGCTGCGCGTCTTGCGCAGTTCTGCCGGAAGGCCCGGCAATCGCGCGGCCTGCCACGTCACCCAGGCCGCCGCCCAGGCCGAGATGGACCACTGTAGATTGTCGAGAAATTCTGCGCGGGCGGCCGTCGTCATCGCCGCCTCTATCCAGGCCGCGAGACAGATGGCGCCGCTCAAGAGCAGCACAGTTCGGCTCAGCCGAGAGGACTCAACTAGCATCGCACCGAATCGAAGCGGGAGACCCGGGAGCGAGCGCGCTCGGGAGACCCCCAGACGGGGCGCAGATTAGCGTAGGGCCCCATTGTGTCCCCGACGACTGGGTCACGACGCGTGTGCGATATCGGTCAGGAAATCAAGAGTGTGCGGCAGTGCAGCACCCTCCGGGTGGCGGTATCATTTCCGCCGCGCTCCCGGTGTCGGCTCTGTGCGTTCGGATGGATGTAAATAATTGAATTCGGAGAACGAGAAGCCGTCGGCACACGCTTCCACCGGGCTGCTGCTGCTGTTGGGCGCGATGTCCGCCTT
The DNA here is from genome assembly GCA_035547375.1 of Steroidobacteraceae bacterium. Classification (GTDB taxonomy): domain Bacteria; phylum Pseudomonadota; class Gammaproteobacteria; order Steroidobacterales; family Steroidobacteraceae; genus 13-2-20CM-66-19. Next base: position 3,115 of record DASZVD010000087.1, read on the forward strand.
CCCACCCGTCACCACCGACATTTATCTGCCCGCGCTGCCGGAGCTCACGCAGAGCCTGCACGGCACGATCATGGAAGGGCAGGTTACCCTGGCCGTCTATTTCGTCGGGCTTGGGCTCGGACATCTCTTCTACGGGC
>DASZVD010000088.1:0-9715 GCA_035547375.1 Steroidobacteraceae bacterium
TTGAAGTTCAGCGAGCTGGTCGACAAGGCGCGCTACGGAATGGCGACCCGTCTGTTGGCGACCTCGGATCGCTCGCTCGCCGAGATCACCTACCTGCTCGGTTATTCGGAAGAGAGCGCGTTCATTCGCGCCTTCCGGCGCTGGATGAATTGCACGCCCCTCGACTACCGGCGCTCGCTGGCGGCACCGGTGACGAGGGGCGAAGCTCATTGACGGCTCAGCGCGCGCCCAGGCGCGTGATGGCGTGGTTGCCGTGGGCGAGCGCGATGTTCTTCGTCTCCATGTAGAACTCGAATGAATAGTCGCCGCCGTCGCGGCCGATACCGCTTGCTTTCATGCCGCCGAAGGGGGCGGGGAGATGGCGCACGTTCTCGGAGTTCACCCAGATCATGCCGGCTTCCAGCCGCTCGGCGATCCGTAATGCGCGCCCCAGGTCCGAGGTCCACAGATAACCCGCCAGACCATAGGGCACGTCATTCGCGACAGCCAGCGCCTCGGCTTCATCCTTGAACGTGATCGCGGTGAGAACGGGCCCGAAGATCTCCTCCTGCGCAATGCGCATGCGGGGCTTCGCGCCGGTGAACAGGGTGGGGGCGACGTACTGGCCACCTCCCGGTCCTTCATATGCCGTGCCGCCGACCTCGATGCGCGCTCCGTCGCTCTTCGCGATCTCGAAGTACGACAGCACTTTCTGGCGGTGGCGGGGGTGGATGAGCGGGCCGATCTCGACATTCGGGTCGAGCGGGTGGCCCACCTTGAGTTTCTTGACACGCTCGGCCAGCAGCGGCAGAAACTTCGCGGCGATCGACTCCTGGATGAGGAGCCGGCTCGAGGACGTGCAGCGCTCGCCGTTCAGACTGTAGATCATGAAGACGACGGCATCGAGCGCGCGCTCCAGATCGGCGTCGTCGAAGACGATGACAGGGTTCTTCCCGCCAAGCTCGAAGTGCACGCGCTTCAGCGTGGCCGAGCCCTGACGCATGATCGCCGAGCCCGTGCTCGATTCGCCGACGAAGGCGACCGCCTTGATGTCCGGGTGCTCGGTCAGCGAGCGTCCGGCTTCCTCGCCCAGGCCGTGCACGACGTTCAGTACGCCCGGCGGCAGGCCCGCCTCGAGCGCGATCTGCGCCAACACCTGGGCTGTGACCGGGCTCCACTCGGCGGGCTTGTGCACCACGGTGCAGCCGGCGGCGAGGGCAGGCGCAATCTTCCAGGTGGACAGCATGAAAGGCGTGTTCCAGGGAGTGATGACTCCGACCGGACCGATCGGGGTCCGCACCGTGTAGTTCAGGTGTGTAGGGGTCGGCAGGGACTGGCCGTCGCGGGCGCTCTCGGCCCGATCCGCGAAGAAGCGGAAGTTCTCCGCGCCCCGCAGGGCCGACTTGCTCATGAATTTCAGGGGTTGCCCGGCGTCCCACGATTCCAACAGTGCGATATCCTCGGCGCGAGCCTCGATGCCGTCGGCGATGGCGTGCAGGATCTCACGGCGTCGCGCACCCGACAGGTCGCGCCACTCGGCGAACGCCGCTGCGGCCGCGCGTGCCGCACGGTCGATGTCCGCCGCCTTCCCTCGCGGGACCTTCGCTATGAGCGAGCCGTCGACAGGAGATTCCGTCGTGAACGTCTCCCCGTCGGCGGAGGGCTCGAGTTTTCCCGCGATGAGATGCGACAGCCCGCGCGGCTGGAATCGCTCCAACAGCGCGGCGACCTTGGCGATATTGCGGCCGAGAGCCTCGCCCGCGGCATTCGGTACTGATGACATGGTGGACGCTCCTTCCCGCACGGGCAGTTCGCGCGCGGCGAAAATAATGTTAACGTGGTAAGTACTTTCCGGCGGGGATGGATTTTGCCGGAAAAGTAATTAACATGGTATCTAAATCGACGGGGGCTCTATGAGACTGACGAGGCGGGCTCGGCGCGCGACGCTGGGGGGAGTGGCGGCAGTGTGCGCGGCCGCGGCGCTGGCTGCCCAGCACGATCGCGCCGGAGTCATGCGCGTCACCGTGCACGAGGGCACGGAAATCGCAGTGGCGCTCTCGCCGGACCGCAGTACGATGGTGATCGACCTGCAGGGGGTCTTGTTCGGCCTGCCGGTGCGGGGCGGGGCGGCGCACGCCCTCACCGATGCACTGTACGATGCTCATCAGCCCTGTTGGTACGCGGACGGAAGCCGCATCGCATTCCAGTCCGATCGCGATGGGCACTGGCGCATCTGGAGCGTCAGGCCGGACGGCAGCGATCCCAAAGTGTTGACTCCCGGTCCCTTCGAGGCGCGCGAGCCTGCGTGCGCGCCGGATGGGAAGCATGTTGCGTTCACTTCCGACCGCAGCGGCAATTTCGATATCTGGGAGCTCACGCTGGCCGACGGCACCCTGCGCCAGGTAACGCACGCGCCGAGCGGTGAGTCGCGCGCGAGCTACTCGCCCGATGGACGGGAGATCGCGTACGTGTCGGACCGGGAGAAGGCGGCGGGAATCTATGCCACCGCCAGCGACGGTGCCGAGCGCCTGGTTGCCCGGACGGAAGTCGAGAGCGGGGGCATGACCGTCCCGGTCGGGACACCGACCTGGACGCCCGACGGTAAGAAGGTCCTCTTCACGCTCATCAAGGATGGCTTTGCCAAGCTCATGCTGAACGACCAGGTCGTCTCGGCGGATGAGGACATGCACCCCTTCCGGGGAGCCTGGCTGTCCGCGGATGAGTTCCTCTACACGGCGGACGGCAAGATCAAACACCGCTCCCTGGCGACGGGGAAGACGACGACCGTGGAGTTCAGCGCGGAGCTGTCCGTGCGGCGCCCCGTCTACGCCCGGCATCCCCAGGATCTTTCCTCCACCGCGGCGCAGCCCGTTCTCGGATTGTTGAAACCGGTCATTTCGCCCGACGGAGCCCGCGTCGCGTTCGCCGCGCTGGGCAATCTCTGGCTCATGGAGATCGGCTCCAAGCCGCGCGCCGTGACGGCTGGCGGACCGTTCGTGGTGACCGATCCGGCCTGGTCGCCCGACGGCTCGCAGCTGGTGTATTCGAGCGACCGGGAGGGCAGCCTGGACCTGTGGATCTACGACGTCCGCTCAGGGGCGCATCGCAGGCTCACCACCGCGCCGGGCGCGGAGATGCGCCCCGCGTGGTCGCCGGATGGCACCCGGATCGCCTTCGTCAATGCTTTCGGCAGCTACACCATGCAGGTCCAGGTCATCGAGCTCGCGACCGGCAGGATCGTGACGATACAGCCGTTCAGCTTCGGATCGGGCTATCCGAGCTGGTCGGCGGACGGCCGGTCGGTCATGGTGTCGCGTCTGGCGGAGTATTCGACCTCGCAGTCTTATTACGTCGGCGCCACCAACCAGATCGAGGTGCTGAGCGCCGACGGCACGGGCAAGCCGCGGGACTATACGGCCGTCGCCAATCACTCCATCGGCAACCGCTCGGCCGCCGACGGCCCCGTCTGGTCTCCGGACGGCCGCTCGATCGCATTCCAGATGGACCAGGCGTTGTGGGTCATGCCCGTCTCTCCCGAGGGTGCCCCCGCCGGGGCGCCCCGTAAGCTGGCCGACGGGATCGCCAGTTACATCAGTTGGACCGGCGACTCCTCGCGGTTGCTGTATCTCGACGTCAACGAGCTCAAGCTCATCCAGGTGGCGGATGGCCGGATACGGCCGGTTCCGCTGGAGCTCACCTGGCGGCGCAGGATTCCCGAGGGCAGGCTCGTGGTGCACGCCGGGAAGCTCGTCGACGGCGTTCATCAACGAGCACGCTCTGACGTGGACATCGTTGTGGAGCGCAACCGGATCATCGCCATCGAGCCGCACGAGGCAGGCCGCAAGGCCGACAGAGTGGTGGACGCGTCGGGGCTGACCGTCATGCCGGGCCTCATGGATATGCACGAGCACCTCATCAAGGAGTATGGCAGCTCGTTCGGGCGGCTCCTGCTGGCCTACGGCATAACCACCGTGCGTAGCCCCGGAAACGTTCCTTCGGATGTCATCGAGGAGCGCGAGGCGTCTGCCGCGGGCTTGCGTCCCTCACCCCGCGTGTTCGCGGCCGGCTACATTCTCGATGGCGAGCGCTCTTATTGGGAAATGTCGGCGCCCGTGGCGAACCTTGCGCAGGCGGACAAGGAGATCGATCGTGCCCGCAAACTCCGGTATGACCTGGTGAAGACTTACGTCCATACCAGCGAACCGGTCCGCGAGCGCCTGGTGCAGGGAGCCCACGAGATCGGTATTCCCGCCACCTCGCACGAGATCTATCCGGCCGCGCTCTTCGGCAGCGACAGCGTGGAGCATCTCGACGGCAACGGCTCCAGCCGCGGGTACTCGACCAAGACGAGTGAGCTGAACAAGGTTTACGACGACGTCGTGCAGATTCTCTCGCAGTCGCACATGACGATCACGCCAACCATCTCACTGTTCACCCCGATCGAGGAGTTTGCCGGACCGGCCGCTCGCAACGATGCGCGCTGGCTGGCTCAACCCGCGTGGGTGCGCGCGCCGGGCGGCGGGTTTGCCATGCCGCCACCGCCGCAGCAGCTTTTGACGAACATCCGGGCGGCCATTCTCAAGCTTCACCGCGCCGGCGTACGCATCGTGACCGGTACGGACTCGCCGCTGACCCTCATCGGGCTCAGCACGCACAACGAGCTGGAGCAGGCGGTGCGGGCCGGGCTCACGCCATTCGAGGCGCTGCAGACGGCTACGATCGTGCCGGCGGAACTGCTCGGCGAGCGGGCCGATCTCGGCTCGATCGAGGCCGGCAAGCTCGCCGACCTGGTCGTCGTCGAGGGAGATCCTCTGGCCGACATTCACAACGCCCGCAACGTCAGGCAGGTGATCGTCAACGGCCAGGTGTACGGACCGGAGTCGCTGCCTCTAGGGCCTGGAGACGGGACGGTGCACTGAGCGCTTGCGGCGAGTCCGTGGCTCACCGGCATCTTCCGCCTCCTCGGTCCCGTCCGGGGAGGCGGCCTGCACGGCGGGTTTCTTGAGCTTGCGTTCGAGCTCGTAGAGGAGATCGAACAGCTGATCGAGCCGCTGCTCGCCGAAGAGCTGCTGGATCTCCGCGAAGCTCGCTTCGGACAGCGGCGCGATCTTCGTCAGCATCTCCAGGCCCGCCGGAGCGATGGAAATGACGCTGCGGCGCAAGTCGGTGCGGACGACGCGGCGACTCACCATTTTCGCCGCCTCCAGGTCGCGCAGGATGCGCGACAGGCTGGGCGGCATCAGCACGGTCTGCCGCGCCAGCTCCGCGATCTCGAGGTCGCCCGACTTGTAGAGAACTCGCAGCACGCGCCACTGCTGCTCGGTGATGCCATGGAGGCGGTGATGCGGACGGAAGTACTGCATGACCGCTTCCCGGGCCCGCATCAGGGCCATGGGCAGCGATCGCGACAGGTCTCGCAGGGGAATCTTGGGCACGTCTCCATTCGCGCGCTCTTTGCGCGCCGTGCCGGGCGCAGGGTTCCTGGGTGTCTTCATGGACCGTCATTCGTGGGGATGTTGAATATCGTCCGGCTCCCCCCGGGGCGGACGCGCCGGAACGCAAAATTCTGCCATTGGCCTCCGGGGGTGTCCATGGCGCGCCCGTGAGGGGGCGTCCCGCGGGGCGAATTGACATCCCGCGGGCATGTACTTAACCTGTGAAGTATCTAGCCGGACGGAGCCTCGTCATGATCGATGTGTTGATGCGGACGCGCGGACTGAAGCAGCCGCTGCTCGCGCAGATCGACCCCCTGAACGGCTTCGTCCATGCGAATGGAAGGCAGTTGAGCGCGGCGCAGTTGAGCTGTGACGTGCCGACGACCGGCACCGTGTACGGCGTGCTGTTCAATTTCCCCGCGACGCTTGCGGCGCTGGGCGGCGCCGTCAACGAAGCCCCCTATCTCGCTCCCCCGCGCGCGCCGGTTCTGTACATCAAGCCCGTCAACACCTGGATCGGCGCCGGCATGCCGATCCCGTTGCCGCCGGACGTTCCCGCGGTTCGTGTTGGCGTGACGCTGGGTGTCGTCATCGGTCGGACGGCCACCCGGGTTTCCGCAGCTCGTGCGTTCGATCACGTCGCAGGCTACACGGTCGTCAACGACATCAGCGTGCCACACGACAATTACTATCGGCCGCCGTTGCGAGACAGCTGCCGGGATGGGTTTTGTCCCATCGGCCCCTGGATCGTGCCGAGCAGCGCGGTCGCCGATCCGGCGAAGCTCACTCTGCGCGCTTATGTGAACGGGGAATTGCGCCAGGAGAACACGACCGGCCGGCTGGTCCGGTCGATCCCGCGGCTGCTGGCCGACATCACCGAGTTCATGACCCTGGACGAGGGCGATGTGCTGATGATCGGAGTTCCCGAGAATCCGCCGCTGGCGCGGGTCGGCGATCGCGTGGCGGTGGCGGTCGAAGGCGTGGGCCGGTTGGAGAATCCCATCGTCGCCGAGGCGGAGCTGTTGGGAGAATCACGATGAAGCACGCGCGGGTAGCGTACGCGGGGGCCATTCACGCGGCGACCGAGTCTGAAGATGGCGTGCGGCTCGCCGATGGACGCGTGGTAAGCGAAGAGGCGGTCGTGTGGTTACCGCCTGTGCAGCCGGGCACTGTCTTCGCGGTCGGCCTGAACTACGCGGACCACGCGAAGGAGCTGGCATTCAAGGCCCCTCCCGAGGTGCCGCTTGCCTTCATCAAAGGCCCGAATGCCCTCGCAGGTCACCGGGCCCACACGCGCCGGCCGGCCGATGCGAAATTCATGCATTACGAGTGCGAGCTGGCGGTCGTGATCGGCAAGCCGGCGCGCCGCGTTTCAAAGGCCCGCGCTTATGAGTACGTGGCGGGTTATACGGTCGCGAACGACTATGCGATTCGCGATTACCTGGAGAACTACTACCGCCCCAACTTACGTGTGAAGAATCGCGATGGCTGCACGTTGCTGGGGCCTTGGTTCGTGGACGCCGCTGACGTTCCCACACCGATGAGCCTGGGCCTGCAAACGACCGTGAACGGCCGTGTCACGCAGAAAGGCAACACGCGCGACATGATCTTCGACATTGCCTTTCTGATCGAGTATCTGAGCGCGACCATGACGCTCGCTCCGGGCGACATCATCCTGACAGGCACGCCTGAGGGTGCGGTAAACGTCATGCCCGGTGACGAAGTGATCACTGAAGTGGAAGGCATCGGCCGGCTGACGAACTATCTGATCGGCGACGACGCCTTTGCGCAGCGCGCCGCAGGGGCATTGCATGGGTAGGCTCGCACTGGCGGCGAAGATCACGCACGTTCCTTCGATGTATCTGTCGGAGCTGCCGGGCAAGCATTTTGGTTGCCGGGAGGCGGCCATCAAGGGCCACCACGCGATCGCCGAGCGCGCGCGTGCGCTGGGCGTGGACACGATAGTGGTGTTCGACGTGCACTGGCTGGTGAATTCCGGGTACCACATCAACTGCAACGAGCACTTCCACGGCCTCTACACGAGTAACGAGCTGCCCCATTTCATCAAGGACCTGGCGTTCGAGTACACGGGCAACCCGGCGCTCGGGCGCGCTATCGCCGAATGCGCCAACCGCCGGGGTATCCGTACGCGGGCGCACGAGATCGCCAGCCTGGAGCTCGAGTACGGCACGCTCGTGCCGATGCGCTATATGAACGCCGATCGGCGCTTCAAAATCGTTTCCGTCGCGGGATGGTGTGCCTGGCACGCGCTCGAGGACAGTCGCGTCTTCGGCGAGGCCGTTCGTGAGGCCATCGAGCGCAGCCCGAACACGGTCATGGTGCTGGCCTCCGGCTCGCTCTCGCACCGGTTCCACGACAACCGGGATTCGGAAGAAGGCATCTTCACCATCAGCCGGCCGTTCTACGAGCAGGTCGACCGGCACGTCGTCGAGCTCTGGCGCGCGGGGCGGTTCAGTGAGTTCATTGCCATGCTCCCGGAATATGCCGATCTGTGTCATGGCGAGGGCGGCATGCACGACACGGCCATGCTGCTCGGCACGCTCGGCTGGGATCGTTACGACAGGCCGGTGGAGGTGGTGACGGACTACTTCGCGAGCACCGGCACCGGTCAGATCAACGCCATTTTCCCGGTGTCGTAACCGATGACACCGCGCGTGACGCACCTGATCGTCGAGTACACCCGCAACATCAAGCCGGACGCGGATATTCCCGCGCTGCTCGATAGAGTGAACCGGATACTCGTCGGCTCGTTCGAGCCCGGCGGGATCGTGCTCGCGCGCGCCTACGAGCTGCAGGACTATCATATGGCCGACGGCCAGGCCGACTACGCCTTCGTCCATGCGACTTTACGCATCGGGGCCGGCCTCGCCGATGACGTGAAAAGAAAGGCGGCGGAAGCGGTATTCAACGCGTTCAAACAGCATTTCGCGACCCTCTACGCCTTGCGCTACCTGGCGCTGTCCATGGAGCTGGTGGAGACGGCCGGCGGGTGCGTTGCGCAGATCACGGCGTAGATTTCGCAAGAATGGGGGGGAGCGATGTCTGGAAAGATGCGGTTGAGATCCGCAAAAGCGTGGGCTGCCGCGGTGGTCGCACTGAGTATGTGCGGGGCGTCCGCTGTGAGCGCCGCACAAGGGGAGAAGGCGAGCATGGCCGACTGCGACAGAGCCTGCCTGCAAGGGCACTTGAACACGTTCATCGACGCGGTGTTGCGTCATGATCCGGCCGCGCTGCCGCTGGCTCCGCAAGCGAAAGCCATTCATAACGGCAAGCCGTCGAGGCTCGATGCCGATGAGTTGTGGAAGGGCGTCGAGACAATCACATACCGGCAGTCTGTGGTGGACCCCGTGTCCGGGCAGGCGGCGCTGTTCGCGGTCGCCACCGAGAATCACGAGCGCGGCACGTTGTTCGTGCGCCTGAAGGTGGAGCACGGCAAGCTGACCGAGATCGAGACGATCACGGGAGAGCGCATCGTCGACGGAGTTCCGGGCCTGATTTCCCCGAACCCTTTTTTCAACTACGTCCTGCCGCCTCGGGAGCGTCGCACGCGCGAGCAGCTCATTGCGATAGCGGACAGCTACTTCGAAGGCCTCGAGCGCCACGACGGCAGCCACGTGCCCGTGAGCGAGGATTGCCGCCGGTTCGAGGACGGCGTGCAGACTTCGCTGAATCCGGTGTTCCTGCCGCTCGCGTGCAACGATTTCGCGCCGTTCAAATACATGGACAAGACGGCCAACCGGCTCTATCCGATCGTCGATGTGGAGCGCGGCCTGGTGTTGGGCCAGATGGTGATCCAGGTCTCCCAGGCGGCCGGGCCGCCTACCGCGCCGCTGGTCACGGCCGCGGGGGCCGCGCCTCACCAGGTGAATCCCGCCACCGGCATGGTCATGCCGGCGAACGAGTTCCGCCACAAGCCGCACGACACGATCATCCACGAGCTGTTCAAGGTCGTGGACGGGAAGATCACCGAGATTCAGACGATCCGGCTCGACCGGCCGTATGGGTGGGGCGGGGGCTGGTAGGAGAAACGTGATGCGGCGGTGGGGTGCGGCGATCATTGAGATGGCGGCGATCGGCACGGCCCGTGCGCTCGTGCACGACGAGGCTCTGCTGTCCAAGCCACGGTACGGAGTCATTTTCGAGTCCAACGTGCGGGTGCCCATGCGCGATGGCGTTACGCTCGCGAGCGATGTCTATCGGCCCGATGCGCCCGGCAGGTTTCCCGCCATCCTGGTCAGGACTCCCTACGGTCGGGCCGGCGCCTCCATCTCGGAGCAGGC
>DASZVD010000089.1:0-4637 GCA_035547375.1 Steroidobacteraceae bacterium
CGTGGTGGTCTGCAGACCGGGATTGGTCAGCACGCACTCATCGCCGGCCGGACGCGGATCACCGATCGCTGCCCCGGTGCTGGCGCCGCCGGCGATGGAACCGGCCGCGCTCGCAGCCGCACCGTTTGGCTTCGTGGGGAACAGAGTCGCGGTAGCCGTCGTGCCGGCAACGAGGTTCAACGCGCCGACCGCCGACGGACCGTACATGGTGCCGTAGGAGTTGTCGCTCATCGCGAAATGCTGCGCGTAGTTCCACAGCGCCGTCACGGTGTTGCCGTCGAAATAGCCCATGACGACACCAGTACCCTTGCCGTAGTCGTTGCAGGGCGAGGACGCCGATGAGCCCGAGCCGACGAACTCCGGAAACTTGTCCATCAGGCCGTGATCGTCCGCCTGTTGTTCCGGGGTATAAGAGTGATTCTGATCGCAGGTCACCGAGGCCGCGCCGGTGTCCAGGCGAAACGGCTGGGTGCTGTTGGGATTCTCGTCCAGCAACCCGCCGGCCAGGAGGTTGTTGACTCTCGGCGTATCCGGCACCGCGTGAAACTGCGGCTCGCCTTGCGGATTGGTTGCGTAGGGATACGTCCCGAAGTAGTGATCGAACGACTCGTTTTCGCCGAAGATGACAATGACGTGCTTGATGGGCGTGGTGGTAGGTGCCCGGTCCGCTACGTTGTTTGCCGCCAAGAGACTCATTGGTGTCGCCAACGCCATGGCGCAGGCAAGCTCGACAGCCGCGTTGCAGCGGCCACGTTTCGCAAACATGGAATCTCCCCGTCTTGGTTGGATTGCCCCGAGATCCTCTGGAACCGGTTGAGGGTATGTCCGGGGTGTTACCGTCGGATGACAGGGAGCACGCGGATGAGGCCCATCATCCCGCCGTCTTCGTGCTCGAGAAGATGACAGTGGTAGACGAACGTGCCGACGCTGTGCGGGTCGCGGAAATCCATGCGCAACCGCACGCTCGGATATTGCGGACTCTTGCCGTCCCAGTAGGCTACGTTGACGGTATCGCGCAGGAACGGCTCGTCCAACGGAATGCCGTTCCAGTCGAGGAGCATGAAATGAACCTGGTGGATGTGGAAGGCGTGCAGCTCCTGCGTGCGGTTCTCGATGACCCAGTCCTCCACGTCGCCTTGATGGACCACGATATCGGGAGTCGTCCTCGCCGGATCGAACAACCGGGGCTCCCGGCCGTCGACGGTAATGAAGAAGTCCGTCGGGCTGTTCGGATCGTGCGGATCGTGAGGTTTTTCAGAGAAGTACAACCTGCGAGTGCGCGCGGGTGTCACATCCCCGAGCCAGCTCGGCGCGCTCGAGCGTGCGGCCGGCCGCGGACTGCTGCTGAACCGGGAGCGCGGCTCCGGCGCTGCCGCATCCGCGATCAGCGTGGCGATCGGCCGGGTCGGATCGTTCTCGCCCGCGGGGCCCGTATCGACCGTGCGCGTCACCAGGCTCGCCATCTTGCCCTCGGGCGGCCCCCGCACGAGCAGCTCCACTCGCCCCGCGGGCGGAATCAACGCATGACTGCGCCAAAGAATCGGCTCGTGGGTGCCATTTTGCGTGATCGGCACACCGTCGAGGGACACGACGCCCAGGGCTTGCTGCCGGGCGTCGAGCAGCAGCTGCAGATCGAGATAGGTGATGGCGGAAGCATTCAAAACGCGCCACAGCTGCCGCTCACCCGGTCGAAGCTTGATCGTCGCCGGCACGTAATGGGGGTAAGCGACCGCCACGAAGTTGATGGACAGGTCCTTCGCCGGCTTGCCTCCGCCGGTTCCGGTGTTGAGAATGTCGCCCTCGGCATCGCGCATCACCATGGGCGGCGGCATGGAGTCGGTTTGCACCGGCGCGGCGTCGGGGTGCAGCAGCTCCTGGTCACGGATGATGAGCACCCGCTCGGCCAGACCGGCCAGGGCCGGCACGCGCTGCTCGATCCCTTCGACAATGAGCGCCCCGGAGGCCCCTCCCAACACCTGGGCCTTGGTCACACCGTGGATGTGCGGGTGATACCAGTACAGGCCCGGCGGCTCGGCGGCCGGGATGCGGAACCGATATTCGAAGGGAGCCTCTCCCGGCTCGATCGAGGTGTTGAGCACATCGTCCTGATGACAAACCGGCGGAACCGTCAAGCCGTGAAAGTGCAGATTGGTGGCCGTCGCATCCATGGCGCCGGTCGTGCAACCGTGCGCGCTGCCATGATGGTGCGACCCGGCAGCGGCGGCACGTTCCGCATTCTTCAAGCGCAGAATCAACAGATCCCCCTGCCGCAGCCTCAGGGTCGGCGCCTCGCTCCCGTCCGGTGCCACATAGCAATAGTGAGTCTGGCCATCGGCCCCCACACTGCTGCGATATTCCAGATCGACGCGCAGCACTCCCTTCACGCTGCGCAGATCCTCGGGCTCGCCGACGAGGCTGCCCTCCGCGGGCCGGGCCGGACAGCCCACCGGCTGCCCCAGAGCCACACCGCTCCATCCCAGAGCCAGCAAGCCCAAAACTTTCAATGGGTTGTATGACAAAGTAGAGTGCGCCCATGCTCCGTACCGCAGTGATCATCATAGTAGTGCTCGCCATCATTGCGGGAGGCATCTTCGCCCTCCGCCGCAACACGCGGACGGGCATGCCGGGCGAAGATGTTCTCGAACGAGCCCGGCAACGGGCGCGGCAGATGGAGGAGCGCGACAAGGAAAACGGCCGAGGTTGAGCAACGGCGTATGATCCGCCGTCGCATTGCTACACCGCTCCAGCGGCCTCGATCCATTCAGGAGTCCCCCATGATTGGCTATGTAACCTTGGGCACCAACGACATGGCGCGTGCCGCCCGCTTCTACGACGATCTGCTGAGTGTCATCGGCGCGAAGCGCACCATGGAAACGGAGAAATTCGTGGCCTGGGGCAACGATCCCAAGAGCCCGATGTTGTTCGTCATCAAGCCCGCCGACGGCAACAAGGCGACGGTCGGCAATGGCGTCATGGTGGCTTTGGCAGCCAAGAACAACGCGGAAGTGGACTCCATCTACAATAAGGCAATCTCCCTCGGCGCGAAGTGCGAGGGTCCCGCCGGCGACCGCGGTGGCGGCTTCTACGCCGGTTACTTCCGGGACTCCGACGGCAACAAGCTCTGCGCCTTCCACATGGGCTAGGAGCCTGTCTGACTAACGATCGCCGTAGCGGGGGCGCCGCTACGGCCGCGGGATGAGCGGCAACACCACGTGCGACGGATAGCGCGAGCTGTGATAGACCATCTGCTTTGCTATCGCGGTACGCGTACCCGTCGCCGGATCTTCCCCCGTGTTGAGATTGCGGTCGAACCGGGGGAAGTCGCTGCTCGAGATCTCCAGCCGCAGACGATGCCCCGGCTGGACGACGAAGCTGGTCGCCCAAAGGTCGATGGCGTACTCGTAAACCTTGCCTGGCTCGATGAGCTCGGCTTTCCCTCCGGCGCCTTTGCGGTAACGCGCACGCACGATGCCTGACTGAATGTTCTGCGCGTACCCGCTCGGCTGAACGTCCACGAGTTTCGCCGTCCAATCCGTGTCAGGCGCGGAGGTGCTGGCGAACAGCGTCACCGAAATGGGCCCCGTGATCTCCATGGACGCCTGCAGAGGCGGCGTCGAATAGACCAACACATCGTCCCGGCGCTCGACGCTGCGCTGATCCCAGGGCCCGCTGGGAACCGAGCTGCAGCAGACGTTCCCGCCCATCGAAGGCACGGGATCGGCGGGATCGTAGGTAAACCGGTCCTCCCGTTCGCGTCCCGGAGTCTCACTCGAGAGGACCCCATCGCCCGCGCTCGAGTTCGCCCGGCCGCCGCTGTGGATGTAATAGTTCGTGTAGCGGGTACGCGCCAGCGGCCACTCGCGCTCGTCACGCCAGCGATTCTCCCCCATCACGAAGATCCGCACGGGAGCGTCGTGATCGACTCCATTGTCGATCCCCTTCAGCCAGTGGTCGAACCAGCGCAAGGTCACTTTGTCCATGTCGACGACCGCATCGTCGCCGAAGTCCACCGGGTTGGCGGGCGCGGCGCCCGCCCGGCCGTTGATGAGAGCCGTGCGCGTGCCTACGCTGTGGGCCCATGGTCCCAACATGAGCCGCTTGCCCTGGCGCGCCAATGCTGTTTTACCCGCACGCCTCACCTGCACGTCGTCGCGCAACGCTCCACGCAGGAAGATGTCGTACCAGCCGTCGACGGAAAGGATCGGCACCGCAATCCGGTCGTAATCGGTTTCCAAACTGATACCGTTCCAGTAGTGATCGCGCGTTGGGTGCGCGAGCCAGTCGCGATAGTGCTCCGTGCGGTGGTGCCCAGCCGCATCGGCCGTCGCGACAGGCAGATGCCGGTAGATGGAGTCCCAGGTGAAGTCGCCCGCGAACTGATCCACGTGCCCGTCGATGTCCACTCCGCCCCAGGGCAGGACGAACCCGTAGTGCAGGGCTCCGTTCGTGTAGATCCAGTTCCCGTAGACATCCGGTGTCGTGACATCCGCGACCATGGCCTTCAGGTACTTGCTGCCGCGGATCGCCTGAGCCCATTGCACATAGCCGACGTAGGAGCCCCCCATCGTGCCGAGATTACCGTCGAACCAGGGTTGTGAGCCGAACCACTCATCGGCGTCGTAGCCGTCGTCGGCTTC
>DASZVD010000090.1:0-15775 GCA_035547375.1 Steroidobacteraceae bacterium
GTCGAACGGGCGCGCAAGATGTACACCGCCTCGCTCGAACGAGCGATGCTCGAAAACGTCCGCTTCGGCGCACCCATGATGTTGAAGGGCTCGCTCGGCAGGGTGGCCCGTGTCTGGGATGCGATGCGCCAGGATCAGACCGAAGCCTACAGAGCCTACGTCGAGCCGCCGGAGGAGCTGCTGGGGACGCTGCAAGGATCGATCAAGGCCATTGGTGACTGGATGGCCGAGGCGGCGGCCGGCACCCAGTCCGGCACGCAGTCCCAAATCGAGGACTTTTATTTCGAGGCCATGAGCTTCTGCACGCTTGCCGGCGTGCTGGACGGCGACACGGTCTTCGACGCGACTCTCGATGGATCGCCGGGCTCGGGGCAACACACTCTGTGCCTGCGCAATATCATCCCACGGCGCTTTCTCTCGCCGCGCTGGTCCGCGGCCCATGCGGCGGTGCTGTTCTCGGCCACCCTGAGTCCGCCGCAGTTCCACCTCGACATGTTGGGCCTGCCCGCCGACAGCCGCCGCATCGACGTCCAGTCGCCCTTCACGGCCGACCAACTCTCCGTGCAGGTGGTGAGATCCATCTCGACGCGCTGGCGCGACCGCGCCGGATCGGTTCAGCCCATCGTGCAGCTCATGGCGCGGCAGTTCGCAGCCGCACCCGGCAACTATCTCGCATTCTTCAGCAGCTTCGATTACCTCCAACAGGTCGCCGCACGGCTCGAAGAGCGCCATCCCGACATCGAGGTCTGGCGGCAGGAGCGCGGCATGTCGGAAGGCGAGCGTGATCGATTCCTGCAGCGCTTCACGCCCGAGGGGCGCGGCATCGGCTTCGCGGTGTTGGGGGGCGCCTTCGGCGAAGGCATCGATCTGCCGGGCACGCGGCTGATCGGCGCCTTCATTGCGACACTGGGAATGCCGCAGGTCAGTGCGGTGAACGAGGAAATCCAACGGCGGATGGAAGAGCGCTTTGGCGCCGGCTACGCCTACACCTACCTGTATCCCGGCCTGCAGAAAGTCGTACAGGCTGCCGGGCGCGTCATCCGCACGAGACAGGATCGCGGCGCCGTTTACTTGATGGACGAGCGTTTCGCGAAGCAGGACGTGCGGCGCCTGCTGCCGCTCTGGTGGAAGGTGGAAACGACTCGACGGGTTTCCTAGCCAACGCACGCGGTCGATGAGGCGTGCCGCCCAGCTGATGCCGCCCAGCTGATGCCGCCCCCAGATGCCCGCTCCGCTGATGCCGCGCCAGAGCCCGCTGTCACGAAGCGGGCGGCCCGGTGGACCCGCGCACGATCAGCTCGAAATCCAACACCCGGTGAGGGACCGGCTCCGGCCAGCCGCGCCGCCGCGGCGAATGCTCGATGATGAGATCCGTCGCGGTACGGGCCAGCGCGGCCACGGGCTGGCGGATCGTGGTCAGGTCCGGCCAGAGCATGGTCGCCACGGGCGCATCGTCGAAGCCGGCAACCGACAGTTGCTCCGGCAGGGGGAGGCCCATGCGCCGGGCAACGCAGATGACGGCGGCCGCCGTGGCGTCGTCGCTGGCGAATATCGCGGTCGGCCGGGATGGCGCGCCGAGGATCTGCTCGGCGCAGGCCAGGCCATCCGTGAAGAGGAAGTTGCCGGCCCGGATCCAGCCGTCGTCGATCGGTGCGCCCCAGGCGAGCATCTCGTCACGAAAGCCCCGGTGACGCTCGGCCGTCGCGCCATACCCCGGACGCCCCAGGATGAAGCCGACACGCCGATGTCCGAGCTCGAGCAAGTGACGCGTCATGCGCCGCGCGGCGGCGTAGTCGTCGATGCCGACCGATGGAGAAGCGCTCGGCCCGAGCCGCGGAGCGACCCGCACCAGCGGCATCCCCTTCTCGGCCAGCATGTCCGGAATGACCGGGTGGTCGCTCAGGGGCGGCAACAGGATGACGCCCTCGAGGCGCAGCTGTCGCAGCAGGGTGTTGATCTGCCGCGCCACGTCCGGGCTCTCGGCGTCCCACGGCTCGACCATGAGGTGGAAATCGGACTCGCGGCAGCGTTGCACGGCCCCGGCCTGGAAGTCGCTCAGGTAGTCGCCGGGTTTGTCACAGAACAGACCGATCAGAAACGAGCGGTCGCCGGCCAGGCCGCGGGCATTCACGTTGGGCTGGTAATCCAGCTGCTCGATGGCCTTGAGGATGCGATTACGCGTGTCGGCGTGCACCCCGCGCTCGTTATTGAGCACGCGGGAGACGGTTTTGGCGGACACCTCCGCCAGATCGGCGACCTCCTGGATGGTGACGGACCGCGGCGGCAACGTCATGAGATCAGCGCACCTGCAACAAAGGAATCCTGAAGGTATTTTGCGCGGCGTGCCGGGTCAACCGCGAGCCGGCGTGGAGCACTTCCGCGGCTGCGTCGTTCCCCCTATGCTTCGGCCTCCTTCTCGCAGGAAAGAACACACAATGAGAATCGGAATTCTGCTCGCGACACTGGCCGCCTGGGTCGGCATCCCGCTCACCAACGCCGCGCTCGCCGCCGCTCCCGGCGGCCACGAGCCGCCGACCCTCCTGCTGGTTGGCGCGAGCGGCATGATCGGCTCCCGTATCCTCAACGAGGCGGTCTCCAGAGGTCACTACGTGATCGCGGCTTCGCGTCACCCCGAGAAGATCGCGCCCGGCCCGAACATTCGCCCCGTGAAACTCGATGCCACCGACGAGAAGGCGTTCATCGCCGAAGCGCGGCACGCGGACGTCATCGTTCTGGCGACCAGCCCGCGGGGCGGCGGTGATCCACTGAAGGAAGCCAAGGCTGTCAGCGACTCCGCCATCGCAACCGCCCGCGCTACCCATAAGCGTCTCATGGTGGTCGGCGGCGCCGGCAGCTTGAACTATCCTGACGGGCGGCGTGTTGTCGACACTCTGCCCGATGCCTACAAAGCGGAAGCCCTGGCCATGCGCAGCGTCCTCGACACCCTGAAGACGACGACCGACGTGGACTGGACTTTCTTCAGCCCGGCCTTTGCCATTGCGCCCGGCAAGCGCACCGGCAAGTATCGCGTCGGAACGAGCATTCTCTTGAGCGACGCAAAAGGCGAGAGCCGCATCAGCGCCGAGGACTATGCGGACGCACTGGTCAACGAGCTGGAGAAACCGGCTCACGTGCGAAGTCAGATGACCGCCGCTTACTGACGTCAATGCCAAGAGGCTGTCGTTCCACCGTGCTTCGCGGTTGTGACGTAAATCACGTGACGTGCCGGCGGATTGCCGCGAAGATGGCGACCCCTGCTCGCTCACCACTAGACGCATCGCGTGATCGATTTACTGCCTCGCTTCCTCTTCCCCGCACGTCGCCGTGGCCTTCTCTGGCTGAAGGAAAAAGTCCACGAGCTGCACATCACGACGCCCCTGGCTCCCGGCTGCCTGAAGGAATTCGTCGCGAGCGCCGTCAAAGCCGCGCCAACGCAACGCAGCAAGGGCGAAAGCTATGCAGCGAGCTTGCGCAAGCAGATCAATGCGCGCGCACAGTTCATCCTCTTGTGGACGACGACCGACGATGCGCTCACCGACCCGCAGTGGAGCGAGTGGGTCGACATCGCGCGGCGCTATCTTCTGCCGCGCTCATGGAAGATTCCCGAGACCACGGCGACGGAGCAGCGGCGCGATCATTCGTTCGCGGTTCCCGAGCGCCTCATCGTCAAGGCGCCGCACCCGAGCAACCAGCCGCCGCGTCCGCTCACCTCGGCCGAGGATCTCCCCGGCACTCAGATCCTGTCGGACCTGCGCCGCGCCAACAAAAAATCGTAGCACGCACGCCACACACACGTTCAGCCAGCGTTCACTGCCCGCTGAATAACTTGGCGCGCGACGTCGCCGAGGCGCTACGGCGCACTAGTGTGAAACTCAGTTCGTCATACTGGGGACCTAAGATCCCGACGGACACAAGAACGAAGGAGACTTCTGAATGACCGTATCGATTCGGCAGCCGCTGCTGCTCGCCGCTGGCCTGCTCGCGATTCCCGTAGTGCACGCCGATGAGCCGCCCCCGCCCCCCGTGGGCTGGACTGGCCAGGGACAAGCCGGCGTGGTGCTCGCACGCGGAACACTCGACACGACGACCGCCAACATGAAGCTGGACGCCACCGACAGCTTCGGCGACTGGAAGAACATCGCCCACCTCGCCTTCCTCTACGGTGAGAGCGGCAAGGTCAGCTCCGCGCAGCGCCTGGAAGGCTCCTGGGAAACCGACTACAACTTCACGAAGAGGACCTTTGTGTTCGGCTCCGTGAACGGCGAGAACGATCACTTCGACGGGTTCGTCTATCAGGTGACGCTCGCCGGCGGTCTCGGCTACAAGTTCATCGACACGGACACGACGAAACTGACCGGCAGCCTCGGTGTCGGTTATCGCCGGCTGCAGACGGAGACTTTCGGGACTACGTACCCCGATGGCACTCCGTACCTGGATGGCTTTGTGTCGCGCACCCCCGGTCCGACAGTCGGCGACGCCGTCGGCACCGCCGGCATCGACTATGCACAGCAACTCACGAAAACCACCAAGCTCACCGACAAGCTGCTCGTGCAAGCCGGCGGCCAAAACACCTCGGTCGCCAACGATTTTGCCGTGGCCGTCAGCATGACCCAGACATTGGCCCTTAGCGTCGGCTACGGCGTGCGCTACAACAGCGAGCCCCCGGCGGGCACGAAGTCGACCGATCAGCTCTTCACGGTCAATCTCGTCTACAGCTTCAACCAACCGAAGAAGTAAGCACAGGCACCGGACTCCCCGCTCCGGCGGGGAGCGGCAGACCGCAGCACCCGGCCGCCGTCAATCAACGCATTACGTCGCAGCCGGCCGACAGCTGTACAACCCTCGAGAGATCTGCAATCGTCACACGGGTAGCGAGGCCTGAGCGGTACCCGGATGCGCATGAACAGACTGGCGGAGGCCCTGTGGACCGGTGTCGTCGTCGCGTTAGTGTGCAGCTGCGGCGGCGGCGACACGCCCGGCAGCTCTTCCGCCTCGAGCGGGTCCGGGAGCGGCTCAGGCGGCTCCTCCAGCGGCTCGGGCTCGGCCAGCTCGCCAGGCACCGATGTCGTCACCTACAAGAACGACACGAGCCGCACCGGCCAGAACCTGACCGAAACCCGGCTCACATCCGCCAACGTCACTTCCTCGACCTTCGGATTGCTACGCAATCTCATGGTCGACGGCAAGGTCGACGCGCAACCGCTCTATCTTTCGCGACTCGAGGTGAACGGGACTCCCCGCAACGTGGTCTTCGTAGCGACCGAAAACGACTCGGTCTATGCATTCGACGCCGACACGGGCTCCACCCTGTGGCATGTGTCACTGCTGCCCTCCGGGGAATCACTGAGCGACAGCCGGGGCTGCGGCCAGGTCACCCCCAACATCGGCATCACCTCGACGCCGGTGATCGATCGAAGCGCGGGCACGAACGGTGTCATCTATGTCGTCGCAATGTCGAAAAACACGTCGTCAACCTACCATCAGCGCCTCCACGCGCTCGACGTGACCACGGGTACAGAAGTCTTCGGAGGGCCGGTCAACATCACGGCGACTTACCCTGCGGCGGGTGGCACGACCGCGACTTTCGACGCCGGACAGTACGAGGAGCGCGCGGCGCTTCTGCTGTCGCAAGGCATCGTCTACACGAGCTGGACATCCCATTGCGACATCGGCCCCTACTCGGGTTGGATCATCGGCTATGACCAGACGACCCTGGCCCAGGCCAGCGTGCTCAACATCGCGCCGAACAGCAGCTCGGGACCGGCGATCTGGATGGCCGGCGGCGGTCCCGCGGCCGACAGCACGGGCAACATCTACCTGCTCGCGGCGAATGGTGTGTTCGAGACCACGCTCGATGCGAACGGCTTCCCGAGCATGCAGGACTATGGCAACTCCTTCCTCAAGCTGACGGCGAGCAGCGCCTCCCTCACGGTGGCCGACTACTTCGCGATGTCCAACGAGGTCGCTGAATCGAACGCGGATCAGGATCTCGGCTCGGGCGGCGCACTGCTCCTGCCTGACCTCACCGACTCGACCCATACCGTGCGGCACCTGGCCATCGGCGCGGGCAAGGACGGCAACCTCTATGTCGTCAACCGTGACTCCATGGGGAAATTCGATGCCGGCAGCAACAACATCTGGCAGCAGCTGTCCGGAGCGCTGCCGGGCGGCATATTCAGCACGCCCGCATACTTCAACAACACGGTCTACTACGGCGCCGTGTCCGCGACGCTGAAGGCGTTTCCGATCACGAACGCGAAGCTCGGCAACGCGAGCACCGCACAGTCCACGACACAATTCACCTATCCCGGCACAGCGCCGGCCATATCGGCCAATGGATCGTCCAACGGCATCGTATGGGCGCATGAGAACACGGATCCGGCGGTGCTCCATGCGTACGACGCAGCAAATCTCGCCCACGAGCTCTATAACAGCAACCAGGCCTCCGGGAATCGAGACCACTTCGGCGCGGGCAACAAGTTCATCACCCCCACCATCGCGGACGGCAAGGTCTTCGTCGGAACGCAAAACAGCGTCGCCGTCTTCGGGCTGCTCCAGTAGACTGCAGCAAAAGCCCGAAGAGGTCGCAGTGTGAAAAGATCCGCGAACGGGTGGGCCCGGCGTCTGGTTATCGTCCTGGCAGGCCTGCTATCAGCGACGGCGCAAGGTCGTCCGCCGGAGAACATCGAGCTGCCGGATTGGAGCAAGACACCAGTCGAGGATCGCGATCTCGGCCATGGTGTACACATGCTGGAAAGCTTCGGCGGCAATATCGGCGTCCTGGCCGGCGATGAAGGCGTGCTGCTGGTCGATGCCGAGTGGCCTGAGCTGCACGACAAGGTGGTCACCGCCGTAGCACGGATCTCTCCCAAACCCATCCGTTACATCGTCAACACGCACTGGCACTGGGACCACGTTGGAGGTGACAGCCTGTTCGCCAAGGCTGGAGCCGTGTTGATCTCCAGCGAGGAGACCCGTGCCCACATTCTCGCCGCGCAGGGAAGCCACGAATACAGGCCCGATCCGGCGGCGATCCCGGTGATCACCACGAAAGCCATGAAGCTCCACCTCGCCGGACAGACGGTGGAAATCATTCACGCGCCACCGGCCCATACTGACGGTGACCTCGTCGTACGTTACGTGGAAGCCGACGTCATTCAAACCGGCGACACCTTCTTCCACGGCTTCTACCCCGACATCGATCAGCCTCATGGAGGCTCGATCGACGGGATGATCGCGTGGTACGACACGCTCTACAAAATGTGCGGCCCCAATACGAAGATCATCCCCGGCCACGGACCGGTCGCGCACCGCGAGGACGTCCGCGAATATCAGGCGATGCTGCGCGAAGTCCGCAACCGCGTAGCGAAAGCCGTCGACGCCGGAATGACGGAAGAAGCTCTGATCGCCTCACATCCGCTCGACGACCTCGACGTGAAGTGGGGCGGCAACCTGATCAAGCAGCCGTACCTGCTCGCGATCGTGTACGAGGAGCTGCAGGACCGGCGCAACGAGCTGCGCCGCACCCCCTGAGGGTGCACACCCGAGCTTGGTTGGGTCGCGGCCGGACAACCAACACCACGCCCGCGGAATCAGACAGTTGCCACAGAAATCGAGGATTTCTCGCGCACTTTCACGCGCCGGATGGTTTCTGCGGAGCCGGTCGCAAGCTCGAGCCCGGACTGCCGCTAGGATCGGGGCGCTATGTCGCCCTCGACGTCACGCAGGGGATTGCGCCACTGGGTGCCTGGCTGTTTGGCCTGGGCGCTCCTGGGCTGGCCCGGTCTTGCTGCATCGCAACAGTTCAGTTTCCGGCAGTACGCCCAGAGTGATGGCCTGACCAACCTGGCCGCTGGCTATTTGCTCACCGATCCTGACGGTGACCTGTGGGTCGGCACGGACGGCGGCCTGTTCCGATTCGATGGAACCGCTTTTATCCCGTATGACAAGGCGCAGGGCCTGCCCTCGGAGACGGTCCGTGGCATGGCGCTGGACCCGTCCAAGCGTCTTTGGGTGGCCCTGGATCGCGGCCTCTACGTGGGGAAAGCGTCCGGCTTCGAGGCCGTCCGAACGAAGGACGGCCCCGTCGTCACCGATCACACCCTACCGATCGCATTTCTCAGCGACGATCACGTGCTCGTCACGTCCAAGGCCCGCATCCTCGACCTTCGTCGCAATCCCGGCCCCGGCCACCTGTGGCAGGCTCAGCCGCTGTTTTCGCCCGAGCAGCTGCAGGTCACTCCGCAGCTCGACAAGGTCGTCAGCCTCTTCACGGAGAGCGACGGGACCTTGTGGTTAGGCTGTGAGAAGAGGCTCTGCAGCATCAGCGGCGGCGCGGTACGCGTCTGGGACGCGGCCGATGGGGTCCCGGAAGGCGCCTATGGCGCATTCCTGACCGATCGGAGCGGCCGACTCTGGGTGCGCAGCGAGACTCATCTGCTCGTGCGTGCGCCCGGCACGTCGACTTTCACGGTCAATGACCCGCCGCACGCGCGACTCGAATCCCGGATCGTAGAGCCCATGCTGACTCTCGACTCCGCGGGAAGGCTGTTCACTCGCACGGCTCCTGGCGTAGCCCGTTGGGACGGCCATCGCTGGCAGGAATTCACCGGCGACAACGGCCTCGGGGATGCGGTCATCGTCAAGGCGCAGGTCGATGGCGAGGGCAGCCTCTGGCTGACCCCACTGGGCTTGGGGATCTGGCGCTGGCGCGGTTACGACAACATCGAATCCTGGACGCGGAATCAGGGGTTCATCTCACAGAAAGTCTGGAACATCGTGCGCGACCACGACGGCCGGCTGCTCGTGGGCACGGAGCGCGGCTGTCAGGTGTTGGATGAATCTGCCGGTCATGTTGGTCCCTGCCCCTTCGAGGGGCTCCCCAGCATCGAGGTGATCTCGCTCGCGGTCGACCCGACGGGGGGACGTTGGTGGGGACTCGAGAACAGCGAATTGTGGACCGTGCCGGCGCACGCAACGCGCGCCCACCGGATCAGGTTCCCGGAGAGCAAGGCCGCCGTCTCCATCATCTATTTCGACAACACGGGTACGGGCTGGGTAGTGTGCTACAGCGACGGACTGTTCCGTCTCGACACGGCCACGGCTCACCTGCGGAAGGTCGAGCTGCCGCGCTCCGATGCCCGGATCTATGACATCACACAGGCCCACGACGGGACCCTCTGGGTCGCTGCGACGGGTGGCATCTTCCACTTCTCGGAGGGTCGCTGGACCTTCCTCGAGGTACCCGGCGAGGACGGCAGCCCTGGTGTCTACTCCTCCATCGTCACCACGACCGACGGATCCGTCTGGGCCTCCACGTTCGGCAAAGGACTCCTGCGCGCTTCGGGCCCCAAACTGGAGCACCGTGAATGGGTGAAGCCGGAAGTCCTGACGGATGCCAGCGTGTACTCCCTACGCACCGACCAACGTGGCCGGCTGTGGGCCAACACCGACCAGGGAGCGGTGATCTTCGATGGACAGAACTGGTTGCGCTTCGATGTCGAAGATGGACTCGCCGGCAACGACACGGAAGCCTTCGCGTTCCTGCCGGACACCGACGGCTCGATCTGGATCGGCACCGCCGCCGGCATGACCCACATCAGGAATCCGGACCGCCTGCTGCACCCGCGGGGGCCGCTCGATCTGCGCATTGCCAGCGCGCGCCTCGCAGATCGCACGCTCGATCCCCGGCACGACACGGCGGTTCCCTGGCGGGCCGACGCGGCCTTCGATGTGCGTTTCAGCTCGCACAACTATTCGCGCTCGCCCCGCACCGAGTTCCGCTACCGCCTGCTCGGATTGTCGTCGCAATGGTTCGGCTCGCGCAGCCCGGAATTGCACCTGCCGGCCTTGGACGGCGGCCGCTATGAGCTGCAGATCATGGCCGTCGACGCCCCGCACGCACGCAAGTCGGCTCTCGTCACGATGTCCTTTGAAGTGCTGCCGCCCTGGTGGCGCACCCTGACCTTCCGGGCGTGCGTGACGTTGCTCGGTCTGTTGCTGTTGGTCGTCGCCTGGCGCCGCCAGCTGGACAAGTTGCGCGCGCGGCGCATCGCGCTCGAAAAGGAGTTCCGGGAGCGCGAAGCGCTGCTGGAGCGGGCGACGCGCGATGCCCTCACCGGATTGTGGAATCGCGCGACCATTCTCGACGTGCTGTCGCGAGAGCTGGCGCAAGCGCAGCGTACGAATATGCCGCTGGCGCTGGCCCTCATCGACGTCGACCATTTCAAGCAAATCAACGATACGTACGGCCATCACGGCGGCGACGAGGTGCTGCGCGAGCTGACCCTCCGGCTGAGCGGTGCCCTGGGCCAGAACGACTGGCTCGGCCGTTACGGCGGCGAAGAGCTGATGGTCGTGCTGCCCGGCCTCGCCCATTCCGGCGCGGCAACCCCGATCGAGCGCCTGCGCGAATGCGTCTCGGAGCGGCCCTTCTCGGTACGGGAGTTCTCCGTGACTCTTACCGTAAGCATCGGCATGGCATGGTGCGAGTCGGCATCCGATACCGCGCACGACATGATCAGCCGCGCTGACGCTGCGCTCTACGCGGCGAAGGGCTCGGGGCGCAATCGGGTCGTCTACCCGCCCGCACCACGCGATGCCAACATCGAGTCAACGGGCTCGCGGCGCTACATCATCGAGCTGCGCGACCGCCTGAAGCGCGAACACAAGCGCGGCTGAGCCTTACTCACCTAACTTCAAGGACAGCTCGACGTCCTCCTGGATCGGCACGGACAGGTAGCCGCCGCCGGGCTTGCGGACCCGCTCCACGTACTGAGGGCACATATCGGCGTTATCGGCCACGATGAGCGCGCCAACGCGCAATTTCGGCTCCAGCAGCGCCAAAACCGGCAGGTAGAGCGATTTCGCCCCATCGAGCAGCACGAGGTCGATGGAATGGGGCAGATCCCGGGCCAGGGTCTCCAACGCATCACCGTCGCGGATCTCGACGAGGTCGGCTAGTCCGCCCGCGCTCATATTGGCACGCGCACGAGCCACCTTCGACGGCTCGAATTCGGTGCCGATGACACGGCCGCCACCGTTGTCACGCACCCCCGCGGCGAGATGCAGGGTGGAGATGCCGAAGGACGTGCCAAACTCCACTACGTTGCGCGCGTTGGAATGCCGTACGAGCATGTAAAGAAGGGTCGCCGTCTCGCGCGAGACCGCCAGGTACACATCCTTCGCGCTGGTGTAGAACTTTTTGTAGTCCTCGCCGCCCGGGCGAGCGGCCGAGCCGGCACCGCGCCGAAACGTGGCCTGGGTCCTGTCGGCGTCGATGAACAGCTGCTCCAGCAGAGTCGAAAGCGGCGGGCGGGTGAGTGTCGTCATGGTATTTCCTTATCGGGAGCCATGGGCCATAGAATACGAATAATCATTCGCATCCGCTATTCGCAGGCTCCCGCCCGCCAGTGTCACTCCTTTGCGGCTTACTGCATCGACCAGCCGTGGCTGACGACGAGAGATTGCCCCGTCAATGCGTTCGTCTCGAAGGATGCGCAAAAAAGCGTCGCCGCTGCGATGTCGGCGACTGTCGTGAACTCGCCGTCAACCGTCTCCCGTAACATGACGTCGCGTACGACAGCCTCCTCGGAAATACCCAGTGCTCTCGCCTGCTGTGGAATCTGCCTCTCGACCATGGGAGTTCGCACGAACCCGGGGCAAATGACATTGCTGCGAACGCCGTGCTGCGCGCCTTCTTTGGCAACTGCCTTGGCGAGGCCGATGAGACCGTGCTTGGCACAGATGTAGGGCGCCTTCAGCAAGGAGGCTTCCTTCGAGTGCACCGACCCCATGTAGATGATCGTGCCGCTGCCCTGCGGGTACATGTGTCTCACCGCCGCACGCGTCGTCAGGAACGCGCCGTCGAGGTGCACCGCCAACACCTTGCGCCACTCGCCGAACGTGAGATCCTCGATGGGCGCTACGACCTGGATACCGGCATTGCTCACCAGGATATCCAGCCGGCCGAGCTTGCCGACTGTCGCATCGATCCCTGTATCCACCTGCGTCTCGTCAGTCACATCCATCTCGAGCCCGACGGCCTGGCCGCCGGCGCGCCCAATCTCCGCCGCGGCCGAATCGGCGGCCGCCAGGTCGAGATCGGCGATCACCACTCTCGCACCCGCCCGTGCGAAGGCCCGGGCGATCTCGAGACCGATGCCGCTCGCGGCGCCGGTTACCAGAGCGACTTTGTCTTTCAGAGTCATGCCAGGCCCGCGCAGAAAGCATCGATCGCGGCCAGGCACTCCGGCTCCGTGAGCAGCGGCGTGTGACCGCGGTTCGCGACGGTAATGTGCTGCAGGTCCGGCTTCTCGCGCAGCATGCGGTCAACCGTGGCAGCGCTCAGCAAGTCCGACAGGGCCCCGCGGATGACCAACATGGGCACCCGCTTGATCTGCGCGTAGAGCGGCCACATCTGCAGGGGCTCCGTGGGAGGTGTCCTGAAGCCCGATGCGATCAACGGATCCATGTCGGGAACGGGAACACCCGCATCGTTCTCGCGGTAATTGCGCCGGGCGTAGTCGAGCCACTGCGCGTCGGTCAGATCGGGGTACGATGCCTCGTGAACGCTCTTCGCCTGCGCTGCGGCCTCGGCCCAACTCGTCACCGGCGGCAGCTTGCCCGCGTAACCGGCGATCCGGCGCAGGCCGGCCAGATCGAGCTCGGGGCCTGCATCGTTCAGCACCACTCCCGCGACACGCTCGGGCCGCGTCGCCATGACCATCCCCATCAAGGCGCCCAGCGAGGTCCCGATGATCAACACCCGGCTCACTCCACGGGAGTCGAGCAGCGACCACGCATCCTGTACGTAGGTCGCCAACTGATAGTGAGAGGGATCCGGATCCCAGGCCGACCGTCCACGGCCGCGCAGATCCGCGGCGAGCACTTCGCGCCCTTCGCTCAGGTGATGGGCAAGATCCACGAAATCACGGTTGTTGCGCGTCAGGCCCGGCAGGCACAACACGGGCAGGCGACCGGCTTGCCGCGCCGCATAGACACGACAGTACAACCTGAGGCCGTCAACGCTCTCGTAGAAGTGATCCATGCTAGTACTGATACGTCACCGTGGCGGAATAGGTCCGCGGCGGGCCATAGAACCCGATCTGGCTCACGCCGCCCACCGCATTCGCGGCCGAGATCGGCGGATTGCCGAAGTCATAGCCCGCCACGCGGTAGTAGCGATTGGTGAGATTCTTCCCGTCGATCGAAAAGCGCCAGGCCTTGCTCACCGTCGTGAACGCCAAGCCTGCGTTCAGCAACCCATAGGCCGGCTGGTCTGTGGGGCTCACGGTAGTGTTCGCGACCTTCGTGAAGCTGCGCCAGTCATAGCCCGCTCGTGCGAGTAGTGCGCCTTCCGGCAGGTCCCAGGTATAGGCGGCATTCCCGGAGAGCGTCCAGGCCGGAGCGTTGACCGGACGATTCTGGTCGGCAACGTTGACCGGCGGCGAGCTGGCGGTGCACCCGGGCGTGAATGCCGTGCACCCGATGAGAAAGTCCTCATAGTACGAATCGAGATAGCCGGCGTTCAGGCCGAGCGTGAGCGCGCGCACCGGACGCCACACCGATTCGAGCTCCACGCCTCGATTGATCTGCCTGCCGGCATTCAGCACCGCGGTCACGTTCTGCGGCACGGGAGCGCTGACGAACTGTTGCACACCGATCTGGGCATTCTTGTACGGATCGTAGAACACCGTAAGATTGAGCAGCAGGGTATCGTCGAGCAGCGTCGACTTGATCCCGGCCTCGTAGTTGTCGGCGGTCTCGGAGTTGTAGCCGTCCTTCGTCTGCGGGTAGACCGCGGCATTGCCGCGCATATCGAAGCCGCCGCTCTTGAATCCCCTGCTGTACGACACGTACGCCATGAGGCGCTGCGTCACGTGAAAATCCAGGCCGAGACGCGGCGAGACGTTGTCGAACGTGCGGCTGCCGGTGTAGTTGGTGAGAATGCCGGCAGTGGCGCTCGGGAACAAAAAGAATCCCGCCGGAGGGCTCGCGGGATCGAAGAATGTCTGGTCCGGCAGGAGCTGCGTCGGCGCGAGGCTCGCATACTGCGCCTGATACACCTGGGCCGTCTTCTGGTCCTGATTCCAGCGCAGGCCCGCGTCGAGGTTCAACCGATCCGTCAACTTCCAGGCCGTATCCGCATAGACAGCCGTACTCTTCGTGCGCACGCAGCCCTGCACGATGGATGTCAGATAGATATCGTCAGCCACGGCGAGCACACCGAGCGAGGCGTTGTAAGCGCCACACGCGGTGCTGTCCATGTAGAACACGCCACCGGTCGCCTTCACGAGATCGTTCGTGAAAGTGAGCTGCGCCTCGCCCGAGCTCTGGTGGTCCGAATAGGAGCCCGGCACCTGGAACAGGTTCGCATCCAGCTCCTCGAAGTCGATGAACTGCTGGCTGTGGCCCTTGACGTACGCACCCACGAGCTTCAGGTCGAGCTGGTCGGTGAGCCCCTGGGTATACGTCCCGGAAACCCCGCTGCGATGGGAATAGTCTCGATTCACCGGCATGTCGGTACGCGTGTCGAACGGGTCGGACAGGGCGGGGACGAGATAATTGTTGAGGCGCTGGCCGCCGGAGGCGTTCGAGTTGTCCAGGGTGTCGTCGGCGATGATCTTCAGCTTGGAGCTCTGCCCCCACACGACGGTCAGGTTGGCCCTTCCCGCGAGCACGTTCTTGTTGGAGACGTCCTGGCCGATGAAGTTATAGGGACTCGGGGCGGCACCGGCCTGCGCCACCACCTTGCCGTAGCCCTCGTGCTGCAGATCGGCGAGCGCCAAACCGAAGTACACGTGGTCCTGGATGACCGGTGTCGAAAAGCTCACCTTGAAGTCGTGCTCACCGTAGTTACCGCCCGTGGCCGACGCAGTGAAACGCGTGGGCCCGACGATGTCGCGAGTCACGTATTTGATCGCTCCCGCGATGGTGTTCTTGCCGTACAACGTGCCCTGAGGGCCGCGCAGAATCTCGAGACGATCGACGTCGATGACATCCAGCAGAGCCGCCTGCGGCCTCGCCAGGTAGACATCGTCGATATAGACACCGACTCCCGGCTCGAAGCCCCACAACGGATCGCTCTGCCCGACACCGCGGATGTAGACGTTGATCGTGCTGCTGGTCGCGCGATCATTGGCGATCTTCATGTTCGGCACGAAGCTGTTCAGATCCTGCAGTGAAGTGACGTCTTGTGCCTGGATCGAGTCGGCGGTGACAGCGGTCACGGCGAGCGGCACGCTCTGAAGGTCTTCGGCGCGCCGCCGTGCAGTCACTACGACCTCGAGCAGCCCGCCGGCGTCATCGACAGCCCCCGTCCCCGCGGAAGCGTCGGCCGCCGGTGCGGCCCCGCTCACGGCCGCCGCCGGCGCCATCCCCAGGACCGGGCCCAGCAACGCGCCCAGGAACATCATCGTGCCAAACCTGCGATTCATGGCCAAGCCCCCTTCGCCAAAGCCCGTCGGTCGCGCATTCATTTATTGAACGGTCGTTGAACTTTATTTCAACGATCGTTGTAAATCAACCGGCGGCACCGCGGCCGCGCACGCAGGGATCCGCCGGTGAGGACGCACCCGCGAGCCGCGCGGGCGCCTGGGCTCGCGGCGGGCGGTGAGCGGCGGACCTGCCCAACGAGCGCCCGCGACCGGCTAGAATCGCGGTTTAGCGGAGAATCGTGGTGGCCCGGCACAAGCGTACGACCAAAGAAAAGCTCATGGACGCCGCGGAAAAGCTGTTTGCGCGCCGCGGGTTTCACGGGACGTCGCTGCGCGAG
>DASZVD010000091.1:0-4609 GCA_035547375.1 Steroidobacteraceae bacterium
TATCAGTTGCGGCTGCACGAGGCCGGGGGTGAGGTGATGCTGAAGACAACCCATGTCTGGGTCTTGCCGCGCGGGACGATCGCGTGAAGCCCCGGGACGGCCACGTGAAGTCGCGTGACGGCCATGTGAAGCCGCAGGTCGGTGATCTTCTGAGGCCGTTGCGCATTCCCAGTGTGTCCGCCGCGGACATGCACGACTGGGCCCGCGTCCTGGGCGATCCGAACCCGATTCACCTCGATCCGCAGGCCGTCAAGGCCAAGGGGCTCGGCGACCGCGTCATCAATCAGGGGCCGGCCAATCTGGCGTACGTAATAACCATGCTGCAGAGCGCGTTGCCGGATGCCCGGCTGTGCTCGCTGGACGCTCGCTACGTGGATAACGTGTTCGGGGGTGATTGCGTGGAAGCCGGCGCGAAAGTAACCGCGGTCGAAGCGGGTGATTTGCCGCGTGTCACGTGTGAGTTCTGGCTGAACGTCGAGTCGCGCGGACCTGCGCTGCAAGGAGTGGCCGTCCTGCAACTACCTCTCGCGATACTCTGAGGGGTCGAATTCGCGAGTCATCGCCCAATAGTCCACCGTGTGCAGGGGCCAGTTCTGACTCACGCGTCCCGTGGGACTCTTGTACCAGTTGGAGACCCCCTCTATGCCCCACGACATGGCTGAGTTTGCCTGGTCGATGCGTCGATTGTAGGCGTCGTAAACGGCCTCATTGACCTCGAGCGACTTCAGTCCACGGGCCTGCATGTGGTGCAACGCCTGCATCGTGTAGCGCATGGCGCATTCCGAGAACATGATGATGCTGCCGTTGACAACTAAATTCGTATTGGGGCCGTAGAGGCAGAACAAGTTGGGAAATCCTGGGATGGTCATGCCCAGGTAGGCACGCGCGTCCGCACCCCATTTGTCTTGCAGCGTGAGGCCTCCCGACCCGATGACCTGCATCGGCCAGAGGAACCGGCTCGCCTGGAAGCCGGTGCCGTAGATGATGACGTCCGCCGGGTGATGGCGGCCGTCGGCGGTCACGATCCCATCCGGGTCGATGCGCGTGATGGCCGAGGTTACGAGCGACACATTCGGGCGCTTCAGGGTCGAGATCCATTTGCCGTTGTCGCGCAAAGTCCGCTTCCCGCCGAAGGGATACCTGGGAATGACGTGTTCGAGCAGAGCGGCACGGTCGCCCACCTGGGCACGCAGCACGGCTTCGAAGCGCTCCCGGACCGCGGCATTCGAGGCGCTCACGGCGCGGCCGTCGCCCTGATAGGCGGCATCGCACTTCACGAACTCGTGAAACCCGTCGACGTACAACCAGAACAGCCAGAAGCGATACCAGCTCAGGTAATAGGGGATGTTGGCCAGGGCCCACCGTTCGCCGGCCGGGACGTCGTCGTGATATTCCGGCGTCGGCATGAGCCAGGGCGGTGTGCGTTGAAACACCTCGATCCGGCAGTCCTCCGTGGCGATTTCGGGGATGAACTGAAAGGCGCTGGCGCCGGTGCCTATGCAGGCCACACGGCGTCCCTGCAACGGGACGTCGTGTCGCCATTGCGCGGAGTGAAAGGAGTCACCGCGGAATCCGGTCCGGCCGGGGATGTCGGGAAACCGTGGCCGATTCAGCTGGCCCACCGCACTGATGACGATGCGCGCCGTGAGCTGTTCAGCCGTGCCGTCCGGTTTGCGGACCGTCACGTTCCAAGTGCCGGCGGCAGCGTCGAACACCATCTTTTCGACGGTGGTGTTGAATCGGATGTGGCGGCGCAACTCATACCGATCCGCGATGCCGCGGAAGTACTCGAGCAGCACGGGCTGTGTCGAGAAGAACTGCGGCCATGCCGCGTTCGGCGCGAAGGAGTACGAGTAGAGCTGGTTGTTGGAGTCCACGCGGCAGCCGGGGTACGTGTTCTCCAGCCAGGTGCCGCCGACGTCCGCGTTCTTTTCCAGCACCTGGAACGCAATGCCGGCCTGCTGCAGGCGAATGGCCGCGAGCAGGCCCGACATGCCGGCGCCGATGACCAGGGTGTTGAGCTCGCCGGACGCGCGCTGCGCGGGTGTCACAGACCATCCGGGGTGACGCGGATCGGCGGAGGCGATTCCCAGCTCCTCCTGAAGAAAGGGCAGGTACCGTTCGGGTAAGGTCGTCCCGGTGATGAAGTCCATCATGCGTTGGATGGCTTTCGCATCGAGCGGCGGTGCCGGAGGCAGACGGCCGGCGAAGTGATCCGTCAGGACCTGCCGGGCGAGAGCCCGGACCCGGGCGTTCTCTTCCGCAGCAATGCCGTTGTCGGTCGCGACGAAATCCGTGATCCGGGCGCGACGCTCCTCGGTGAGGAGGCCGACGTCGCCGGTAAGATGGACTATCGACATCAACAGGGCGTGGAAGTGGGCTTTTTGAACCGCTTCGTCGAGGAGCCGTAAGTCCTCCTTCATTCGCCGCGCTCCTGGACACTGCGCGCGATCTGGCGCGCGAAAGAATCTATGACCTCATCCAGCACCGGGCGTGCGGAGGGCAGTGCGCCGCGCAGCGTTGCCATGCCGTGGATCTGGCCGCGAGCCTCGCGATAGAAAGTCTCGATACCCGCCGCGACGAGCCGGCTGGCATAGTCCCGGCCTTCGTCACGCAGTACATCGAGCCCGCAAGTCAGTAATGTCGTTCGTGGCATTCGTGAGAGATCTCTCTGCAGCAACGGCGAGGCCCGCGGGTCACGCCGATCCGTCGGGTTGGGTGTGTAGGAGCGTACGAAGAGCTCCATGGCCGCGGATTCGAGCAGGAATCCCGTGGCGAATCTCTGGTAGCTTGCCGTCCGGCTGGACAGGTCGGTCACGGGATACAACAGGAGCAGGGCGCCGATCGCATTTCCTGCGGCGGCTTGCAGGGTGCCGGCGCAAGAGGCGCAAAGCGCTCCTCCCGCGCTATCGCCCGCAAGAGCTACTATCCGTGTCGGCGCGCCGAGCACAGCGGGCGATGTGCCCACCCACGAGACAGTGGTCAGCACGTCAGTGAACGCGGCGGGAAAAGTATGTTCGGGTGCAAGACGGTAATCGGGCGCAAGGACCCTCGAGCCGGTTCGCGTCGCAAGATGGCGGCACAGGAAGTCGTAGGTCTCCAAGTCGCCCAGCATGAAGCCGCCGCCGTGCACGAAGACGATCACGGCGCCCGTCGGATCGGCCGACGGCAGGTAGAGTCGGGCGGGCACAGGAGCCTCGCCGGACCCGAGATCCCGGGTCTCGCAGGGAAGCGGGCAGGGAAGGTCGAGCTGTTGGGTCAGCGCGCGAACGGCCGCGCGTGCTTCAGGCACTGCCATTTCGTGCAGCCCGGGGCCGGCCTGCGCCGCGAGGCTCTGCAGAAGTGAAGCGGTGTCCGGCTCGATGAACTGCGCCAATGTCTTTCGGGTCCCGTATCGTAGGGTTAGATTGTGCAGTAAAACGCGGCGGCACACCTCTCCAAAGATAGGACTCCCCGCCATGATGGCGCCGTCCGGCGCGACGAGCCTGTCCCGACTTAAGATAGGTTTCAGTTCCACCGCCGCCCTTATAGTGACAACGTCCGGCTCACCGAACGAGAACGGCCGGCGGTGTCAGCGCCGTACGATATTTTTTGGAAGGGGGAACAGATGCAGCGTTTTCTGTCGAGTATCCGCCGCGGCATGGCGCTCAGTTGGGTTGCGCCCCTGGCGGCCGGAATCTGCTCTCTGCCGGCGCACGCGGCGGACGAGGGGCCCACTGCAACGAGTGCTGCGGCGGGCACCGCGAGCGGTGGGGACACAATAGAGGAAATTGTGGTGACCGCCCGCAAGCGCGCGGAGCGCCTGGTCGACGTGCCGGTGGCGGTGAGCGAAGTCACTGCGCAAACCCTGGCGGACGTGCCGAGCGTTTCGCTGACACAGATCGGCAATATCGTGCCCGGTGTCAGCCTCGAGAGAATGGGCGGCGGCTCTTCCGGCGCCGCGTTCACGATTCGCGGCGTGGGCCAGCTCGCCCAGGATTACAACACCGAGCAGCCTGTCGCGCTCAATATCGACGGCGTCCAGGTCACGAAGGGCGGCGCGGCGCAGATCGGCTTCTTCGACCTGCAGCAGATGCAGGTCCTCAAGGGGCCGCAGGCCTTGTTCTTCGGCAAGAACAGCCCCGCGGGCGTCATCGCAATCGACAGCGTGACACCCGGACAGGTCCGTGAAGGCTACCTGCGCGTGGGCTACGAGTTCAGCACCTCGTCGCCCTCGCTGGATGCGGCCATCACCATTCCTCTGACCGATACGTTGTCCGTGCGTTTTGCGGGTCACTACAGCCACGACAACGCCGGCGACGTCCGCAATGTCGCGGGCCCCATCGCCAACCCGTTCGAGCCCAGCTTGCCGCTACCGGGAGCGGCTTATTCCGAAGGGCCCTTGAACCGCGACGGCGCGGGCCGCGTCACCATCGCGTGGCGGCCGACCGCCAGCTTCGATGCGACCCTGAAGGTGCTCGGCTCCTATCACCACGATGTGACGGGCGCGACCGAGGAGGTCTTCACCTGCGGTGCCAACTCGCATCCTTCGGTGGTCAACCTCCTGAATCCCACCCAGGTGGTACAGGATCCGTTCGGCGATTGCGGCGTCAACCACGTGATCTCCAAC
>DASZVD010000092.1:0-4339 GCA_035547375.1 Steroidobacteraceae bacterium
ATCGCCCGTGGCCTGTTCGCAAAGGGCATACGGCGCGGCGACCGGGTTGGCGTCCTCATGCCGAACTGTATCGAGTTCTTCGTGACCCATTTCGCGATCCAGCTCCTGGGGGCGATCACGGTCACCGTCAACGCCCGGTACAAAAGCTTCGAGCTCGCGCACGCCATTCGGAAATCCGACATCCGGCTGTTGTTCACGACGGACCGTATCGATCAGCACGTGAATTTCTGCGATCTGCTGCACGAAGCGCTGCCTGAGCTCGCGGCCGCCGCGAGCGCCACCCGGTTGCGGCTCGAGCAGGCGCCGCGCCTCGAGGGGTTGGTGCTGTGCGGGAAGACTCGACGCAGTCCCTTCATGTCCCTGGACTCGCTCAATGTGGAGGGAAAGCAGGTAGCGCCCGACGAGCATCTGCGGTCCATGGCGGGAGTCACCGTTGACGATGTGGCGGTAGTGCTGTTCACGTCGGGGACCACCGCTGCGCCCAAGGCCTGTCAGCTTACGCACGGCGGGCTGTATCAAACGTGGGCCTATACCTATCCGGATGCCGTCAAGCTGCGGGCCGGCGAGAAGGTCTGGGTGCCCATGCCGTGTTTCCACGTCGGCGGAGTTGGCCTGTCGGTCAGCGCATTGTGCCGCGGAGCGACTTTCGTGACTTCGATCCACCACGAGGGCGCGGCTGCGCTGCGACTGATCCTCGAGCACGGTGTCGAGCACCTGTATCCGGGGTTCTACACCCTGATGCTTCCGGTGATGCGAGCGGAAGGCTATGACCGGGCGTTGCTCGGCGCGGCCCGCAGCATGGTCTGCGTGGCCCCGTTCGAGACACATCTGATGATGAAGGAGCAGTTGCCCGCAGGGGTCCTGATTCTGCAGCTCTTCGGCATGTCCGAGGCCGGCGGTTATGTGACCTTCACATTCCCCGAGCGGAGCGAGTCGCATCGGCTCAAGACCAACGGAACGCCGATCGAGGGCGTGGAGATCCGTATCGTCGATCCGGAGACGTGCGCCGTGCTGCCGACGGGCCGGCAGGGCGAGATCCAGTTCCGCGGTCCGAACTCGTTTCACTCGTACTATGAGGACGAGAAGGCAACACGCGCCACGATTCTGGCGGGCGGTTGGATTCGCACCGGCGACTGCGGCAGGATCGATGCGGAAGGCTCCGCTTACTTCCTCGGCCGGATCAAGGACATGCTCAAGGTCGGCGGGGAAAATGTGGCCGCGGCCGAGATCGAGGCCTTTCTCGGGCGGCACCCGGCGGTGAAGCTCACCCAGGTCGTGGGCAAGCCGGATGAGCGCTATGGGGAGGTCGCCGTCGCGTTCGTCGAGCTTCTGCCGGGCACGCAGGCGACGGCCGAGGAGCTCATCGCTTTCTGCAAGGGCCGCCTGGCCAGCTTCAAAGTGCCGCGCGAAGTGCGCTTCGTCACCGAGTGGCCGATGTCATCGACCAAGATCCAGAAGTTCAAGCTGCGCGAGCTGCTCGGCACGCCCGCGGGGAAGCCGTCCTGAAGCGCGAGACCGAGACCGCGATTCGGCGCCGGGCTCGCAGCCGCGCGGCCGGGTGAGTCGGCTCGGGTCTCAACGGCCGGAAAAGTCGGGCTTGCGCTTTTCGAGGAAGGCGTTGATGCCCTCGCGCGCATCCTCGCTGGCTTGCAACACGGTGAGAGCGGCGACGGAATAGTCGAACTCCGCGCGCTCGATGCCGCGATTGACGAGTTTCTTGCCGATGGAGTGGGCCAGCGGCGAGTGAGACGCGATGCGGCCTGCCAACTCCAGCACCGTGGGCATGAGGTCCGCGTGCGCCACGACTCGCTGCACGAGCCCGGCCGTCAGCGCCTGCGCGGCGCTCAGGCGCTCGCCGGCCATGACCATCAGTTTCGTCAGCGGCCGACCGATGACCTGGGGGGCGCGCAACACGCCATAGCCGGGCACCAGGCCGAGAGCCGACTCAGGCATGCCAAAAACGGCGCGCTCGGACGCGATGGCGATATCGCAGGCCAGTGTCAGCTCGCAGCCGCCACCCAACGCCCAGCCGTTCACTGCGGCGATCACGGGCAACGGACACTCCTCGATGGCGGAAAAGGTGCGCATGGCGTCCGCCTGGAAGTTGCGTTTCGCCTCGAGAGTATCGAGATCGCGGAAGTCCGCGATGTCGCCGCCCGCACAGAAAGCACGGTCTCCGGCACCCGTGAGGACGATGACTCGGGCGGAACGCTCCGTTTCGAGCTGGGTGAGCGCGGTGCGGAAGTCGGACCAGAATACGGCAGTCAACGCATTGTGCTTCTCGGGACGATTGAGGGTCACGATGGCGATGGGACCCTGGCGGGCGATTTGCAACTGTCCGTTGGTGGATTCACGCATGGTGCGGGCAATGATCGACCAGTGCTCCACGCCGGAAACCTGTCGAAGGATAGCGGTGCAACGGGGTGCCCCGCCGCGTGGACGCTATCTTTCGACAGGTGAGGCCTGACGGGGCTTTTGCGAGTCTGCGGACTCACAGTCACACCCAGTCGCTCGAGCCATGGCCGATGCATTCATCTTTGACCATGTGAGGACGCCCCGCGGCCGAGGCCGCCCTGATGGCGCGCTTCATGAGGTTCCGTCCGTCCAACTGGCCGCTCAAGTCTTGCAGGCGCTCACGCGTCGCACAGGCATGGATACCTCGTTGGTGGACGACGTAATCCTGGGCTGCGCTCAACCGGTCGGGGAGCAGGGTGGCAATATCGCGAGAGCCGCGGTGCTGGTGGCCGGTTACTCACAGAGTGTGGCCGGTCAGCAAATCCACCGCTTCTGCGCCTCGGCGCTGGAGGCGGTCAATACGGCCGCGGCGCAAATCATGGCGGGGCAGGCTCAGGCCGCCATCGGCGGTGGAGTGGAGTCGATGTCGCGCACGCTCATGGGGGCGGACAGCGGCGCCTGGTCGGCGGATCCGTGGGTGGTCTATCAGACCTACTTCGCGCCGCAGGGGATCGGAGCGGACCTCATCGCGACACTCGACGGCTACTCCCGGGAAACCGTCGACGGGTTCGCAGTCGAAAGTCAACGCCGCGCGGCGCAGGCCTGGCGCGAGGGTCGTTTCGCGGCATCGCTCGAGCCCGTACGCGACGTGTTGGGCGAAGTGCTGTTGGATCGGGACGAGCACATGCGCCCCGACACGACCCTCGCGGGCCTGGGTGGACTGAAACCCTCCTTCGTCGGGTTGGGTGACAGCGGATTCGACTCGGTCGCCCTGCAGAAGTACCCGCAGGTCGAGGCCATCGATCACGTCCACACGGGAGGGAATTCGAGTGGCATCGTCGATGGAGCGGCGGGCGTCCTGCTGGGAACGAGAGAGTTCGGTCAGGCGTTGGGCCGCAAGCCCCGTGCCCGGATCAAGGCGTTTGCCGCGATCGGCAGCGAGCCGACCATCATGTTGACCGCACCGGGGCCGCTCACGCGCAAGCTCCTGAAAC
Source organism: Steroidobacteraceae bacterium (assembly GCA_035547375.1). Taxonomy (GTDB): domain Bacteria; phylum Pseudomonadota; class Gammaproteobacteria; order Steroidobacterales; family Steroidobacteraceae; genus 13-2-20CM-66-19. Next base: position 3,450 of record DASZVD010000092.1, read on the forward strand.
GCTGCCGGATGGCGCTCTCCGACATCGATCTGTTCGAGATCAACGAGGCCTTTGCGGCGGTCGTGTTGCGTTACATGCGAGAGCTGGACCTCGATCCGCAACGGGTCAATGTCAATGGCGGCGCCATCGCGCTCGGCCACCCGCTGGGAGCGACGGGCGCCATGATCCTGGGCACGGCTCTCGATGAATTGGAGCGTCGCGACGCCAACACCGCCCTGGTGACCTTGTGCGCCGGAAACGGCCTGGGAACCGCTACCGTCATCGAGCGAGTCTGAGCGCATGGCTTCTTCCACACTTCGTTTCAGCGTGGATTCCACGGGAATCGCGCTCATCACACTCGATGATCCCACGCGAACGGTCAACGTCGTTTCGCCGCAGCTCATCGAGGAGCTCACGGCCTCGATCGAGCGCGTCGCCGCCGACCCGGCCATCGGCGGCGCGGTCATCCAATCCGCCAAGCCGTCCTTCATGGCGGGAGCGGATCTCCACCACATACTCAGTCTTGCCGGCGGGACCCTCTCGGCGGCGCAGGCCGTCGCGTTCAGCGAGAGAGCCTCTTTCGCCATGCACCGGCGGCTGGAGACCTGTGGCAAGCCGTTCGTCGCCGCGATCAACGGATACGCGCTGGGCGGCGGGTTCGAGCTGTGTCTCGCGTGCCATCGGCGGATCATCGTGGATGATCCAAGAGCGACGGTGGGCTTGCCGGAGGTGACCGTCGGACTGTTGCCGGGCTCGGGGGGGACGCAACGCCTCCCGCGAATGATCGGGCTCGAGGCCGCGCTTGCCTTGCTGCTGGAAGGCCGGACGGTGGCACCTGCCGCCGCTCTCGAGCTGGGGATGGTCGACGAGGTCGTCCCCGCGGAGCGGCTCCTCGAGGCGGCGCGGGCTTG
>DASZVD010000093.1:0-2540 GCA_035547375.1 Steroidobacteraceae bacterium
CCTGGACGTGGCAAACCATAGATCTCCTGCTCCAGGACACGGCACGCTGGTATCGGACGGAAGGGGTCCCTCCCGATCAGCTGGACAAGCTGCTGGCAAGCCGCATGGCCGGCGTGCGTCAGGTCCGCCTGATAGCTGTCTTCGACAGGTACGGCGAGCAACGTTACCGGTCGCTTGGTCCTCCTACACGAGACCTGCACAACGCCGACAGGTCCTACTTCACGGTGCAGCGGAACGGACCCGGCCGCGGCATGTACATCAGCGAGCCGCTGATATCACGCTCGGAGCACCGGCCGAGCGTGGTGCTGTCTCGCCGGCTCGATACCCCGGGCGGTGACTTCGACGGGATCGTTACTGCGATCGTCGACATGGCGCAGCTCAAGCAGTTCTATGGCGCTGTCGACGTGGGGGCCGGAGGAGCCATCTACGTCCTCAGGAGCGACGGCACGCTCCTGGTCAGCAATCCGGACCGCCGGGACATCGACTCGGAGAGTTTCGCCACGTTGGCGGGGGGCCCCGCACCCGCATCTCCAATCCCCATTCAGGGCAAGCGGGTGTTCGCCGCAGTTGCCCGCGCGCGCGACACGCCCCTCTTGTTGGCCGTCACGCGGGACGCGGAGGTCGCATTGCAACCCTGGCGCAACGAAACATTGAGCCTTGCCGTCAGAACCGCAGTGCTGACCCTCCTCGGGTGTGTCACCCTCGCCGCGCTGTTGCGGCAGCTGCGACGCGTGGAGCAGGGTGAGGAGGCGCTGCGGGAAAGCGAAGAACGGTATGCCCTGGCCATGGAAGCGGCGAACGAAGGGCACTATGACTGGAACCTGGTGACCGGCGAAGTCTTCATGTCGCCGAAGATGAAACTACTGCACGGCCAACAACCCGACACGCCGGCCGTCACCGGTCCGTGGCTGCGGCGGGCCGACATTCATCCCGACGATCTGCCGCGGATGCGGGCGACCCGGCAGGATTGTCTGGAAGGCCGCGCTCCGGGCTACGAGATCGAATACCGGGTCCGTCATCCCGAGGGCGAGTGGCGTTGGCTGCACTCGCGGGGCCGCTGTCTCAGCGGCCCCGACGGCAGGGCGATCCGATTCGTCGGCGCGGCCATCGACGTCACCGCCAGCAAGCAGGCCGTCCTCGAGCGTGAGCACCTGGAGAGCCAGCTGCGCCAGTCACACAAAATGGAGGCGATCGGCACTCTCGCCGGCGGCATAGCGCACGACTTCAACAACATCCTGGGCGCGATCATCGGCTACGGCGAGCTGGCCCAGTCCTCGTGCGAGCCCGGCAGCGACCAGAAACGCTATCTCGACAACGTGATGCAGGCCGCCGAGCGGGCCAAGACGCTCGTCGATCGCATCCTCGGCTTCAGCCGCAGCGGCTTGAGCGAGCGCCTGCCGGTGAACCTGCAGTCCGTGATCGAAGAGGCGCTGGCGATGCTGGCCGCCTCCTTGCCGGCGCAGATCCGGCTCGACAAGCAGCTCGCCGCGCCGAACGCCGCGGTCATAGGCGACGCAACGCGCCTCCACCAGGTCATCATGAACCTGTGCACCAACGCGCAACAGGCCATGCCCGAGGGCGGCGTGCTGACGGTCAGGCTCGAGCCGGCCACCCTGAGCGACTCCCGGCCGGTGGCGCGGGGCACGCTCATTCCCGGAAAGTACCTGCGCCTGGTCGTGCAGGACACCGGCGGGGGCATTGCGGAATCGGTCTATGAGCGCATCTTCGATCCCTTCTTCACGACGAAGAGCGTCGGCGCGGGAACCGGTCTCGGATTGTCCCTGGTCCATGGCATAGTCGCCGACCTGGGAGGGGCCATCGATGTCGTCACCCAGGCCGGTCGCGGCACCCGCTTCGAGATCTGGCTGCCCGATGCGGGCGAGGCTCCCCGGCCGGTGGCGGCACCGCGGACGCAGCTCCCGCCGGGCGCGGGTGAAGCAGTGATGATCGTCGATGACGAAGCGGCTCTGGTGAGCCTTTCCGAAGAGATCCTGGCGGAGCTGGGCTACGAGCCGGTGGGATTCGCGACCCCTGTCGAGGCGCTCCAGGCATTGCGGGCGGACCCCGGGCGCTTCGATGTCCTGTTGACCGACGAAGCCATGCCCGAGATGACGGGAACCGAGCTCGCGCGCGCCGTCCGGGAGATCCGTGCCCATCTGCCCATCGTGCTCATGAGCGGTCACGGCGGCCCCGATCTCGTGGCGAAAGCGGCAGCGCTCGGCGTGACCGAAGTGCTGCACAAGCCCCTGCAGCGCAGGGAACTGGCCGAGGCCCTGGCCCGCGTCCGCGGCAAGAGCGCGCCGGCAGGAGGACCGCAGTCATGACCGATACCGTCGCCGCGCACGTCCTGGTCGTCGACGACGATCCGCAGATCCGCCAGCTGCTGCAGGAATACCTGCAAACCAACGGCCTGCGAGTCAGCGCCGTGGCGCACAGCATCGCGATGACCGAGCTCCTGAGCAAGGAGACGATCGACCTCATCGTGTTGGATCTGCGGCTCGCGGGCGAAGACGGCATGACGGTGGCCCGCAAGCTCCGCG
>DASZVD010000094.1:0-4765 GCA_035547375.1 Steroidobacteraceae bacterium
ACGCGGGCCCAGTCGTGCATGTCCGCGGCGGACACACTGGGAATGCGCAACGGCCTCAGAAGATCACCGATCTGCGGCTTCACATGGCCGTCCCGCGACTTCACGTGGCCATCCTGCGACTTCACGCGATCATCCCGCGCGGCAAGACCCAGACATGGGTTGTCTTCAGCACCACCTCACCCCCGGCCTCGTGCAGTCGCAACTGATATTCCAACAGGTCGATGACACCGAGCTTGCGGCTCGGCTTGCGGGTGAGGCTCAGGATCTCACCCCGAACGTCGTACGGGACACCGATGCGCAGCGGTCCCGGAAACTCCGTTTTGCTGGAGGCCAGCAGCGGCCCCTTCTCGACATCGAATTCGCAAGCCGCGCACAGGCCTGCGACCGACATGCCCATGCCGACCTGGGTGGCAATGTAGAAGAAAATGGGATGGGCGTTTCCGTCCGCGTCAGGCTCCACGCCCACCAACTTACACACGCGGGCGTTGTCGGCCGCGCTGATGGTGTACGGGGTGCTCCCGGCAAGCGAGAGCCCCGAAACTGGCGGCGGCGCGGGGGTTGATTCGGCCATGAGCGCGAGATTCGCACCGGGACATCCGGCCGTCTCCTGTCAAAAGATAGGCCACCCTGCGCCGTCGACGGGCGTAGCTTGGGCGCATGAGAATGATCATCACCGGAGCGGCCAGCGGAATCGGCCGCGCAGTTGCGCTGAACGCGGCGACCAAGGGCAACCTCGCTGCGGTGCTGTGCGATTTGAGCGCCGCTGCGTTGGAAACGACGGCACAGGAGTTGCGCGCACTGGGCGCGCATGTCGTCACTCGCGCCGGCGACCTCACCGTGCCGGAAACCTCGCAACGCCTGGTGGAGTCGGCCGCACAGGAGCTCGGAGGATTGGATGCGATCGTCAGCAACGCAGGAGCCTTGCGCGGCGCCCCGCTGAAGGATCTCTCCATCGAGGATTTCGACTTTCAGTTCGCAATCCATACCCGTCCCACCTGGCTGCTGGGCAAGGCAGCGTATTCCTTGCTCGCGAAATCCGGCGGCGCCATCGTCGCAACCGCCTCCATTTCGGCGGATCATCCAACACCACCGCTGGGAGCCTACGCGGCCAGCAAGGCAGCGCTGGTCCGGCTGGTCGAGCAGATGGCGATCGAGTGGGGACCCGTGGGTATCCGCTGCAACTGCGTGTCACCGGGTCCGACACTCACCGGAATGACTTCGCGCGGCTACGCCGATGCTGCCCGGCGGGCACAACGCGAGAGCACGATTCCCCTGCGGCGCTTGGGAACTGCGGCAGACATCGCCGGCGCCGTACTCTTCCTCCTCGGCACGGAAGCCGCCTTCATCAACGGGATCAACCTGATCGTGGACGGCGGCCTCGGCCGCAACCTGATGCCGGCCAGCGGCGCCGGCACAGGCCAAACGCCCCCACCGAGCACCCCACAATGACCGACACCTCCCGAGCCGGCTCCCTTCTCTCGACCACGGACACCGACCCGCATCCATACTTCGACGCGCTGCGCGCCGAGAACCCGATCAGTTGGGATGAAGGCCTCGGCGGCTGGATCGTGCTGAGCTACGACCTGTGCCGTCACGTCCTGATGAACGAGCAACTGTTCAGGCACCCGTATGCCGACGCCGACGAGACCCTGGTCAAGATCAAAGGCGGCCGTCGCAATCTGGTGGTCCTGCAAGGCGCCGAGCACGAGCGGATGCGGCGCTACGTCCTGCAGTTGTTCAGTCCGAAAAACGTGGAGCTGTACACCGACCACCACGTCGTGCCGATCACTCGCCACCTGATCGACCGGTTCAGCTCGCGCGGCCGGGCCGAGCTGTACAGTGAGTTCGCCGCACAGCTTCCCAGCCGGGTGCTGATGTCGCTGTTCGGAATGGATCCCGCGGACGATGCCTTCCTCGAGCACGCGTTGCACCTGCACGAGGTGATCATGAAGTGGGCCGGCAGCCGTCACTTCGGTGACGCGACCCAGGCCCGCGACGCCCTGGCAGCCTCCGCGGAGCTCAACTCGATCCTGCTCCCCTATTTGCGCAAGCGACGCGCGCAGCCGGCCGATGACCTGGTGAGCCGGCTGTGGGCCGAGGCTCCCGCCCTGTTGGAGGATGCAACGGAGGAGGATCTTCTGGCGACGTGTCGGGAGCTGTATCTCGGCGGCAGCGATACCACGGTACACGCGCTGTCGAATGCCATCTACGTGCTGCTGTCCCAACCGGAAACCTTGCGCGCGGTCGCCGGCGACCGGCAACGCGCCCTGCTGCCCTTCATAGACGAAGTGTTGCGCCTGTGGGGCTCGGTTCAGTACCGCTATCGCATCGCCAACCAGGACAGCGACGTGGGCGGCGTGACGGTCAAAGCGAATCAGGTGGTCTTCACCATCAATGCGGCCGCCAACAGGGATCCGGACCATTATCCGCACGCGCGCACGCTCGATCTCGGCCGCCCCAAGCCACGCGACCATCTCGCATTCAATGCAGGCCCACGAACTTGCGTGGGGATGGCGCTCGCCCGGGCGGAGATGCGCGTCGGCCTGGAAGCGCTGCTCGACAGGCTGCCCGACTTGAGACTCGCCCCAGGCGAGGCGCCACCCCGCTATCTCGGACTGTTTACCCGATCCTTCCGTCCCCTCCACGTCCTCTTCACCCGGAGCGCACCCGATGTTGATTCGTGACAGCGTCTGCCTGGTCACCGGGGCCGCCTCCGGGCTGGGTCGCGCCACGGTAACGGAGCTGTTGCGACGGGGCGCGCGCGTCGCGGCGCTGGATCTGTCCGCGCCAGCCAACGCTGTTGGCCACGAGAAGAGTTTCCTGGGACTGAGCGCGGATGTTACGGATGAGGTGTCGGTGAGCGAGGCACTGGCGCAGGTCATCGAGCACTTCGGCGCACTCCACGCCTGCGTCAACTGCGCCGGGATCATCATTCCAAGTCCTCTCTTGAGCGGCTCCGGTCCCTCCGGCGCGGCTCCCTTTCGTCGCGTCATCGACGTGAACCTGACCGGGACCTACATCGTCAGCTGCCATGCCACCGCACTCATCGCCCGGGGCAAGCCTCGAGACGGCTCAGGGGAGCGTGGCGTCATAGTGAACACGGCGTCGATCCGGGCATTCGAAGGTGGCGCGAGCGGCGCCGCCTACGCGGCCAGCAAGGCGGGTGTCGTCGGCATGACATTGGCCCTCGCTCGCGAGCTCGCGCCCCTGGGCATCCGGGTGAATTGCATCGCTCCGGGACTGATGGAGACCCCGATGTTCCAGGGCCTCGCACCGGCCGCGACGGCGGCCTTTCTGGAGAGCGTCCCCTTCCCCAAACGCGCGGGCGAGCCCGGAGAGTTCGCCGGCCTCGCCTGCTACCTGCTCGAGAACGAGTATCTGAACGCCGCAACGATCCGGATCGACGCCGCCCTGCGGGTCTGAAGGCGCCCCGTCCAAGCTCCGGTTGCGCTTCGCGCGGCGCGCCGTACTATCCAAAGATAGGACCGGCCGGGCGCGCGAAGCCGCATTTTCCCAAGACGCGAGTGGCGGGAAAACGCCTTGGGGCGCGAACCGGCCACGTGAGGAAAATGGTGAGTCAAGGCGCGCTCGCGCGCCAAGAGGGGGACACCGTGGACCTGCTGAGAACGAAGCTGGACCCGCCTTTGGACCCGGGCAACCTGGTCAGCCGGCCACGGCTGCAAGCCCGTCTCGATGACGCCGCCAGGGTGAAATTGACCCTCATCCAGGCACCGGCCGGCTATGGCAAGAGCAGCGTGCTGTCGCAATGGCTGCGCCAGCTCAGGGCGGGGCAGACCCGCGCGGGCTGGCTGTCGATCGACGCCGCCGACCAGGAGCCGGTGGGACTGCTCACTTACGTGGCCGCCGCGCTGGCGGCCGCCGGGTTGTCCTTCAAAAGTGCGGTCAAGCGCGCCAGCGGCGGCGACGTGTACACGAAATTCGAGCCGCTGCTCGCCGCGATCGTCAATGAGCTGGAGCAGGCGGGCGAGCCGGTCTTTCTCTTTCTCGATGACGTTCACCTGTTGCCGGCCGCCGCCCTGGCGGTCCTGCACCGCCTGATCGAGCGCAGCCCGCTCAACGTGCATTTCGTATTCGCCTCGCGGGTCATCGTGGAGATGCCCCTGGCGCGCATCCGCGCCGGCGGCCAGCTCCTGGAGCTGAGCGTGGATGACCTTCGATTCACGGGCGAGGAGCTCCAACGATTCATGTCGAGCGGCGGCCAGGTCGCCCTGGGAGAGCCCGAATACGCTGTCCTGGAGGAGCGCACGGAAGGGTGGATCGCGGGCATCAAGCTCGCGCGCATCGCGCTGCGTCAGGATGTCGCGCCGAAGGAATTGCTCGCTTCGTTCACGGGCAGCCGGCGCTCGGTCTCGGACTTCTTCGCCGAGGAGGTCATCGGCTCACAAGCCGCCGAAGTGCGTGAGTTCCTCCTCGCGACCTCGGTGCTGGAGCGGCTGTCGCCGGATCTGTGCAACGCCGTGACCCGCCAGAAGCACGGCCGCAGGATGCTGAGCTTCATCGAGCAATCCGGGCTATTCCTCCTGTGTCTCGACGACGAGCGCACCTGGTACCGATACCACCACCTGTTCGCGGAATTCCTGGTGCGGCGTCTGCGCGAAGCAAGCCCGGGAGCGGAAGCCGAGCTGCACCTGCGGGCGAGCCATTGGTTCTGGGAGCGCGGCTTTCACCTGGAGGCCATCGAGCACGCGCTCAAGGCCGAACAGCCCGAGCGCGCGGCCGAGCTGTTGGAGTTGTGCTGCCAGGA
>DASZVD010000095.1:0-5092 GCA_035547375.1 Steroidobacteraceae bacterium
AATACGGCGTCGAGGGTCGCGCAGCAACCGACGGAGGCCGCCAGCGGTCCTGCCGAGTCCAACGTGGCGGACAAGGGAAATGCGCCCGTGAGCGGCACGCGGCGGGCCGTCGGCTTGAAGCCGACAATGCCGCAGAAGGCCGCCGGGATGCGGCAGGAGCCCCCCGTGTCGGTTCCCAGAGCGCCGTACGCCATCTCATCGGTGATGGAGACGGCAGCGCCGGAAGAGGAGCCTCCGGGCGCGCGGCCCCGGCTCCGCTCGAATGGATTCAAGGGCGTGCCGTAGTGAGGATTCAGGCCGAGCCCGGAATAAGCGAACTCGGTCATGTTCGTGCGGCCGATCGGAATGAAGCCCGCCGCGCGCAGCCTGGCGACGGTCGCGGCATCCGCCTTGGAGGCTGGAGCGTCGCGCAGGACCGTTGATCCCGCTGTCGTCACATCGCCGTCGATGTCGAAAAGATCCTTGACGGACACCGGAATGCCGGCCCAGGGCGATGAGCTCGCGCCGTGCTTGCGCAGCTGGTCGTAGTAGTCGGCGGCAGCGCGGGCAGCCTCCGCGTGGACTTTCAGGAACGTTCGCCGGCCCTCTCCGGCAGGGTCCGCGATACGCCCGAGGCAGTCCTCGATGAGCCGGCGGCTCGTCGTGGCACCGGTAGCCAGGTCTTCCGCAACAGCCAGCAACGTCTTCATGAGCAGCTCCTTGGAGCGTCGATCATACCTGTCCACTGCGCGGCCAGTGCCGCAACCTCGGCCGGCGTCAGCGCACGTCACAAGGTGAGCGCACGGGGAGCCCGCGTGCTCCTGGCAACCTGCCTGTAACGTTTCCCCATTAGGCTGCCAGCGGCGCTGCAGGGAGCGTCCGAATAATTCATTTCCGCAGGGGACATCATGATGAAACATCGCAGCTGGCGGCTCATGCCGCTCGTTTTCCTGGGCGCTCTGGCCGCGGTCACCACCGGTTTCGCTCGCAACCACGATGATCAGGTGTCGACGTCCGCGGCCCGTGTGAAGCACGTGTTCATCATTGTTCTGGAAAACAAGAACTTCAGCGATACCTTCGGCACCAGCACCCAGGATCCTTACCTGCAGAAGACTCTCGTCCCGATGGGAGCCCTGCTCACGCAGTACTACGGCACCGGACACGTCAGCCTGGATAATTACATCTCGCTCCTCAGCGGCCAGGCGCCCACGCAGGACACCGTCAATGACTGCCTGCCCGGGCTGAGCGGCGGCTCGATCGGCAACTACAACGACGTCGTGGTGAAGGGTGTCGCCCGCGATGGCCAGGTGATCGCGAACGGCGGCTGCATCTACCCGAAGAACATCAGGACGCTCGTGGATCAGATGTCCGGGAAAGGCTTGAGCTGGAGGGGCTACATGGGCGACATGGGCAACGACCCGGCTCGTGAGAGCGCTACGTGCGGCCATCCGGTGATCGGCGTGGGCACCGATAACACCAACACCGCGGAAGCGCCGAGCACCGCCGTGCCGCTGGGGGATGCCTATGCCACGCGCCACAATCCGTTCATGTACTTCCACTCGATCATCGACTCGCCCAACTGCAAGACGCACGTCGTGAATCTCGATGCGAACCTGAGCAAGGACCTGCAGAGGAAGTCCACGACCCCGAACCTCGTTTTCATCACCCCGAATCTGTGTGACGACGGCCACGACGGCAGCGGCACCGGCGCGGCGGGCACGACCTGCGCGAACGGCCAGCCCGGCGGCCTGACCTCGATCGATGCGTTCCTGCAGAAGTGGGTGCCGCAGATCCTGGCCTCGCCGGCTTACCAGGAGGACGGCCTGCTCATCATCACCTTCGACGAGAGCAGCTACACGCTCGATGAGACCGTGAACAGCAGCACCGGCCAGACGGTCGTGGACATCACGTTCCCCGGCGCGACCTGCTGCAACGAGCAGCCCGGCCCGAACCTCTCGGGAGTGCGCCCGGGCTCGGCCACGCTGGTGAACACACCGGCCCTGCAAGAGAACATCGTCGTGGATGGCTATGGTGGGGACCGCATCGGCGCCGTTCTGCTGTCGCCGTTCGTGAAACCCGGGAGCACCTCGGATACCCAGTACAATCACTACTCGCTGCTGCGCAGTCTCGAGGACATCTTCGAGCTACACGAGCACCTGGGCTACGCCGCTGACGATCCGGGTATCGGCTACTTCCTCAATACCATCGGTAACGATCGCAACGTTTTCCAGCATGACTATTGGCCGCAACACGGTCACGTGCCGGTTCCCTGGTTCTGATGCCCGTCCGCGGGCCCTGGCGGAGCGTGCGTCAGGGCCCGTCCGGCAGGGATCTGCCGCCGCCGCCCTGACACTGTTTGCGTTGCTGCTCGGGGGACAGGCCGGGGCCACCGATCTCGCGGCCCTGGGCAAGCGGATCTTTTTCGACCCTTCTTTGTCGGCGTCGGGGCGGATCTCCTGCGCCACCTGTCACAGCCCCCGGCACGCCTACGGTCCGCCCAATGCGCTCGCCGTGCAGCTGGGCGGCCCCGCCGTCGATCGGCAAGGTGCCCGCGCCGTGCCGTCACTGCGTTATGTGTTGAATCGAACGCCGGTCTGGTCCATTCCCTACGTGGCGAGCCGCGCGGAACGCATCCTGGAAGGCGAGGAGCCGCCCCGGGGCGGCTTCGGTTGGGACGGCCGTTTCGCCACACTGCACGAGCAGGCGGCCTTTCCGCTGCTGGCGCCGAACGAGATGGCGAATCCCAGCCCCGCGGCAGTGGCCGCGGCTCTCGAGCGCTCGGCCTACGTCGGCGAATTCCGCGAAGCCTTCGGCGCCGAGGTGTTCGCCGACCCGGACAAGGCCTACGCCGCGGCGCTCCTCGCGCTCGAGCGATTCGAGCTGGACGACCCCAGCTTCCATCCCTACAGCAGCAGGTACGACGACTATCTCGACGGCAAGGCGGAGCTGACACCGCAGGAGCTGCGGGGCAAGGCGTTGTTCGACGACCCGCAGCGTGGAAACTGCGCGGTCTGCCATCTCGACCGCAAGGGAGCCGATGGCTCCCATCCCTTGTTCACGGATTATCAGTTCGAGGCCCTCGGCGTGCCGCGCAACCCGGAGATCGCCGCCAACGGCACGGCCGGTTATTACGACGAGGGTGTCTGCGGCCCTCTCAGGAGCGATCAGGCCGCGGCGGCAAAATACTGCGGGCTGTTCAAAACCCCGACCCTGCGGAATGTCGCGACCCGCGCGGTCCTTTTTCACAACGGACGCTTCCATACGCTGAAGGAAGCGCTCCGATTCTATGTCAGACGCGACACCGACCCCGCCCTGTGGTATCCGGGCGAGAAGTTCGATGATCTTCCGGCCGACCGGCGCGGCAACGTCGATGTCATCGACAAGCCCCTCACGCTCGAGAAAGGCGCTGCCCCGGCATGGAGCGACGCCGACATTGACGACGTGATCGCGTTTCTGGAGACGCTCACCGACAAGGATGTGCTCCCGGCACCCCTGGTGGATCACCGGGCGGAAGCCGGAAATGATCATCCGCAATAACACATCCCGCTCAGCGAGCGCCGCCGCCACGAATCTCCGCAGCCGCGCGCACGATGCGATAGCCGATCCGTGGAAAATGAGTCACGACCATTCCCACGCGATCGGCGCTTCGCGCAACGGCGACCTCGTCGAGGGTCAGGGTGACGAGCGCACCCGTAACGGGGACCTTGCCGTAATCGTCGGGTGTCACACTGACGTGCTCGCCTTCGCGAAGCTGAAGGGGATCTGACTCGTCGATGCCCTTGCCCGGGAGGGGTGTCGCCCGGTTCGCGATCTGCAAGGCGTCGGCGGCGTCGATGTCAGTTCGCTTGCCGTGGCCAAACGCTCTGATGCGCGCTTCCCAGGCTGCCGTGCGAGTGTTCGGCGCGAGCAGCGGCTCGACCGCGCCGGGTACGAAGGTTCGCGCCATCCACAGCGGGAAATACGCGTTGATGTCAGCCCAACCTGGTCGTTGTCCCAACAGAAACGGGCGCCCATCGCCGAGCTGTTCCTCGACCAACGCGGCATTCGCCCGCAGCTGCGTGAGAAGGTACGGCACGCGCGCATCGAGTTGCGTGAAATCCATGAATTCGAAGAGCTTCTTCCGGTCGGCGACGACGGCCTGCGGAACCTCCTTCGCCAGGGCCATGGACAATCCCGCGCCAGGCTCGAAGAACGCGGTATCGCTCCAATGCGACAGGGCGAGAGCCAGGCCGCGCTGGCCGTCCGGGAAGAGGGTGGGTGTTGGGAAGCGGCGCTCCAGCTCACGGGCGATCAACCGTGTGTCGCAATAGATGTCGGCGCCGATCTGCAGCACCGGGGTCTTGCGATAGCCGCCCGTGAGCGGCATCAGGTCCGGCTTCGGCAGGATCATCGGGATCTGCACGGAATCCCACTCCAGACCCTTCAGGCCCAGGACGACGCGCACCTTCTCCGCAAACGGCGACCAATCGAAGTGATGCAGGATCAGCTCACCCATCCGCGCTCCCCAGCCAACGTCAGCGACGGCCCGCGGGGCACTATACTCGGCGGTCCTTAAAAAAACAGTACTGACTGTTTATTATCCGCAGTACACTCGGGCGGCCTCGTCCGAGCGGAGAGCATCCGATATGAGTGCAACCGTCCTTTCCCGTATTCCGCGCGAGCAGCTCGCGCCGCAGTGGCGGCCGGCCTGGGACAAGCTCAACGAGCTGACCGGCTCCGCCACCTTCGTGGAAGTCTTCGCACAGGCACCGCTGGTGCTCGACCTCGTGATGAACCGGTTCTACGGGGGCCTGTTCTTCGGCGGCCAGGTCGGCCAGCGCTACAAACAGCTGGCGCGGCTGAAGCTGTCGCTGCTGCACGGCTGCCGGACCTGCAACGAACAGAACATTCCCGGCGCGCGGGAGACGGGTTTCACGAGCGCTCAGATCGATGCGCTGCTGGCCGGCCATGACGAGCCGTTCACACCGGCCGAGCGTGCGGTGATCGCTTACGCCGAGCAGCTGGCTCTCACCAACATGGCGGGCGAGTTGTCGCCCGAGCTGTTCGCGCGACTGCGTGAGCACTTCTCGGAAGCGGACATCCTCGAGCTGGGCACGGTGATGGCCATCATTGC
>DASZVD010000096.1:0-2168 GCA_035547375.1 Steroidobacteraceae bacterium
GGAGCTGCCTCGCCTCCGAACGGTCGCGCGTCTGATGCGCGACCTGGGTGTGAACGTCAGTGGCGCCGCCCTGGCCGTGGAGCTCCTCGAAGAGCAGCACGACTTGGAGCGCCGCCTGCGCAGCCTGGAGCGGCTCGTCCACGAGTGAGACCGCCATCGTCCCTCCTTAGCGCTGACCGTCGCATGCGCCACCCAGCACCGCCCGCCGTGGTCGCTCACTGCCCCATGCGCCCGTGGCTCTTCAGCCAAAGATCTTCCGCCGGGGTGCTCGCCCGGCCGAGCGCCTCGTTCCGGTGAGGGAAGCGTCCGAAGCGCTCGATGATTTCCCGATGCCGCTCGGCTGAGCGCAGCGATTCTTCGAAAAGGCCTCGCAGCGGGCCGGGAGCCTCCCGGGCCAGGCGGCGAAAGGCCGCCACGGATTCGTCCTGCACTTCGCGCGCTTCGCTGTGTTGCAGCGGCATGTAGAAGAATATCCGCTCGACGATATCGAGCGCCGCGTCGGCCGCGGACTGGATTCCCGATAGAGTGAGGGCCAGAGCCTTCGCATCACAGGCGAACGCACGCTCCGTGCCTCGGTGGATATTGCGCGGAAACTGATCGAGCAGCAGGATCAGGCTCAGGCACCGTCGTGGACTGTCCGCCCAGCCATCGAGCGATCCTGTTGCCGCACGCCCGGCCAGGCCGCCGAACCGCGTTCGAATCGTCTCGTCGACTGCTTCCCGGCCTTTATTCCCGAACCAGAGCTCGACGCGCTCATCCACCGCCTCGGCCGTGAGCGGCAGCTTGCCGAACCAGAAGTCCCGGACCTGACGTGCCTCGTCCATGGATCTACTCCGATTTCGCTGCGTCGGTCTCGAACAGCTTTTCCAGTTGCTGAGCCGCCTCGCGCGAGGTGGCGAGGAATTTCGCCTCGTCCTCCTTGACCGCATATTGCGCTGCCAGCGTGGCTTCGTCGTGTTGGCGGAACCGCCGCACGGTGTTGCGGACCGACGCCTGGGTCTCGCCCAATTCCTGCAGCACCGAGGCTGCCAGGTCGAGGCTGGACAGATAAGTCTCCCGGATGATGTGGGTCACGCCGGCATCCATGAGAGCGAAAGTGTGCTGCCGGTTGCGTGCTCGCGCGAAAATCCTCAGCTTCGGAAATTCCGCTCGCACCAGCTGGGCGGTGCGGATCGAAGTCTCGACGTCGTCGATCGCCAGGACGAAAACCTTTGCCGTTTCGGCGCCCGCGGCCCGCAGGAGATCCAGCCGCGAGGCGTCACCGTAGTACACCTCATTACCGAACCTGCGAACGAAATCGACATGGGTCTGACTGCTGTCGAGCGCCGTAAACGGGATCCGCCGCAAGCCCAGTATGCGCGCCACGATCTGACCGAAGCGCCCGAAGCCGGCAATGATGACCGGAATGTCGCGCTCGTCGATTTCGTCGAAGGGACGCGTGGGGCCGGCCGCCCAGCGGCTCGCGATGCCGTCGTAGACCACCAGCAGGAGCGGCCCGAGCATCATCGAGAGTGTTACGGCAAGGATCAGCATGTCGGCGGTCCGCGCGTCGAGAATCCGCTGATGCGTTGCCAATGTGAAGAGCACGAACGCGAACTCGCCGCCCGCCGGGAGCGTCACGCCCAGGCGCCAGGCGGAGGAGCCTTTGTGGCCCGTGAAACGGCCGAGCAGCGCGATGGCCAGCAGCTTGATCGACATGAGCCCGAGCGTGACGCCCAGCAGGGCGAACGGCTCGGACGTGAGCAGGCCCAGGTTCGCCGACATGCCGACGACAATGAAGAACAGGCCGAGCAGCAGGCCCTTGAAGGGCTCGATGTCCGCCTCGAGCTCGTGCCGGAACTCACTGTCGGCGAGCAGCACTCCGGCGAGGAACGCGCCGAGCGACATCGACAGTCCTGCGAGATTGGCGAGCAAGGCTGTTGCAATGACGGTCAGCAACGCCGCGGCGGTGAAGACCTCCGCGACCCGTATCCGCGCCACGATGCGCAGCGCCGGGCGCAGCAATAATCGGCCGCCGATGATGACTACCGCGATCACCCCGACAAGCTTGACCAGAATGAGCCAGAGGGCGCCGCCGGTCGTGTGAGTGGGGGTGGCCCGGGAGATCAGGGGCAGGATGGCCAGCACGGGCAGGACCGCCAGGTCCTGAAACAACAGAATGCCGAGTG
>DASZVD010000097.1:0-4930 GCA_035547375.1 Steroidobacteraceae bacterium
AACTCAACGCGAGCCGAATCCTCCAGATACCAGGCGAGGACGCAGGCCTCCTGTAACGACCGTCCCACGGTGACGGCCCCGTTCCCCCGCAGTACGATGGCGCGGGCGCTTTGCAGGCGCTCAGCCACGGCCGCTGCCCGCTCGTCGTCGCGCACGAGTCGCGGATCGTCCCAGAAAGGCGGCTCGGGCGCGAAGTAGCTCCCGAAGCCGTGCCGCGCGCTCGGAGAGCGGCCGAGCGCGGAGAGGCTCATGAGCTTCGGCGACTGAAACCGGACGATGCCGCGCACATCGGGCCGCAGCTGATAGATCTGTTGGTGAATACGGACTTCACCCAACACATCCGGCGGCAGCGGGTCTTCGGTCGATACCGGGACCGGCTCGTCCGCCTGGGAGACCATTCCCAGAGGCTTGGCCGGGCTGACCAGAAAATGACGGGCATCCAGTCGAGCGCTGCAGTGGCCATAGGCGTGGGCCAGCCCGGCATTGCCGATGGCGCGCGAGGCGATACGCACGAGCTGCGCTGCTTGCTCGGATACGCTCATGCTCCGCCGGGCTCAGGTCTGGAATTCGGGAATGTCAGGTTTTGCCCCCCACATGCAGAATGAGGCGGGGCGGAAGGGAAACTGGCGCGGCGCGTAGCTCGACTCGTCCGCGATCAGGCGCACGCCCGTGGAGTATTCGTATGTCATGCCGTCGGGTCCTTCGAAATACAGAAACGTGGCCCCGGAGGTCGGGTGGCGCCCGGGCCCAAAGCGGATGCGCACGCCTTGCTCACGCAGGAGGTAGTACGACCGCATGATGTCGTCGATGCTCTCGACCTGGTGGTTGATATGTTGCACGCCGTGGCGAGCGGCGGGAAACAGGGCGATCTTGTGATGGACCTCGTCGATTCTCAGCAGCGGCGCCTCTCCGATCCAGTCACTGACCCTGGCGCTCAACGTGGAGGTCCAGAATTTCTCGTCCCGGGCGGGGGCCTTGGTGTACAGGCCGACATGCGAGAAGCCGGTGATCCCGGCCATGCGGAACTGGGAGTAGGCCCGTCCACTGTGCCAAGGTCTCGCGACCAGATCGAGGGTGGTGCCGCTGGGCTCCCGGAAGCTTACGAACGCCCCGACACGCCGCTGCTCGCACTCGGAGGCGGTCCCGGCGTGGACGGGAAAACCCGCCGACTCGAGTTGCGCGGCGGCTTTCTCGAGCTCGTCGACTGATCCGAGCTCGAACCCAACAGTATGGTCGTCGGCGGGAGCGTCAAGGTAGACGAGCGTATGGTCGCGTGCATCGGATCGCAAGTAGGCCGCGTGACGATCCTGCGTAGCGATCTCGAGTCCCAGTATCCGTGTGGCGAATGTCACGGCGGCGTCCATGTCGCTCGTGCCAAGACGCACGTATCGGATATCTTCCAAGGTGATCATCGAGCTACCCAGATGGACCCCGGAGATCCTAAGGGGCGTTCCGATGCGAAGTCGAATCACCTGTCGGAATGTCGCGGATACCCTGTAGGAATAGTCCGCGGAAAGAGCGCGCCGCTCAGCCGTATTCGATCAAAGCGGCGACCGAGCTGATGGCTTCGCCGGCCGGATCCGGGTCGCCGCTCGAGGCGTCGCGGCTTCCATACAGACGGCGGAATATTCCGCGCAGCCACTCGTTGCCGGGATCGGCGTGGAAGCGGTCATGCCAGTATTGGGTGACCTTGAAGCGCGGGATCTCGATCGGCAGCTCGAGTATTCGGACGGGGACCAGCCGCGAGCAACTGAGCGCAAGCCGATGGGGAATGACGACCAGGTGATCGGTATTGCACACCATCGAGGAGACGCCCACGACGTGCGCCAGGCGGACCGCCACACGCCGGTGGATGCCGGCCGCCCAGAACGCCTTGTCCACGAAGCTCTCCTGGGACACATGCCCGCCGCCGGCCGGTTGATAGACGAGGTGGGATGCGTGCAGGAACTGCTCGAACGAGAGGCTCTCATGGATCTCGGGATGGTCCTCGCGCACCATGCCGACATAACGCTCCTCGAAGAGGACCTGGCAGTGAATCGAGCCGTCGAAGTCCTCGAAATAGCCGACGGCCAGGTCGACGTCACCGGACTCCAGGCCGATGGCGCGCATGCGCGCCGGAGGCATCTGCACCGTTTCGATGTTGACCTGCGGAGCTTCCTTCGCCACCAGCGCGAGCAGCCGCGGCAGCAGGGCCAGTTGGCCGGCATCGTTCATGAAGATGCGGAAGATGCGATCCGAGACGGAGGGATCAAAACCAACCTGGCTGTCGAATGCGCTGCGCACCTCGATGAGGGCGCGATGGATGGGGCCGGCCAGGGCTTCCGCGCGGGGCGTGGGTGCCATGCCGTCGATGGTGCGGACAAACAGCGGATCGTCGAAGATCTCGCGTAGGCGATTCAGCTGTTTGCTCACCGCGGGCTGGGTGAGGTGCAGGGTCGAGGAGGCGGTCGTGACGCTGCGCGCGCTGTAGATGGCGTCGAAGACCCGAAGCAGATTCAGGTCCAGGCTGGCGAAGCTCACCGCTAATCGGGACCGGTGCATGGCTTCATATTAGCGCAGTGACGGCGGACGTGCACCCTTCAGGGGCGCCGGGAGCGTTGGCGTCCCGCGAGCATTGCGTATGTGCATGTCCTCCATGTCGAGTTTTCATTCGACCTTGGCACCGGGCGCCCGTAACGTCTCAGGACCATGCTCAGCCTGACATTCGCGCATTTCATCGGGAACCGGTTCGTGGCCAGTCACTCGGGCGGCCAGTTCGAGAAACGCTCACCGGTCGATGGTAGTTTGGTGGGTACGGTTCCGGAGGCGGGCCTTCCAGAGGTCAATGCCGCGGTGGAGGCCGCACAAGCGGCCCTTCAGGGGCCCTGGGGCCGCCTCACGCCGGCTCAGCGGGTGACTTTGCTGGAGGCTGTTGCCGCGGAGATCGATCGTCGAGCCGAAGATTTCATCGATGCGGAGGTGCAGGATACCGGCAAGCCAAGGGCGCTCGCATCGCACCTCGATATTCCGCGAGGCGCTGCCAACTTTCGCGTCTTTGCCGATGTCATCAAGAACGTGCCCACCGAATGCTTCGAGATGACGACGCCGGACGGGCGCGCGGCGCTCAATTACTCCATACGGGTGCCGCGCGGCGTTGTCGCTGTAATCTGCCCCTGGAACCTGCCATTGTTGCTCATGACTTGGAAAGTGGCTCCGGCGCTTGCGTGCGGCAACACGGTGGTCGTCAAGCCTTCGGAAGAATCCCCTGGAACAGCCACGCTTCTCGGGGAGGTCATGCAAACCGTCGGCATGCCCGCGGGTGTTTACAACGTTGTACATGGCTTGGGCGAGGGTTCGACCGGTGAGCTTCTGACCGGACATCCTGGAGTAGCGGCGGTGACCTTCACCGGCGAGACGCGTACCGGCGAAGCCATCATGAAGGCCGCGGCGACCGGCGTTCGCCCGGTGTCGCTCGAGCTGGGCGGCAAGAATCCGGGCATCGTCTTCGCGGACTGTGATTTCGAGGCCGCCGTGGCGGGCATCAGCCGCTCGACTTTCATGAACTGCGGACAGGTCTGCCTCGGAACCGAGCGGGTGTATGTTCAGCGAGAGATTTTCGCGCGCTTCGTCGAGGCGCTGCGCCGGAACGCGGAGGCCTTGAAGCCGGGCCACCCCTCCGATAAGAGCACCGGCATCGGGCCGCTGATCAGCCTCGCACATCGAGAGAAAGTGTTGAGTTATTACCGCATGGCGGTGGAGGAGGGCGCGCGCGTCGTCTGCGGCGGAGGTGTGCCCAAGGTGCCGGCCGCGCTTTCCGGGGGCGCCTGGATCCAGCCGACGATCTGGACCGGATTGCCGGAGTCATCCCGAGTGGTGCGCGAGGAGATCTTCGGCCCTTGCTGTCATATTGCTCCGTTCGGGACGGAGGAGGAAGCGCTCGCTCTGGCGAACGATACCCCATACGGGCTCGCCGCGACCGTGTGGACGCGGGATGTGGGCCGCAGCAGGCGGATGGCTGCCGGGCTCGGCGTCGGGGTGGTCTGGATCAACTCCTGGTTCCTGCGCGACCTGCGGACCCCTTTCGGCGGATCGAAGCGCTCCGGTCTCGGCCGCGAGGGGGGCGTTCATTCGTTGGAATTTTATTCGGAGCTTCGCAACGTCTGCGTGGTCGGTTAGACCCAGGTGACAGCAATGAGTGATGGACCCGCCAGGTCAAAAGTAGAGCCCGCGTTGAAGTTGAATTTCATATCGCACGGGACGCTGGAGAGCGTCGATCTGGAGCAGACGCGACGCTTTTACGAGGAGTTCCTCGGCCTCGAGGTGATCAAGGCCAGTAACGTGTCGCTATGGTGCCGGCTGGGCGGCAATCACGTCTACGTCGTCGTGCAGGTGAAGCCGGAGCGCAAGATGCCCATGCCATTTCTGTTTCACAACGGGATCGATGTCGCGACCGAGGAAGAGGTCGACCAATGCCACCGCATCGTGATGCGTGACGCGGAGAAGTGGAAACTGCACAAGATCAGCCGGCCAGGCGTGCAGCATGGGACTTATAGTTTTTTCTTCTACGATGCGGATGAGAACGCCTGGGAGATCCTGGCGAATCCCCCCGGCGGCTATTCTTGGATGTTCGAACGCGGCGACCAGTCGGGAGCGGGCCATATGAGCCGCGCGTTCGAGCGTCCCGAATCGACCTTGCGAAAACAACCGAAGGAAGCTTAGGAGGCTGTTCGGCTGATGAGGCGCCTGCCGCGGCGATTACCAGTCGGACGGATTCCTGATTGCGCGGGGGGGGCCCGGTGATATCGGATTCATACAAGCTGGCGAGTTATGCGGGACCCGGGGGCCGCGCTCGTGCCGGTATCGTTGTGGACGAGCGGATGGTCGATGTCGAGCATGGGCTGAGCGTGGCCGGAGTATTGCCGGTGCCAGCGGACCGCTCGGTGCTGTCGAT
>DASZVD010000098.1:0-3050 GCA_035547375.1 Steroidobacteraceae bacterium
GGCGCGCAAAGGGCTGCGTGCGGCTCGCTCGCGCGCAGATCGCTGGCACGTCGGCCGGCACGGTTGGTCGGTGTTGGGCGCGGGCCTGCGTCGCACCTATGCCGGCGGCCGCCGGGCGTTCGCGCGGGCGCAGAGCGAACGCTCCGATGAGTCCCTGCACGAGTGGCGCAAGCAGACCAAGTACTTCTGGTATCAGTTGCAGCTGTTCGAGTCGCTGGGCTCCCGGCTGATTGCGGCCCTCGAGCCCGAGGTGAGCCGGCTCGCCAACTTCCTCGGTGACGACCACGATCTCGCCGTTCTGCGGGAGCGGGCGGTAGCCGCGCGCGAGCTCTTTCCAACCGCCGCCAGTCACCGCGAGTTGTTGGGTCTCATCGCGCGCTGCCGCGCGGGATTGCAACAGAAGGCGATTTCGCTGGGGCGGCGCGTCTACGCGGAACAACCCGCGGCCTTCAGCAAGCGGCTCGAGCGATATTGGCGGGATTGGCGCCGCGCGGGGCGCGCTGCCTCCGGCGGCAAGCCCACTGATTCTCCGCGGTGACGCCACCGTAGCGGGTGCGATTGAACTTAATCGCCGTGTTGTTGTTGAAAGTGATAACCGTCGCCCGGCATCCGTTTGGGCCTGCGCATCAGCCGACGAGCGGCCTTGCGTTCCGGCGCTCTGCAGCCCAAGATGAATCGCACGTTTCCAACGGCCCGACTGCCGTGAGTCCTACAAGAAGTTAAGTCGGCGGGCCCGTGGGAACCTTCCTACGAGAGGAGTGTCCGCGATCATGCGGCGGGTGGGGTGCATAGAGGCAGGACTGGTGGCGCTGGCAGCCACGGCCGCCGCTGTGGCGGGGCCTGCGCCCGCGGCGGGTCCGCCGCTCGCGCCCCGGACCCACGGCTTCATGTTGTATTTCAGTCAGCCGTTGGGCGGCGGTGCCGGCGCCGCACGGCCGCGGCTGGGCTTGCGCATCGAGCAAGTCAGGATGACGGGCAATTCGGGCGCGCCCGATGCGGGCGACCCGCTGCAGCATCGCGAGCTCATCGGCTGGCAGATGGAGGGGCTGCGCCATTTCAGCGCCTCGGGGATGAAGGTCGAGCTCGGTGGTCGCGTGACCTACGACGTGGCCCACGGCGCGTTCGGACCGCAGCGGTGGCTTGGTAACACCAGCCCGCGACAGACTTCCACGATGAGCCGGATGGGGCCTCCGCTGAATCGGATGGGTGAGCCTGCCGATTTGCTCATCGAGCGTTACCCGGCGCTGCGTAACCTGTCCCCGCAATTCGCTGCCGAGCGGGGCGGCGCAGTCCGCGAGAGCTATGGGGATACGGCCGAGTCAGCCGCCTCGATGCGCGATGCGGCGCTGGCAGCGGTGGCAACGCTCAGATTGCCGCACCCCGGTCTCGTGCAGCGCCTTGGCGCGGGTCGCGGCCAACGTCCTCTCTCGATGCCGTTGCGTGGCGAGGCGCGCTGACCGGGTCAATCCTCGACGTCAACGTCGGCACCGGGCTTCTCTTTCAGCAGCTCTTCGATGATGCGCGTCTGGGTGCGTGCGTTTCGCTCGATCGCCTCGAGCCCGTGCAGCATCTGTTCCGGCGGGTTTTGCGCGCGCAATACCTGCGCCCAGCCTATGATCGTGCTGAGCGGCGTGCGCAGATCGTGCGACAGCTTCGACAGGGCCCGATGTTTGTTTTCCTCGGCCAGGTTGAGCGCGCGCGCTCGTTCGTGCTGCGCTTGCTCCTCGACTCGCCGCAGCTCGGTGTGCTCTTCCTGCGCGGCGCGGCGCGCCCTTGCTCCGATCGCGATGCTCAATGCCGTCGTGATCGCGAATGTCACCAGCGCCCAGCGGTCCGCGACGGTCAACCGCGGGTGAGTCAGCGAGCCGCCGCAGGCGAAAGCCCCGGCGCACAGGGCCAACAACCAACTGACGACCGCGGGGCCGGCGCCTGCGTAGAACGTGATGGCCAACAGCACGGGGAAGAACACCACCAGCAGCGCGGGTCCCCCGCCCGTCAACAGCCGGATTCCCAGTGCGGCCGCGAGCGCGAGCGCGCTCAGCGCGCAGGCGAAGAGATATCGTCCCCCGGCTCCGGGCAACTGATGCCGCACAGGCTTACCCCGCCAGCTTCACCAGGCGAGCGACCGCCTCCCGGTCCACTTCCCGACGTTCTCGGCAGAGGTCGTACAGAGTCACCACGAGCATGGATTCCTTTGGCGGGGACAGCTCGACCCCCGTACTGCGCAACTCTTCCCGCACGGCCGACAGGATGGCCTCGAGGAGCGGGATATCGATGGATTCGTGGAGGCCGCCCGGGTAGGCGTGCGGCTCGGTGTCATGGACGGCGGACTGGGCCTGCCGCGGGCCCTGGCCGGCGACGAGCCACTCGATACGGGTCCCCGTTTTCTCGCAGACCGTGCGCAGATCGGTCACGTTCGGCTCCGACTCGCCCCGCAGCCACTTGCGAACAGCTCCTTCGGATCGGTCGATGGCCTTGGCCAGCCCGCTAGCGCTTCCATATGCGTCGACGACCTCGCGCAGACGCGCGGCGAAGCCACCACTTTCCTGACGTTCGCGCCTTCCGGTCATCTCGACTTCCGTTGCACCGTACGGGGATGGAGCACTGCAGCACAAATGTAAGGACACGACGACTCCGCGCTGCGATACCATTACAGAAGTAGAAGTTTGTCGTACTAAAGTACCGTAGCACAATCGCGCAGGGCAAGCGTCTCAGATGGGGAGAGTGGAGGAGCACGATGGTGGCAGGCAAGTCGATCTCGAAGCCGCAGGTCCTGCGGGGGGAGCTGGGGCGCGTGGTCCAGCAGCTGCGCCAGATCCAGTCGTTCGTCGTGGTGTCGGTGGCGGCACTGCGGCAGCAGAACTGCGAGCTGGACGAAGACATCGCGACGGTCCTGCAGCGCAGTGTCGCGGACCGGATCGAGGATCAGATCGAGCATCTGGAGCGGCTCATGGGCAGCGCCTCGAGGCCCGGGGGAAGGCGGCCGCAGTAGGCCCTTCACTTCATTGAGGCGGACGGGGTTCCGGCACCCCCGCGGGGCTGCCATCCCG
>DASZVD010000099.1:0-20025 GCA_035547375.1 Steroidobacteraceae bacterium
CTCCTGACCATCGACCGGCACCACGTCCGTATGGCCTGAAAGCACGACGCCCCCTGCGCGCGCCGGGCCCATACTGCCGAGCAGGTTCGCCTTGCTCCGGTCAGAGCTGTAGATGAGATCGACTCGCGCGCCGCATCCGCGCAGGTGATTCGCCGCCCACTCGATCAGGGACAGGTTCGAGTTGCGCGAGGTCGTATCGAAGGAAACCAACTGCCGCAGGATCGAGGTGCTCGTGTTCGTCATGCTCGTATTCAAAGGAGATGGCGCGCGCCGCGGAGCGGCACATAACGCAATCCGATCGACACTAATGCACCGTGGCGCCCCGGTAAATGCGATCGCTGCATGTCAGAGTCGCAGAAATGCAAGTCGCGGCCGTCCAGCCCGCGGGACGCCGCCGCGGCGTTCCTCGAAGTGAGCGAAACACAGCATTATTCATGATGTTTCGTGCATCCGACCGGCCGCTCATGCGCGTTCCGCACGGCACCCGGTGCGTGTGTCGGCCGCGGTTTCCAACGCTCCAGGCAAATTGACGCCGCGCGCGCGGCGCATGTACTTTCAAGTCGCCCTCGGGGAACAGTCTCTCGCTTCGATAATCATAGGGGTCAAAATGAACTCAGTGTTGCTGCGCGCCTGCGCTGCTGCTCTAAATGGCGCGGCTCTTCTTCTGGCGACTCAGCCAGCGCTCGCCGCAGAGACCATCGATGCGCAAGCGGCGCCGGAAAGTGCCAATCTCGCCGAGGTCGTCGTTACTGCGCAGAAGCGCGCACAGCGCGCGCAAGACGTCCCCATCTCACTGTCGGTGATGAGTGGCAGCGACCTGGAGAGCTCGAGCATCAAGGGCGTGACGGACGCTCTGGGTCAGGTGCCCGGGGTGGCTGTCAACTTCACCGGACAAGGAGGCGAAACCCAGCTTGCCATCCGCGGTGTGACGGCCAGTGGTGCGCTGTTCGCCGGCCCGAGCCCGATCGCCTATTATCTGGACTCGGTGCCGTTCGGTCTCGTGCGCTCGGCGATCGAGCCCGACGCGAATACCTACGATTTGAACCGGATCGAGGTGCTGCGCGGCCCCCAGGGTACGTTGTACGGCGCGAGCGCCTTGAACGGCGTGGTACGTGTCATCACCAACGATGCCGATCTCAACCAGTTCGACTTCAAGGCACGCGCCGGACTGTCCTCGACGGACAGCGGCGGCGGCAACTGGCGCGACGACATGGAGATCAACCTGCCCATCGTCGAAGGCAGGCTGGCGGCCCGGCTCGTAGTGGGGCAGGAGCACGACAGCGGCTGGATCGATACGCCGCTCAAAAACAACATCAATGACGATGATCTGAAGAATGTGCGCCTGAAGGTGACGGCACTGCCCCTGGACGACCTGACGATCAAGCTCTCCGCCGATCACCGCGAATCGACCTTCGGGGCGCCTTCGGAGGGGCTCGATGACTACTCGCCTTCGATTCAGAATCAGTCGATCGCCACGCGCTACAACACTTACAACGCGAAAGTCGAATATGAGGCGCCGTGGTTCTCGGTATCGAGCGCCAGCAGCTATCTCACGTACCTGAACGACGGCGCGCTCGACCTGGCACCGGGCACGGCCACGCCGGTGCTCACCACGCGCCTCCAGTCACGTGTCTTCAGCGAAGAGATCAACCTGAATTCCAAGCTGGAGGGGCCCTGGCGCTGGTCCGCCGGCGCGTTCTATCGAGACGCGCGCGATTCCTTTTACCAGACGCTCGGCGACCTGATCCCGGCGCCGGTCGATGAGGTGGACACCTCCAGGTCGGGCGCCGTGTTCGGGGAGGTCGGCCGTCGCTTTCTGGACAACCGGCTCGAGCTGGCGGCCGGAGTGCGCTACTTCCACGATGATGTCGGGATGCAGCAGTTGATCCTGTTCGGGCAGCCGCCCGGGTCGCCGCTGCTGCGCCAGACGGATACGTTCAACGCAACGACCCCGCGAGTGGTGCTCAGCTGGTTCCCGAATCACGACCTGACGATGTATGCCTCCTACTCCGAGGGCTTCCGCAGCGGCTATCCGCAGAGCGAGCTCGTCCAGGTCGTGGATCCGAACCTGGTGCCCGTGAAGCCGGACAAGCTGCACAACTACGAGGTCGGCGGCAAGGGTAATCTGTTCGACAATCGCCTCACCTTCGACGCCGCCGTGTACTACATGAAATGGGACGGCATCCAGCAGAATCTGGGAATCTACATCCCGGGCAGCACGGCGTACATCGTCGCGAACGTGAACGGCCAGTCGGCCAGCGGCATGGGGGTCGATTTCGCGGTCACGGCGCGTCCCGTCAAAGGGCTCGAGCTCGGACTCAACTTCAGTTGGAACGGTCTATCCGAGGACTCCGCCGTATACTCCAGCGGCCAGCTCCTGTTTCCCTCCGGCGCGCGCATCGACAGCTCGCCGGCCTACACCGCGGGCGCCAACGCGCAATACTCCTTCCCGTTCGGCGGAAGCGGCTGGGACGGTGAGCTCTCTGCCAGCGCCCGCTATACGTCCCTGCAGACCACCACCAACATCGCCAGCGGGTCCGGCTTGCCGCCGGTGGTCGTAGAGAGCAACACGATGACCACGGGACGCGTGAGCTTCACGGTAATACCGCCGTCGCACTGGCGCTTGATGTTGTTCTGCGACAATGTGGGCAACAACCGGGGAGTTCCGCTGGCGTCGACCACTCCGTATCTGGACAACAGCATCCGGCCGCGGACGGTGGGGGTCCAGGTCGACTACAGCTACAAGTGAGGCCGCGCCTCCCGGCGCCGTCATTGTCAAAGGCTATTTCACTGCAGAGGTCGAGTCTCATGCGCCGTTTAACGAGTGTCGTACTGTCAGCTCTGGTGATCTGTGGAGGGGCGCAGGCCGCGACGCGAGCCTTGGAGCCGCAGGATCTGTTCGGTATGCAGTGGGCGAGCGATCCGCAGATCCGCAAGGACGGCGCGCAGATCGCCTATGTGCGCACGGTCAATGACATCATGACGGACGGCCAGACCGAATCGATCTGGCTCATCGATACGGCCACGGGCGCACAGACGCCCCTGGCGAGCGGTGCCGGGCACTATTCCTCGCCCCGTTGGTCGCCGGATGGAGCAAAGATCGCTTACCTGTCGACCGCACCTGACGGCCGCACGGAAATCGTCGTGCACTGGCTGCACGCCGGAACGGCCGTGCTCACCCGCCTCGTGGAGGCTCCGAGCGACATCACCTGGTCTGCGGATGGTAAGCAGATTGCCTTCGTGATGCTCGAGCCGGCGCCGGGTCCGACCATAGGCAAGCCGCTTGCGAAACCTCCGGGCGCACAATGGGGCGAGGGTCCCGTGGTGATCGACCAACTCAACTTCCGAGCGGACGGGCAGGGCCTGGACAAGCACGGCTTCCGGCATCTCTACGTCGTTTCTTTGGAATCGGGCGCAGTCCCGCGACAACTGACCTCGGGACCTTTCAGTGAAGCCGGGCCGCTTGCGTGGTCGCCGGACGGCCGGTGGCTTTATTTCGCGGGGAACCGCAACGAAGAGTGGAACAGGGAGCCCGAGGATTGGGCGCGCCACACTGCCATGACGCTGAGTATCTATCGCGTGAATACGATCGACGGCACGCTGGAGCAACTGTCGCACGAGGTTGGGCCTTATCACGGCCCCGCGCTGTCACCGGACGGAAAGCTCGTCGCCTTTCTCGGGTACCAGGACAAGCACATCGGCAATCAGAACGTGAGACTCAACGTCATGGATGCAGATGGCGGCAGTCCACGAGTCATCGGCGAGTCCCTGGATCGCTCGCTCAGCGACTGTCAGTGGACGGGAGACGGCCGCGGCCTGTATGTTGAGTACGCTGATCATGGCGTCACGAAGGTGGCGCGCATGAGCCTCGACGGACACGTTGAGCCCATCGTCTCGGGTCTCGCCGGAGTGCTGGGTACCACACAACTACCTTACTCGGGCGGGGAGTTTTCCGTATCCGGCAAAGGGCTCGTCGCCTACACGGGCGGTGGCGCGGACCATTTGCCCGAAGTGTATCTGGCCAAGGACGGCAAGACCCAGCGCCTCACCCATCTCAATTCCGAGCTGCTGTCGCAGACGACCGTCGGTAAGCTCGTCCCACTCACCGTGAAGTCTTCCTTCGACGGGCGAGCGATCGATGCCTGGGAAGTGCTCCCTCCGAACTTCGATCCGGCCCGGAAATATCCGCTGATTCTCGAGATCCACGGCGGTCCTTATGCAAGCTACGGACCGACGTTCGCTGCGGACTTTCAGTTCTACGCGTCCGCGGGCTACGTCGTCGTGTATGGGAACCCCCGCGGCTCGACTTCCTACGGCGAGGAGTTCGCGAATCTCATTTACAACGACTATCCGAGCCACGACTACGACGATCTCATGAGCATCGTGGACGCCGCGATCGAGCACGGTGGAGTGGATGCCGACAACCTGTTCGTCACGGGATCGTCGGGCG
Organism: Steroidobacteraceae bacterium; assembly: GCA_035547375.1. GTDB lineage: Bacteria > Pseudomonadota > Gammaproteobacteria > Steroidobacterales > Steroidobacteraceae > 13-2-20CM-66-19. The sequence continues at coordinate 4,451 of DASZVD010000099.1, forward strand.
GCGGAGTTCTGACCTCATGGATCGTCGGCAAGACGCATCGGTTCAAAGCGGCCGTGACGCAAAGGCCGGTCATCAATTGGACGAGTTGGCTCCTCACCGCGGACATGGGAGCGTTCGGCGCGCGGTACTGGTTCAAGCACCTGCCGTGGGAGGATCAGGCGACCTATTGGACGCATTCGCCGCTTGCCAACGTGGGCAACGTGACGACCCCGACGATGGTCGTGGTCGGGTTGAGCGATCTGCGCACGACCGTCGGCGAGGCGGAACAGTTCTACCAGGCTTTGCAGCTGCGTCACGTGCCGACGGAGCTTTACGAGATTCCCGGCGCCGCACATGTGTTGATGCGCCCATCGCAGCTCGCGGAGCAGAGTACCGCGATCATCGAATGGTTCAACCGGTATCGGAGCGCTGCGCAGCGCTGATCCGACCCTGGCGGGACGACGTAGACGATAGACGACCTGCGCCGCGGGCTGCCCCGAGGCGCGGAATCTGAGCGAGGGGGAGTGTATGGTCGATGGGATCCAGCTGGTTGCGCGCGGCTTGCTGGCTGCGTCGGTGTTATTTTTTGCCGCTGCGCATGCCGATACAACGGATGCGGGCCGCTTCACGGTTGGACGATACCTGGATCTGCAGACGGCTGAAGATCCGGAGATCTCACCCGACGGCTCCCAGATCGTCTACCTGCGCAAGTCGGTCAACAGGCAGGAAGACAAGCTGCAGACATCCGTTTGGTTGGTGGACGCGGACGGCCGGCATCACCGGTTCCTGGCCACCGGGAGCTCGCCGGTGTGGTCGCCGGATGGGAAGAGCATTGCGTATCTTGCCGAGGGGCAGCCCAAGGGCGTCCAGATATTCGTGCTGCACCTTTCGGGACCTGGGCCGGCGACCCAACTGACCTCTCTCCCGCAGGCGCCCGCCAACCTTCACTGGTCGCCGGACGGCCACCGGATAGGCTTTACGATGGACGTCCCGGACCCGGAAAAGTGGCCGGTCGATCTGCCCGAGGCACCGGAAGGCGCCAAATGGGCCGGTACGCCGTTTTATACCGAACGGCTTCACTACAGGAAGGATGGTGCAGGTCTCACGGAGCGGGCGTCCCGGCAGCTCTTCGTCATCGCGGCTGAAGGGGGCGCACCGCGACAGGTCACCACGGGAAACTGGCGAATCGGCGAGACCGTGTTGGAATACATCGATTCCGTCAATTGGGGGTTCACGCCGGATGGGCGATTTGCCATCGTCGAAGGCTTCCGGGAGGGCGATGGCGACCGAAACGATCAAGACTGCAATCTCTACGCCGTGGATCTGGATAGTGGCGCGACGACGCGACTGACCACGGTCCGCGGCGGTTGGCGCGAGCCGGCGGTCTCCCCTGATGGCAAGACGATCGCCTATGTGGGTTTCGTCAGGAATGGTGATTCGTATCGGGTCTCCGATCTGTGGACCATGTCCCGGGATGGCGGCAACGCCGTGCTCCGCTCCGCGGGCTTTGACCGGGAGCCTCGCGACCTCGCGTGGGCGCCGGATGGCAGCAGACTTTATTTCACCGCAGAAGATCGCGGCAGCGTGCATCTTTACTCCTGGTCGCTGCACGGTGGCATTCAGCAGCTGACCGAGGGAGCCGAGGTGATCAGTCACCCCTCGGTGAGCGCCAAGTCGATCGTAGTGGCACGTTCCACCTTCGACTCTCCCCAGGAGCTGCAGCTGCTGAGTGCCCGCGAGCCGAAGAGCTCACAGCGCCTCACCCACCTCAATGACGAGTTGCTGAGGGGAATCGAGCTCGCCAGGGAGCAGGAGCTCTGGTTCGACTCGAGCGGCGGGGCCCGTGTCCAAGGCTGGCTGGTCAAGCCCGCGAACTTCGATTCCAGCCGACGCTATCCGCTGCTGTTGGAGATCCATGGCGGTCCGCACGCGATGTTCGATGTCGGCTTCAATCCCTCATTGCAAAACTTCGCTGCGAACGGCTACCTGGTGCTTTACGTCAACCCGCGAGGCTCGACGGGCTACGGCTATCAGTTTGGCAATGCGATCGCGAAACGCTATCCCGGGGTGGATTACGACGATCTCATGGCGGGAGTCGACACCGTCATCAAACAGGGCTCCGTCGAGCAGTCGCAGCTCTTCGTAGCCGGGTGCAGCGGCGGCGGAGTGCTCTCGAGTTGGGTCATCGCGCACACCAGCCGTTTCGCCGCCGCCGCGGTGCGCTGCCCCGTGACGGACTGGCTCAGCATGGCTGGTGAGACCGACATCCCCTATTTCACCTACCGCTTCTTCAAGAAGCCGTTCTGGGAAGATCCGAGCGACTGGCTGGACGAGTCATCGCTGATGCACGTCGGCGACGTCAAAACCCCAACGCTGCTGATGACCGGTGAGCTCGATAGACGCACCCCCATCGCGCAGACGGAGGAGTTCTACGCGGCGCTCAAGTACCGCGGCGTCCCTGCGGCCCTGCTGCGGTTCGACGGTGAATACCACGGCACCGGGCGTAAGCCTTCGAATTGGATGAGAACGCAGCTCTACATGCTGAGCTGGTTTCGCCGTTTCGGCGGCAATGCCGCAGGACCGCCACCGCGTTGAATCGTCGTAAGGCCAGCTCCTTGCGGCTGGCGACGTCCAGGATCGTCCACAGGGCGCTGCTGCCCTGCAACGTCCACTCCGCCTTGCAGGGCGCAGCGCCTGCGCAGCGTCAGACTGGATTGACCTTTCTTCGTGTCGTATGGAGGGGGCGGTACGTTGGAGTCCGGCGTGCAGGCTAGTGGATAGGCGCGTAATAATATAGCTCTTATACGGCCTCTTAGTGAATTTAAAAGTCCCTATACGGTATGTAAGCTAACTGAGTGATTGAACGCTGAATCGATACCCTATATAATGATTCATATTTGGACTCTTATTGGTTTTTAGAGTTCATATATGATTTGTTATGAAAACCTACCCTCTGCCAGCTCCTGCTGCTCGCGCCCTGGCCAAACTGGGCAGAGACATCTCGTTTGCCCGGCGCCGGCGACGTTTGTCACAAGCTTCGCTCGCGGAGAGAAGCGGTATCGGGCTCAGTACCTTAAAGAGACTGGAAAGGGGTGAGCCCAGTTGCTCCATGGAGCAGTTGGCTCGAGTTCTCCACGTATTCGGTGAGATCGAGCGACTCGAGCGCCTCCTCGACACAGGTGCCGACACCGTGGGGCTTTTGATGTCGGATGAAGCTCTTCCGCAGAGGGTACGACAACGACGTTCAACGGGTGCGATGTGAGCGCTCGACCAATCAAACACCAAGTACAGGTTGCGATTGGCGCCAAAGCATCTCCGGTCGGTCAACTCACGTTCGTGCGCGACGGACGTCGCGAGTACTCGGGTTTTTCGTATGGACAGGAGTGGCTGCGCTCACCGCAGCGCTTCGAAATCTCGCCGGATCTGCCATTGCGGCAGGACTTTTTCACGCGCCGCGCGCCGAGCGACACCGATTCACCGTTTCATTTTGCGCTCGCCGATACGGCCCCCGATGCATGGGGTAGACGCGTTATCCAGCGCTCTCACGCGAAGCGTCGTGCCGCTGACCCAACGCTCGCGCCGCTTACTGCGTTCGATTACCTCGCGTCCGTGGATGACTTCAGTCGCGTCGGCGCGCTGCGACTCATTGACACGAGAGGCCAGTTCCTTGGTTCCGGTGACCGGTACCGCACACCGCAACTGATCGATCTGAGCAAAGTCGCATCAGCGATACGTAAGGTCGAAAGAGGCACCGATGAGGTGGCGGACCTCGAATACTTGCAAGGCAAGGCAACGTCCCTCGGTGGGTTGCGTCCCAAGTGCAGTCTGCTCGATGAGAATGGTGCGCTCGCAATCGGCAAGTTCCCAAGCGTGAAAGACGAGCGTTCCATTGTCCGAGCTGAGGTTCTTGCGCTGCGCCTCGTCGCTCATGCCGGTTCCGTCGCCGCCGTCGCCCGGGCCATTACGGTTGATGAGACGGAAATCGCAGTCATCCGGCGCTTTGATCGCACCGGCGATGGCGCGCGAATCCCATACCTGTCAGGGGGCTCCTTGTTGCAAGCGCGTCGCGACGAGGATCGAGCGTACACAGAGCTGGCCGACGCGATCCGGAGGATCGGGGCCGCGCCGACCGAAGACCTGCGAGAGCTCTGGCGGCGTCTCGTGATCAACCTTCTGATCACGAATATTGATGACCACTTATGGAACGTAGGCTTCTTGTATGCCGGAGACGGGAAGTGGCGTCTGGCACCGGCCTTCGACGTCAACCCCTTTCCAGAGAAAGACCGCGAGTCAAAGACCTGGCTGAGCGAGGTGTCAGGTCCCATTACCTCGCTCGAGCAGCTGCTGTCCGAAGCCGCCTACTTCGGGTTCGCGCGAAGCGAAGCCGAAACAGTCGCAGGGGGTATTGCCATGAAACTCGCTGAGTGGCGCCAGCTTGGTGCGTCCCGCGAAATAGGGCTGAGCGAAGAGGATCTGGTCGAGCTTGCACCAGCGTTCGAGCACAAGGATGCGGCGGCTGCGCGTGCATTGGCGCACTGAGCGCACAGCGTGCGAGTGCAAGCCGCGCCGCATCCTAGCCTGCAAAAATGTATGCAATATTGACAGTCACTTCTGCGCCGGGCACCATGCGCGCAGTGCTCTGGCGTGAGTGCGTGCGGCCTTTGCCGCACCCTCGAGGGGGAATGCAGCGATGAAGGCTAGCTCGGTGGTGACTTTTCTGCGGATCCTCTTCGGGCTGCACTTTCTGCTGAACGGCCTGAATTTCTTCTTCCACTTCTTCACGATCCCGCTGCCGCACAATCCGGTGGCCGTGAATTTCGTGAGGGCGCTGAACGATACCGGTATCGTCTTCACCGCGGTCAAGTGCATCGAGGTCTCCACCGGGGTCGCGTTGCTCGCCAACCGGTTCGTGCCTCTCGCGCTTCTCGTGGCGTTGCCCGTGTCCGTGAACGTGTTCTTCGTCGATGTCTTCCTGGTCGGGACCTGGTTCGGCGGTTATGTGCTCGGCGGGGGCACGCTGCTGCTCAACATGGTGCTGCTGCTGGGATACCTGAAATATTACCGTCCGTTCCTGTCGATGAAGGCCGAGCCGGGGTGGTCGGGCCTCATGGCCTGATTGCCCGAGTGCCGCTTCCTTGCCGCCATCGGGAGATCATTTCATGAGCACCGGCCTACCCAAACGAGTCGCCGTGGTCACAGGAGGCTCCGCCGGAATCGGCCAGGCCTGCGCGCAGCGGCTGGCACAGGACGGCATTGACGTCGTCATTGCCGACCTGAGGCCGGCTGAGCAAACCCTGCGCTTGATCGCTGAGGCCGGTGTGCGGGCGCGGGCGGTAGCGTGCGATGTGACGCAGGCGGAGCAGGTTGAGCAACTTGCCGCGGAGGTCGAGGCGGACTTCGGCCGCTGCGACATCCTGGTGAACAATGCCGGGCGTTACTCGATGCTCCCGTTCGAGCAGATCACTCTCGAGACCTGGCGCAGCTACATGGCGTTGAATCTGGATGCCGTGTTTCTCCTTTGCAAAGCTTTCCTGCCTGGTATGAAGCGCCGTGGCTGGGGCCGCATCATCAACATGGCATCCAATTCAGCGTTGCTGGGCGCGCCCAGGATGGCGCATTACATCGCCAGCAAGGGAGGCGTCATCGGGCTTACGCGGGCGCTCGCCGCTGAATTCGGCGAATCCGGCATTACCGTCAACGCGCTCGCGCCGGGTCCTACTCTCACCGAGACCGTGGTCGAATCCTTCTACGCCTCGGTTGGATCGCGGGATGAGGCCGCTTTCAAGTCGTTTCTCAATCTGCTGTCGCAGAATCAGGCGATCAAGCGAACGGGAACGCCGGGTGACGTCGTCGGGGCATTGGCCTTTGTCGCTAGCGACGCGGCGGCCTTCATGACCGGGCAAACTCTGGTGGTGGATGGCGGTTGGGCGCACACCTGACGGCGCGCCAGGGTCTCGACCGCAGTGGCCCGTTGTCTCTGTTGTCTCACACGAACCGGTACTCGAACGCCCTCCCGCGGGTGAGCAGGCGGCCCGCCGTGGGGTCTATGAAGTGGGCTGGGAAGAAACGGGTATCCGTGTCGGCAAACTTCTCGAACATCCGGGCTCGCGTCTGCGCGGTCAGCACGGGATCCAGATCGGCGAAGAAGTGCATCGACGGACGGACGAGCTCGATGGGGTGATGGAACAGGTCTCCGGAGAAGATGCCATGGGCGCTACCGCTGCGGACGTGGATGGCACACGAGCCCGGGGAATGGCCGGGGGCCTCCTCCAGCCAGACGCCGTGTTCGAGGTCCCGATCGAGGGTATGTCGGGTTTCGACGATATCCGCCTGGCCGGCCTCGATGATGGGCAGAACGCTGTCTGCAAATGCCTCGGCGTTGAAAACCTCTTCGCGCTGGCGGCTGAAGTGCTCGACGTCCGGGCGAGTGAAGACGTAGCGAGCGTTGGGGAAAGTGGGCACCCAGCGCCCATCCTGCAGCCGTGTGTTCCAGCCGACGTGATCCGCGTGCAGATGGGTACACAACACCACATCGATATCCGCCGGTGAGAATCCCGCCTCCGCCAGACGAGCCAGATACGGCGTATCGAGTCCGCCGCCAAACGGCCCGGAGCGCTGCTTGTGATTGCCCAGACAGGTATCGATGAGGATGTTGCGTCCTCGACCGCTCAGCACGAAACTGTGCATGCTGAGCTGCATTTGGGCGGTCTCGGGCGCGAGGCTCAGAAACGGGTCCCAATACCAGCTCTTGAGCTCCTCGAGGTCTGCGGTGGACACGTCGCTGAAGGCCATCTTCAGCGGACCAGGCAGCTCCACCTCCAGCACCTTGTGTACCGTGAAGGATCCTAGTGTCTGGATTTGCATGGCGCACGACTCCTTACCGGAACCAGGGAGGAAAACATCGCCGGGCGGCAGCTCTCGGCCGGACCCGCCCCGGAAGGGCCGCCGTCGCTGTGTCGCCTCGTGGATATACAAATGGCTGACGCAAGGAAATACAATCTGCGCCAGGGACCTGGCGTTCGCGCCCGACGAACTACGCAGTGGGAGGAGGAGTCCAGATGCAGATGAAACGCACCGCTTTGGAGGTATCCGACGGAGATATTCCCGGGCGCATCGCCGAACAGATCCGCGAGCTCGTTGCCCGAGGGACTCTCGCCCCCGGTGTCCGTCTGGGGCAGGCGGAGCTGGCCGTCAGGTTCAATGCGAGCCGGATGCCGGTGCGCGAGGCTCTCAAGCTGCTGTCCGCCGAGGGGATAGCCGTTCACGATGCCAATCGCGGGTTCTTCGTCGCCTCGCTCTCGAGCCAGGAGGCCCGTCAGCTTTTCAAGCTCCGCCGTCTGGTCGAGGATGCGCTGCTGGCGGAGATCCGCTGGCCGAGCGAGAAGGAGTTGAAGGAGCTGACGCGCCGCGCCGATGAGCTGGAAAAGCTGCTGAACGCCGGCGACCGCGCGGCCTGGTGGTCCCTGCACCGGGAATTGCACCGCATGATCTTCGACCTCTCCGACGAGAAGATCATCGTGCAGGAGGCCATGCGGCTGTGGTCGCTCACCGATCGTTACAGATCCCTCCTGCCGCTGCCGGCGCGCAAGAGCGACGAGCGCTCCGTGGTCCAGAAGCACGAGCTCATCGAGGCGCTGGGGAGCCACGACCGCCGCAAGCTGCTGCGGGTACGGGCGCAACGGCGCGAGCAATTCGAGCGGCTGGTGCTGGAAGTGCTGGCGAGCCGCTCGTTGTGACGGTGGCCGGCAGGTAGCCGGGGTCGAGGTACCTGCCCGGCGTTGCCTGCGCTGCCTGCTGGGAATCCGCATCGGCTTGGAACCACTCAAGGCCGGCGGCGCCGCGCCAGGTCTTTGAGCGCGTGCGCCGTCAATCCGACGATCATGATGATGAGGGCTCCGACGTCGTAGGGGCTATACAGGATCTTCCAGAGCATCACTGTCGCGCCTCCTGCCGGAGCGGCTCCTGTCGTACGGGAGCGGATCCCTGCGGACGCCACAGCGGCCACACGGCGGGCCGCCAATTCCAGACGAGCGGCTTGAAGTAACCCCAGTAAGCGCTCAACAGAAAAAGATTGAAGAGCACTTCGCGCGGTCCGGTGTAGAGGCTGCGCGGCGTGGGCGCGATGAACAGGCTGAGATAGCAGATCACCACGGTGAGCGGCATCTCCAGCAGCAGGGCGAGCGGCATGCAGTAGCCGGTCAGCAGCGAGATCCCGGTCAGGATCTCGACCCCCTTCACCAGATCGTACAGATGCGTGTCGAGCAGCACCTGGATGAAGCGCGCGGCAATGGCCGGCTCCCGCGGCATCACGTCCGGCACCACTGTCAGATAATGATTGAGGCCGGAGACCAGGGCGTGACCGCCGAAGAAATAGCGGACCGCGAGCCAGAGATATTTTTCGACGCCGCGCATGGCCGTGGAGTATCCCTTATTTGTATGCAATAGTGTAGGCTATCGTGAGCCGGCGACAGCTCACCATGCCGTGTGCAATCCGTACGGCACCTGCGTGAGCAACGCCTGCACCAGCACGATCTTGCCTGCCTCGATCTTGAAGAGCTCGGCGACCACGAAGCTGTACGGGCTCGGCAGCGGCGAAGACAGCCGGGCCTGCGCTTGGCCCGGGCTTGCCTGGGCAGGCGCCACGCCGTCGTGATCGAACATGACCATCGACAACACGACACCATGTGGCTCGTCCACGAGAACATAACGTCGATCCCGGACCCGGCTGATGAAGCCCAATGCCTTGCGTTGGAATTGCTCTTCACATCCCAATCGGCTGATCGCCGGACTGAGCGGCGGCGGGGTGATTCCCGGGAAAGGGTCCGGGTTGTTCGTGGTACGCAGGCCGTTCTCGATCCGATTGCACTGTGGGTCGAGTGGCGGCATGGGCTGGGAAGGGTCGACGATCCGGTTGAAGTAGTCCTCGGCTGCTGCGATGAGCGCCGGGCGCGGCCGCTGGGAAGCGGGGGCCACGGTCCGCGTCAGGAGAGTGCGAGACTCATACCAACCTTCGGGCCGCAAAAATGTGCTCGTCTCCTTCCTGGCCACGACGGTTTCGATCTCCGTGATCGCGCCGCCGGCCACTTTCAATCGTGCCAGCAGCAGGGCTGGACGTGATCCTTCCGTGATCACCGCCGTCGTGGCCACGGTGCCTTGGGGGACGTCCGTGAAAACGATGTCCCGATCTTCGGCGCTGCCGATCGTCTGCCATAGGCCCTGGTCGGTGCGCAGGACCACGTTGTTCTCGGTAAATACGAGGCCCGGCGCGCTCTTGAGCCGGCCGGCATCGTGAGACAGCAAGGCGCTCCAGTACGATCGAGCCGCCGCGCTCAGGCATTCGGTATCGCAGCCCGGGGCCGGTCCGCCGGAGCTGCGCGCCTGGCTCGTCCCCGCGCAGGCGGCGGCGAAGAGTACTGTCATCCCGAGAAGAATCCGCATCAGGCCCCCTCTGTCGCGTTGCTCCAGCGCGACCCGCTTGCAGGTTGCGCTGATTGTGTATAAAAAATAGCCTAGCACTTTTGCATAGACTACGCGAGCGCGCTGGCTTCGAGGGCGTCTGGCGAGCGCCCGCGAAGCCGGCGCGCGCGCCAGGCGTTGCGTCGCAGCGCGGCACGCAAGAAGGGGGATCCGGTGTACGCAAGACTCGTGACCGTGGTGCGCGTGATGATGGGGGCGGAGTTTCTGGTGAACGGCCTCAACTGGTGGGTGAAGCTCATCGGTCCTTATCCCAGCATCAGTGACTTCGCGCAGCACGCGCCGCCGGCGGACTTCGTCGGGGCCATGATCCAGACGGGTGTGATGTTCCACCTCGTCAAAGGGACCGAGCTGCTCGCCGGAATCGCGTTGCTGACGAACCGCTTCGTGCCGCTCGTGCTGGTAGCCGTGTTCCCCGTCACGGTTCCCGTATTCATCGTGGACGTCATTCTCATACACCACCTGCGGGGCTTCTTCATGGGCGCCGGAGCGATGCTGATGAACACCTTCCTGCTGTTCAGCTATCTGCACTGCTACCGCCCGATGTTGCAGCCGCGTGCCATCCCTGACGCCCGTGACCCGCAAGGCGCCTCGATACCTGCTCCCTTGATGCTGGTGTATGGTGCCGTCGCGGCGGCGTTTGGCACGGTCATCCTGACATGGGTGGCTGTCATGATCTTCCAGTACGCCGCGCGGTGAGCCGCAGCGCGTGGTGTCCCTAGCGCGTGGTATCCGTAACGCGAGGTGTCCGTAACGCGACGCGCTGCAGCCTGCCGCTATCGTGTCAGGCGCTCGACCCAGCGGTCGCGGCTTCCACCTTGGGGGCTCCCTTGGGCGCAGGGCTCTGTGCCGTCCGATCTTCGGCCAACAGCCGCTTCATGATCTCGTGAAAGCGAACGATGGGCACGTCCATCGCGAGCGGCATGACGCGGCGCTCGGGCATGCGATCCATCATCTGCTGTTGCCGCTCGATGAACAGCTTGTCTTCGAGGAAAGCCCGCTGGGCGACGGGAAAGAACTTGTCGCGATGCTCGGCCGCCTTCGCCCACGGCCCGAAATCGAAGAACAACCGGGTCTTGCGCTCGGTGAGCGGAGTGATCATCTGGCTGGTTTGGCGCGCCAGCAGAGGCTCCTCGGAGGGGATCCGTTCGGCGCTGCGCTGCCGCACTCCCGCCGCGTAGCAGCGCGTCTTGAGGATGAAGACGCCCGGCGCAATGAAATCGTTCACCGCCAGGTCATCCGTGAGCATCTTTCCGAGGTAGGGATTGGATGGGCGGTTGACGTGCCAGCGCTCGACGTGCACGCCGCGCTCGAAAACCGTCGTGTCCGCGGTGGTTTCGCCTTCCAACAGCGAGGCAAAGGCTTGCGCATCGCCGCCGCCAAAGGTGTTCGCGTGAACGAACGGAGCGTGCGACAGGTCGAGGAGATTATCCCAGACCAGACTCGCGTGCGCTTCGATGTCCATTGACGAGCACACCAACGCCCAATCGGGATCGTCGGGTCCGACGATCGGTGGAATCAACGCCGGGTCCGCCTTTTCGGGCGTCCCCATCCAGACCCAGGCCGCGCCGTGCCGCTCCGCGACGGGGTAGCTGCGCACCTTGACCGCGGCCGCGACGCGCGCCTGGCCCGGGATTTCCACGCAGCGCCCGTCGGGCGCGAACTTCAGCCCGTGATACATGCACCGGACGTCATCGTTTTCCTGACGTCCGAGCGACAGAGGCGCCAGGCGGTGGCAGCACAGATCCTCGAGGACCGCGAGCCCGCCATCGCGCTTGCGGTAGGCTACGAGCGGCTCATCGAGCACGCTGAGCGGCGTGAGACGCGCGGCCGGAATGTCCGTCGACCAGCCGACCATGTACCAGCAATTGCGCAGGAACATACGTTTCCTCTCGAGCGTGCACGGGCGAGTGGGCAAAAATGTCGCACCATCCATATTGGATGTCAACACAAAAGGATCTACAATTTTGCCTGACATAAGTGGGCGCCGGTCCGTTTGCGGCGGCGCCCGGTGGGCAGCGAGGCAAGGATATGGCGTTTGAACAATGACAGCTCGCAAGCGGCGCTGCGGATCGGGGCGCCGCCTTCGACTGGGGCGGTCGCCGGCCGGCCGCCCTGGCCGTTCATCCTCATGCTGGCGGCGATGAGCGCGATGGGGCCGCTGTCGATCGACATGTGCCTGCCCAGCCTGCTGAGCATCGAGAAGGATTTTCACGCCGTGCCCGGCATGGGCGCCGAAGTCATCTCCGTCTTCTTCGGCGGCCTGGCGGTCGGCCAGCTCGCGTACGGGCCGGCCTCGGACCGCCTCGGCCGCCGCGGACCCCTTCTGTTCGGTTATGCCGTGTACACGCTCGCGAGCCTGGCCTGTGCCTTCGCTCCTTCGGCCGACGCATTACTGTGGGCACGCCTGGCGCAGGCGCTCGGCGGATGCGCCAGCATGGTGATCGCCCGCGCCGTCGTGCGCGACTTGTTCGATCACCATGAATCGGCGCATATGTTCTCGCTGTTGGCGTTGATCACGGGGGCGGCGCCGATTCTCGCGCCGCTGATCGGGAGCCAGCTGCTGCGCTTCATGGGCTGGCGCGCCATCTTCGTGCTGCTGGCCGGCTTCGGCGCGGCGATCGGGCTGGCCGTGCTGTGGCGCTTGCCGGAGAGTCGCTCGGAAAGCGTGGCCCGCAGAGCCCGCACCGAGCATCCGCTGCAGGCCTACGCGGCGCTGTTCGCCAAGCGCCGGCTGGTCGGCTACCTGCTGGCGGGAGCGTTGAACAGTGCGTGCATCTTCACCTACATCTCGCTGTCCTCCGGGGTACTGATCGGCGTATATGGACTGACTCCCACGTTGTTCGGCCTGGTGTTCGGTGTCAACTCGATCGGCCTGATCTCGGCGAGCTATGCGAATCGGCTGTTGCTGCAGCGATTCAGGCCCGATCAGATCCTGGCGGGGGCGGGCACCGCCTCGGCGCTGTTCGCCCTGGTGCTGGCCGGTGTCGCCGCGAGCGGGGTCAGGGAGCTGTTTGCGTTGCTGGTGCCCCTGTTCTGCACGATCGCGAGCTCCAGCCTGATTCAGGCGAATGCACTGGCCGGCGCGCTCGCGGTGGATGCCACCCGGGTGGGATCGGCCGCCGCGCTTTTCGGTGCAGGGGGATTCGGCGTCGGGGCGCTCGCATCCACCGTCGCCGGAGCCCTGCACGACGGCACGCCGCGGCCAATGGCTTTCGTGATCGCCTGCTGTCTGATGGGCTGTGCGCTTTCTCTGCACGGGCTCGCTTTGCGACACCGGGCCGCGCACCCGGCGTGACGACATCCGACGCGCTATCTCTATCAGTCAAGGGGGGCAAATGAACGTTGGCAAAAAAGGCACCGCACTGATCACCGGCACGACCTCCGGCATTGGCGCCGCTTTCGCCGAACGGTTGGCTCGAGACGGCTATGACCTGATCCTGGTCGCCCGCCGCGGTGATCAATTGGCAGCTCAGGCTCAGCGCCTACAGCGAGAGACTGCGGTCCGCGCCGTGGCATTCTGCGCGGATCTGTCGAAGCCGGAAGATCTGCGCCGCGTGGAGCAGCGCATCGCCGCCGAGTCGGAGCTGACCTTGCTGGTCAACAATGCCGGGCGCGGCGACATCATGCCCTTCACGCAGATGTCCCGCGAGCTCGTGGAGAACATGATCGCGTTGAACGTGACCGCGCTGACCACGTTGACCCACGCGGCATTGCCGGGAATGCTGGCCCGCGGCTCGGGCACTATCATCAACGTCGCTTCCGGACTCTCTTTCGCAGTCATGTCCCCGTTCTCCGTCTACGGCGCCACGAAGGCTTACGTCGCTCATTTCACCGAGTTGCTGCACGCCGAGGTGGGCGCCAAAGGGATTCGTCTCCAGGCGCTGGTGCCCGGCCTGACGCGCACGAATCTGGGTAACGCCGAGGAGAAGGGATTCTTCGATCAGTTTCCGGCGGAGATGGTCATGCTGCCGGCCGACCTGGTGGATGCCTCGCTCGCGAGCCTGGAGATGGGCGAGCTGTTCTGCTTCCCGCGCCTCGAGGACCCCCTCGAGTGGGAGCGGGTGAGTGCCGCCATGCGCGCAATCGGCACGACGCCGATGTCGAACAAGCCCGCCGCGCGCTATGGTCTCGCGGCGCGGAGGACGCGTGATGCCGGCTGAGCCCGGGCCGTCGCGCGGCTCCCGCCCCGAGCGCGACCGGCTTGACTTTCAGGGGCGTCGACCGTCATCATGTTTAGACAATATTGCCTAGCAATATAACCTGCAAATACCGAAGGCGGCTGTGGCCAGCGGCCGGGACGGAACAGATGAACGCATCCACACTGAGCGCGACATCCGCGCAATCGACGGCCGCCAGCCGGCCGCCGAACGGCGAGGAATATCTGGAGTCGCTGCGCGACGACCGGGAAATCTGGATCTACGGCAGGCGGGTCAAGGACGTGACCGTGGACCCGTCGTTTCGCAATTCGGCTCGCTCGATTGCGCGGCTCTACGACGCGCTGCACGCGCCCGAGACCCATGAGGTGCTCACGACGCCGACTGACACCGGTAACGGCGGGTACACTCACAGGTTCTTCCGAGCGCCGCGCACGCAGGCCGAGCTGGCGGCATCGCGCGAAGCCATCGCCTGTTGGCAGCGGTTGGTGTACGGCTGGATGGGACGTACTCCGGACTACAAGGCTTCCTTCACCGGCATCTTCGGCGCGAATCCCGAGTACTTCGCCCCGCATCAGCAGGCGGCGCTGCACTGGTACCGCGAAACGCAGAACAGGGTGCTGTTCCTGAACCACGCGATCGTCAATCCCCCTGTGGACCGCAACCGGCCCGCGGACGAGGTGGACGATGTCTTTGTTCACGCTGTCAAGGAGACGGATGCCGGTCTGTACGTGCGCGGCGCCAAGGTGGTGGCGACGGGCTCGGCGCTGACGCAAGCGAACTTCTGTGCGCACAATCGCGGAATGCTCAAGAAGCGTGAGTACGCGCTCGCCTTCTTCGCCCCCATGAGCACTCCGGGCGTGAAGTTGATCTGCCGGCACTCTTACGAGCTGGCCGCGGCCGCGACGGGAAGTCCGTTCGACTACCCGCTCTCGAGCCGCCTGGACGAGAACGATGCGATCCTCGTCTTCGACAACGCCTTCATTCCCTGGGAGAACATCTTCTTCTACGGCGACGTCGCACGCGCCGACAGCTTCGTTGCCGGGTGCAACACCACCGGACGGGTGTGCATCCAGAGCTTCACCCGGCTCGCCGTGAAGCTGGAATTCATCATCGGGCTGACCCTCAAAGCCGCCAGGATCGCGGGTACTTCCGAGTTGCGCACGGTCATGGTGCTGATCGGCGAGCTGATCATGTGGCGCAACACGGTGTGGGGCTTGACGGACGCCATGATCATGAATCCGGAGCCCTTGCCGAACGGCTATGTCACGTTCAACGAGACCTACGGGATGACCTTGCGCGCGCTCGGTCCCACGATCTACGCGCGGATGCGGGACATCGTCCAGAAAGTGTGCAGCTCGAGCCTGATCTACCTGAATTCCAATGCCGCGGATTTCGACAACGAAGAGCTGCGCCCGTATCTCGAAACCTATCTGCGCGGCTCGAACGGCATCGGCGCGGAGGAGCGCTCCAAGACCATGAAGCTGCTGTGGGACTCGATCAGCAGCGAATTCGGCGCCCGTCACGAGCTCTACGAGCGCAACTACCTGGGCGGCTTCGAGGATGTGCTCATGGGCCCGCTCTTCCAGGCCAACCGCAAGGGCGACTCGAAAGCCTACGGCGAGTTCGCCGAGCGCTGCATGGCGGAGTACGACCTCAAAGGTTGGAAACTGCCTGGGTTCTCGAACGGCGAGGACGTGCGGGTGTTTCCCTGATCCGCGCCGCAGCTCGAGCAGGTCGACGCACGTACGCCAGCTGAGGAGATATCGATTGACCGACACGTCATTGTCCCGCAGAGCGCTCGCTGCGGCATTGTCGCTGTTGCCGCTCACGGGCGCAGCCGCAGCATCGGCCGCGAGCCGGCGTTCCCGCACGGCACAGCTTTCTCCGGCCGATAGGCAAGCGATCGAGGATCTCTACGTGCGTTATGCGTGGAGTTATGACTGCAATGATGAGCAGTCTTTC
>DASZVD010000100.1:0-2041 GCA_035547375.1 Steroidobacteraceae bacterium
AGATGTTCTCAGGGGCGTCCTGGATGCCCGGCATCATGTAGGTGTCGAGATTCCAGGTGAAGTATTTGCCTTCGTGCAGGATCGAGTTTTCCATCGTGGTGAAGCCCATTCCCTGCACGCTGGCACCCTCGATCTGGCCGAGATAGGAGGCGTGATCGAGAACCGGACCTGCCGCCGTGTGCTGGCTGATGTCGAGCACCCGCACCTGACCCGTCACGCGATCGACCGCGACGCGCGCCAGTGTCGAGCCGAAAGTAAAGACCAGTCGGGCGTTGCCAGCAAAATAGTCAGACTTTGGAAACTCGAACGCCACTTCGGCGTGCGGCAGGCGGTCGGGGCCGACGCTCCGGGCAATGTCGGCGAAGCTGATCAGCACGCCGCCACTATTGGAGCCACGCTCGCCGAGCCCACCCGGGACTACCACGAGCGTCTCCGGCGACCTGCCGAGGATGCTCGCGGCGACAGATGCGAGATCGCCGGCCAGCCGGGGCGCAGCTTGTCTGGCCACGCGCCACACAACATAGGTTCCGCGCGAAGCAGTAGTCGAGCCGGACTCCGGCGCGGTCCCGGTATCCCCTGTCACCAGCCTGATGTCATCGTGGCCACAGCCAAGTTCGGCGGCCACCGTGTTGCGGATCGCCGGGAGCAGTCCCTGGCCCATCTCGCTCAATCCGAAGGCAGCCTCGATCTTCCCGTCGGGTGCCAGCTTCAGCATGCCGCCGCCTGGATCAGGCGGCAGCGTGCCGAGGCCGTTGCCCTGGTAGTTCATCGCCATGCCGACTCCGACGATCTCCGATCCATCGGCGGAAAGACCGCGCGGTCTCGCCCAGATCGGATCGGCGGCGGCTGCAGCGAGCATCTCGTGCAGCCGCTCGGTCGGGGCAACTACCTGCCCGAGGGCCCCCAGGGTGCGCGGCTTGCGCAGGTTGCGCGCGCGAATGGCGACGGAATCGAGCCCGCATGCCTCCGCCAGCCGATCGATCTGGCTCTCGAGCGCAAAGGTCATCTGGTTGCAACCAAAGCCGCGCAGGGCGCCGCACGTGCCGTTGTTGGTATAGGCAAGCCGGCCACGGGTGCGGACATTGGGCACGTTGTAGGGGCCGCAGGCATGTTCGAGGGCTGTTTCGAGCACGCCGGGGCTGAGGGAGGCGTAGGCGCCCGAATCGGCGACGACGTCCACATCCTGGGCGAGCAAGCGACCGTCCAAGTCACAGGCAGTGCGCATTCGAATCCGCATCGGACTGCTCTTGGTGCCGGCCGAAACGGATTCCGCCCGATCGAGTTGGATGCGCACGCGCCGTCCGGTCTTGAGCGCAAGCAGCGCGAGTGCCGGCTGCACGGTCAATTCGTCCTTGCCGCCAAACGCCCCGCCGGTGGGTCCAGTGACCACGCGAATCCGTTCCTCCGGGAGACCGAGAATCCGTGAGAGCTGCAACCTGTCGCGCTGGCCATGCTGGCCGCCGGCGCAGACATGGAGAATGCCGGTCTCGTCTACGAATGCGTACCCGCCCTCCGTCTCCATGAAGCCGTGCATCTGGCGCGGCGTGACGTACGTGGCCTCCACCACGTGGGCGGCGTTCTCGAACACGCCGGTAATGTCGCCTCTCGAGAAATGCAGATCGCTCTGCAAATTGCCCCGCGCGTGTACGGGCTCCGCGCCAGGCTGAAGCGCCTGTTCCGCGTCCGACACCACCGGCAGAGCTTCGTAGCGCACCTCGATCAGTGACAAGGCGTGTCTGGCCACATCGGCGTCCACAGCCGCCACCGCCGCCACTGCATCGCCGACGTAGCGCACCTTGTCGGCGCACAAAGCGGGCTGGTCCTGGACGACGATGCCGAAGCCATTCGTGCCCCCGATATCGCGATGCGTGACGACCGCCGCGACACCCGGGAGAACCTCGGCCCGCGACGTGTCGATGTCGATGATGCGCGCATGCGGCAGGCCAGCGCGCAGGATGCGCGCCACCAGCATGTCCTCGCCTCGGACATCGGTGAGATAGGTCAGGCGCCCCGCGATCTTGTCCGGTCCATCAGGCCGCAC
>DASZVD010000101.1:0-2464 GCA_035547375.1 Steroidobacteraceae bacterium
GAGCGCCGTGGCGATGTTGCCGAGCTCGCGCGACGTCGTTTCGACCAGATGGTGGTAGGAGCGGTAGGCGTCATAGGCCGAGGAACCGCACAGCGCCAGCAGCGTCACGCTCGCGAGCGCTATCAGCTTGCGGCGCAGCTGCCGGAACCTCTGGGACTCCAAGGAGCTGGGAGGTTTGGCAGGCGGCGGCATCGTTCCCCGACGGTTGCGCTGCTAGGGTGCTCCGATAATAGCGCGCACGGCGTTGAGCAGCTCATCCCGCGTGAGCGGTTTGGCGATGACCTGGCGCACTCCAAGGGATCCGGCGGTGGGGCCCATCGTGGACAGGCCGGAGCGGAATTGGGCAGACAGGGCTATGACAGGAACGCCCGGGTGGAGCGCGCAGATGTGCTCCACCTGCCTCAAGCCGGTGTCCCGGGGCATGGACACGCTGGCGATCACCAGGTCCACTTGTACCCCTTCCGGTACAGGGGTACCCGCCCGGTACCCCGCCTCGCGGAGCCATTCGAGGAGCAGGCCTCGCATGAGGTCGTTGTCCTCGTACAGCGCGATGGTCGACATGATTGCGATCTCGAGCCTCGACGGTGCGCCAGTGCCGGCGCTCGTGGGTGAGAGTGCTCGGCGCGGACGCCGCGCGGATTACTCGTGGCCCGGTGGCGTGTTTCAGCTGTAACACAGGGGCGGGGAAGCGGTCCTTTGGCTTCATCTGAAATACAGGCGGCGTTCGTCGTAATCGAACGACAACCGAGCGGGGTGAGCATGGCCCGGGAGCGGAAAACCCGTCAGGGCGAAATGACGATGCGGCGCGACAATGTCCACCAGACGGTCAGGAGCAGGCGATGAGGGCCGTGCGCGTGCCGCTGCGCGAGCCTGTTTTTCGATTCGCCCCAAAAGGGGCGCGCGAGCTGCGGCACGCCATCGAGCACAACCAGCTCGAGCTGCATTACCAGCCCAAAGTGTGCCTCCGTACGGGCCAGATCACGGGGGCGGAGGCCCTGGTGCGCTGGCGCGATCCCGAGGAGGGTCTGCTCTACCCGAACGATTTCATTCCTCTGGCGGAGCAATCCGGTCTCATCGTTCCTCTTGGCGAGTGGGTCGTGGAGACGGCGTGCAGCGACGCCGGAAAGGCCTGGCGCAAGGGGGTGGGCGCTGTGGTGCCTGTGTCGGTCAATATGTCCGCGACACAGCTGCGGCAGCGCCCGGCGGCGCTGTTGCAAGCCGCCCTGAAGCGCCACGGTCTCCCCGCGAAGCTGCTCGAGGTCGAGCTCACCGAATCGACGATCGTGACGGACATTCACGCGGCGACGGAGAGCCTGCTGGAGATCGGCACGTTGGGAGTGCGGGTCGCCCTCGATGATTTCGGCGTCGGCTATTCGAATCTGAGCCTGTTGGGCCGCATGCCGGTCGATGTCCTGAAGGTCGACCGCTCGCTGGTGATGGGCATCGCCATCAGTCCTCGCGACGGTGTGATCGCGGGAGCCGTCATCGACATGGCCCATGCGCTCGGCATGCGGGTCGTTGCCGAGGGTGTCGAGACGCGTGCGCAACTGCAAGCTCTGCAAAGGGCGTCCTGCGACGAGATCCAGGGCTATCTCATCGCGGAGCCGGTCGGCGCTGCCACCTTCAATTCCTGGGTCCGCAACTGGCAGGGGCAGGTGTTCGCGGCCAATGCGAGCCTCGCCAATTCCTGAAGCGGGTCGCCCCTGGACGGCGCGCCCCTCCCGGATAGAATGCGGCGGCCGGACAAACGCCGGCCTCGCTCCAGGGAGCCCATCATGTCCAAGCGTTCCCGCCATGACAGCTGACGAGTCGCCGCGCGCGGCTCTGATCGCGGCGTGCCGTGAGTTGACGCGCCGCGGCCTCACTTATGGAACTTCCGGGAACGTCAGTGTGCGCCGGGGCGAGCGCGGCTTCCTCGTCAGCCCTACCGGCACCCCTTACGAATCCCTGACACCTGAAGACATCCCGCTCGTGCAGCTCGACGGGTGTTGGTTCGGTCGCCTGAGGCCCTCCAGCGAATGGCGCATGCACCGGGACATCCTCGCAGCCCGTACGGAGGTGGGCGCCATCGTTCATACGCATTCCCGCTTCGCGACCGCGCTCGCCTGTACGGGGCGCGGCATCCCGGCATTCCATTACATGGTTGCCGTCGCCGGCGGTATCGATATCCGCTGCGCTCCCTACTTCACTTTCGGCTCACAAGAGCTCTCGGATGCCGCTCTTGCCGCTATCGCCGACCGTCGGGCCTGTTTGCTCGCTAACCACGGCGTGCTCGCGGTCGGTGCAGACGTTGACGCGGCTCTCGAGTTGGCGGGTGAGGTCGAGAGCCTTGCGGCCCAATATTGCGCAGCGCTCGCGCTCGGCTCGGTGCGCGTGCTCGATGATGCAGAGATGTTGCGTGTCGTCGAGAAGTTTCGTACGTACGGCAAGCAGGATGCGCCGCCCGATCCGGCGCTCACTCACG
>DASZVD010000102.1:0-2259 GCA_035547375.1 Steroidobacteraceae bacterium
CGTTGGCGATGCCTGTGTTGATCTTCGGCGCCCGCGCCACGGAGCTGGCGATCAAGAGTGAGAGTTTCGGCGCACCGCTGCAGTTGCTCGGTGCGCTGGCAGTGCTGGGTTTGACGCTGGCGCCGCTCGCGACCGCGGCCGCCGTGCGCATCAACCTGGAGTGAAAGTGAAGCAGATCAATTTCGAGATGATGCCCTCTTCACGGCGCGCGGCGCCGCTACACCCAGCGGGTCGCTTCGATCCGCTGGAAAGTTGGGCGCAGCCCTGAGCATGGCCTGGACCTGGTTTCACCGCCTCGGCTCGCCGCCGTACATCTACAGCCTGGCAGGGCGGCTGACGCCCTGGTTTGCCTGGCCGACGGCGCTGTTGATCATTGGCGGGGTATACGGGGGCCTGGTGCTCGCGCCGCCGGATTACCAGCAGGGCGATGGCTTCCGCATCATCTATGTCCACGCGCCGAGCGCATGGATGTCATTGATGGTCTATACGACCATGGCGGTTTCTGCCGCGGTGGGCCTCATATGGCGCATCAAGGTATCGCACGCGGTCGCGTCGGCGTGCGCTCCGATAGGAGCGTCTTTCACGCTTTGCGCGCTCGTCACGGGCTCGTTGTGGGGGGCGCCGATGTGGGGGACCTATTGGGAATGGGATCCGCGCCTCACGTTCGAGCTCATCCTGCTGTTCCAGTACCTGGGCTATATGGCGCTGCGCTCCGCATTCGATGACCTGCAGCGTGCGGATCGGGCGAGCGCCATGCTCGCCGTCATCGGCGTGGTGAACGTCCCGATCATTCACTACTCCGTCATCTGGTGGAACTCTCTGCACCAGGCGCCGTCTGTGATGAAGCTGGCCCGACCCAGCATGCCGGCCTCGATGCTGCTCCCGCTGCTCATGATGTTCCTGGGCTTCACCTTGTTCTTCGTCACGGTGCTGCTGATCCGCCTGCGCGGCGAAGTCCTGAGCCGCGAGCGGACCGCGAATTGGATTCGTGAGGCGCTGGCCCGATGAAGGAGCTGAGTGACTTTTTCGACATGGGGGGGTATGCGGCATATGTTTGGCCCTCGTATGCGCTCACTCTCATCGTCGTCGTCCTGAACGTCGTCTGGGCCCGTCGGTCGCTGTCGCGTTCCCGCGAAGAAGCGCGGCGCCGACTCGCCATGAGAAGGAGCGGAGGAGGAGAGACATGACACCGCGTCAGAGACGCATGACCCTGGTGCTCGGCATCGTCGCCGGCGTTGGCGTCGCCGGCGCGCTGGCCCTGAGCGCGTTTCGCTCGAACGTGACATTCTTTTTCGACCCCACGGCGGTATCCGAAGGCCAGGTCAAAAACGGGCAGAATTTCCGCCTCGGCGGCATGGTCACCAAGGGAAGCGTACAGCGTACCCCGGGGAGCCTCGAGGTGCGTTTCGTCGTAACGGACTTCAAGCACGATGTCCCCGTGAGCTACACGGGCGTGCTGCCTGACCTGTTCCGGGAAGGCACGGGCGTCGTGGCGCACGGGAAGATGCGGGCCGACGGCACTTTTGTCGCCGACGAGGTGTTGGCGAAGCACGATGAGAAATACATGCCGCCGGAAGTGGCGAAATCGTTGAAGCGGCGCCACGGCGAGGCCCGCGAGCAGGCGCTGTCGGACACCGCACCGCAATCGGCCACCGCATCGGAGCCGGCCGCCGCGACTGCTCCCCCGGGCGCCACTGCCCCACAACCTTCCCCCGGGGCCGCCACCCCGCCACCGTCATCAGGTAGTTGAATGCTTCCCGAGCTGGGCCACTTCGCACTCATTCTGGCGCTGCTGCTCGCCGGCCTGCAGGCCTTCTTCGGCATCGCGGGCCCCGTGCTGGGCCGTGACCGGTGGGTCGCCGCCGTCATTCCCGCTGTCGCCGGGCAGTTCGTCATGATCGGCACCGCCATCGGGTGTCTCGTGTACTCGTTCATTGCGAACGACTTCTCGGTCGCCTACATCGCCGAGAATTCGAACTCCGCGCTCCCGTTGTTCTATCGGGTAGCGGCGTTGTGGGGCGCGCACGAGGGCTCGCTGCTGCTGTGGATCTTCCTCTTGAGCTGCTGGACGGTGGCCGTCTCCATCGGCGTGACACGCCTGCCGCCGCGATTCGCCGCCCGAGTGCTGGGCGTGTTGGGTGTCGTGAGCTTCGGCTTCCTCCTGTTCACGCTGGCCACATCGAACCCCTTCACACGGCTGGATCCGCCCGCGCCGGACGGCCGGGACCTCAATCCGATCCTGCAGGATCCCGCGCTGGC
>DASZVD010000103.1:0-8563 GCA_035547375.1 Steroidobacteraceae bacterium
CTTCCTCCGACGCTGCTTCTTCCATTACATCCGTTTCCCTGATGCGGCGACGATGCGCGCCATCGTGGACGTGCACTTCCCGGGGCTGAAGAAAGATCTGTTGGCCGAAGCCCTGGCAACCTTCTTCGAAGTTCGCGAGACGCCCGGCCTGAAGAAGAAGCCCTCGACGTCGGAGCTGCTCGATTGGATCAAGCTGCTGCTGGCGGAAGACATCGATCCCGCGGTCCTGCGCGGCGGCGACCCGAAGAAGACGATTCCGGTGCTGCACGGCGCATTGCTCAAGAACGAGCAGGACGTGCACCTCTTCGAGCAGCTCGTGTTCCTCAACCGCCGCACACGCTGATCACGCTGACCATGTTGGTGGGTTTCTTCTTCGAGTTGCGTGAGAGCGGCGTGCCGGTCTCGGTCACCGAGTTCCTCACGTTGCTCGAAGCCCTCCGCGAGCGGGTCGCCTGGGTCTCCGCGCAGGAGTTCTACTACCTCGCGCGCCTGTGTCTCGTGAAGGATGAGCGGCACTATGATCGTTTCGATCGCGTGTTCGCCGAAACGTTCGCGGGCGCCGAGAAACTGTTCGCACAACTGGTTGCGCAGGTGCCCTCCGAGTGGCTGCGTGCGTTGGCTGCGCGTACGCTTTCGGAGGAGGAGAAGCGGAAAGTCGAGGCGCTGGGCGGTTGGGACAAGCTGTTGGAGACCTTGAGCGAGCGCCTGAAAGAGCAGAAGGAGCGTCATGAGGGCGGTAACAAGTGGATCGGCACGGGTGGCACGTCACCGTTCGGTGCCTATGGATACAACCCCGAAGGCATCCGAATCGGTCAGCAGGGCTCGCGCAACCGCCGCGCCGTAAAGGTCTGGGATCAGCGCGAATACCGGAATTTCGACGACGGTGTCGAGCTCGGAACGCGCAACATGAAAATGGCGTTGCGCAAGCTGCGCAAGTT
Source organism: Steroidobacteraceae bacterium (assembly GCA_035547375.1). Classification (GTDB taxonomy): domain Bacteria; phylum Pseudomonadota; class Gammaproteobacteria; order Steroidobacterales; family Steroidobacteraceae; genus 13-2-20CM-66-19. The sequence continues at coordinate 939 of DASZVD010000103.1, forward strand.
CGCACGCGAGGGCGCTGCGGATCTGCTCGACCTCGACGGCACCATCGATGCCACGGCGCGCAATGCCGGCCTGTTGGACCTGAAGCTGGTGCCCGAGCGCCGCAATGCCGTGAAGGTGCTGTTGTTCCTCGATGTCGGCGGCTCGATGGACGATCACGTCCGGGTCTGTGAGGAGCTGTTTTCCGCCGCGCGCAGCGAGTTCAAGCATCTGGTGCACTTCTACTTCCACAACTTTCTCTATGAGAACGTGTGGCAGGACAACCGGCGCCGCCATACTGCCGTGACGGCGACCAGCCAGGTGCTGCGCACCTACACGCACGACTATCGGGTCATCCTGGTGGGAGATGCCAGCATGAGCCCCTATGAAATCCTGCAGCCGGGGGGCAGTGTCGAGCACTGGAACAAGGAGGCGGGCGCCGCCTGGATGCAACGCCTGTGCAATACGTTTCCGCGCCTGGTCTGGCTGAATCCCGAGCCCGTGGAGCGCTGGGAGCACACCTCGTCGGTCGGAATCACGCGTCGGCTCATTGGCGATCGCATGTTCCCGGTGACCCTGGCGGGGCTGGATCGGGCAATCGAGGAGTTGCGGCGGCCGCTCACGCGGGCGGTGCCCGTTGGCCTCCCTGCACCTGAGGCGGGACCGCCCGAAGCGCCCGGCTATTGATGGACGCCGCTGCCGAAGCACCGCCACGACGCCAGGGCCGCCCGACGGTCGGGCTCGTTTTGACCGGCGGCGGCTCGCGCTCGGCATATCAAGTCGGAGTATTGCTCGCACTCACCGAGTTGCTGCCGCGAGCCCGCAATCCCTTCCAGGTCATCGTCGGGACTTCCGCGGGAGCAATAGCTGCCGCGGTGGTCGCCTCCGAAGCGCATCAGTGGCGCCGCGCCGTTCTTGGGCTCGAGCGCGTTTGGGCGAGCTTTCATTCGGATCAGGTCTTCCACGTCGATCCGGTGCACATGCTGCGCGCCGGCCTGCACTGGGTGCTGGCGCTCGTGTCGGGCGGCTTCGTGTTGTCGCCGCCGAAGGCCATGCTGGACAACTCGCCGCTGCGCGATCTGCTGGGAGTCCATGTGGACTGCGCCGGCATCCGGCGCAGCATCGCTCGCGGTCACCTGCGTGCCTTCGCCCTGTGCTCCACGAGCTATGCAACCGGACACTCGGTCGCCTTCTACGAAGGCGTCGAGTCGATCAGGGACTGGTCCCGCGTGCAGCGGCTCGGGCGGCGGACCGAGGTCACCCTGGAGCATCTGATGGCGAGCGCGGCCATTCCGATGTTGTTTCCGCCGATCCGGCTGGGCGATGAGTATTTCGGCGACGGCGCCATGCGCCAGTTGAATCCGTTGAGTCCCGCCATCCACCTGGGAGCGGACCGGCTGCTGGTCATCGGCGTGCGGGCGCGGCGTGGCGCCGGTGTCGTGGTCAACCGGACCCAGATCGTGATGCCCTCGCCGGGCGAGATCTTCGGTTATATGTTGGACACCCTGTTCACCGACCAGGTGTACGGCGATCTCGAACAGCTCGAGCGCATGAACCAGCTTGCGGCCGCCGCTCCGCACGAAGCTCGGGACATACAACACGTCGAGACCTTGATGCTGGCGCCCAGCGTGGATCCCCGCGAGATCGCCGCCCGGCATACGCGGGATATTCCCGCCGGGTTGCGCGCGCTCCTGCGCGTCATCGGGGGGCGTGATGCATCGGGCTATCAGCTCGCGAGCTATCTGACTTTCGAGACGGGCTACACCCGGGCCCTCATCGAGCTGGGTTATCGCGATGCGATGGAGGCCCGCGCGGCCATTACGGCCTTCATGAGTGGCGAGAAGCTGCCGCCCGTGTTGACGTCGCCGGGCGTCGCCCAGGCTACGTAGACCGAAAGCTGTCGGTTATCCCTGCGTGACTGCGCGCGATGCTGCGTTGGCGGAGGTGTGCGAGCTCTGGGCGGAGCCGGACAGTCCGCCGTGGCGCGTCGTTACGCTCGTGAAGTCGTGCTCGAAGAGCGCCGCGAGCTTGTCGACGATATACACCGAGCGATGCTGTCCGCCGGTGCAGCCTACCGCGACGGTCAGGTAGCCGCGATTACTCGCCTGGTACTCGGGGATGCGGGCACGGATGAAGGTCTCGATGTCGCTGATCAGAGTGGCGACATTCGTGTTGGACTCGAGGAAGCGGATGACTTCCGCGTCGCGCCCCGTCAGGTCCCGCAACCCCGGTTCCCAATAGGGGTTCGGCAGGGAGCGGGCGTCGAATACGAAGTCGGCGTCGCCCGGCAGCCCGTACTTGAAGCCGAAGGACTCGAAGGTGATGGACAGGCGTCCGACCGCCCTTTGCTCGACGCGCTTGTGGATGAGGTCGCGCAGGGCGTGTACGCCCATCTTCGAGGTGTCGACGACCAGATCGGCGATATAGAGAATGGGCTCGAGCAGCTGCCTCTCCAGCGCCATCGCGCCGCGCAAGTCGATGTTGTTGCGGCTCATTGGATGCTTGCGCCGCGTTTCGGCGAAGCGTCGCAGCAGCTCATCGTCACTGGCGATCAGGAAGACGATTTCGCACTGGATGCCGCTGCGCCGCAACTCGTCGATGAGCTTCGGCACGCTGGCGATCTCGGCGGGTGTGTTACGCGCGTCGAGCCCGATCGCCGTGCGCTCGTACGTCGGCTCGGGGCTGCGCACCGTATACGAGATGAAGGGCTTCAGCAGCGCCGCCGGGATGTTGTCGATGCAATAAAAGCCGAGGTCCTCGAGCATGTGCAAAGCCACGCTCTTGCCGGAACCGGACAGGCCGCTGAGAATCAGGATACGCACGGGCTAATGGTTATCCAGCCAGCGGCAGCGCCGCAAGGGGAGGATGAGATGAGCCGGGCGAAGGTCGCAGGTGCCGGGGGCTCGATCCCGGGACACGCCGCCGACGGGCTCTCCTGATCGTCCCTGGGATTGGGTGGGGGCCGGTCCGTGGCCACCCCTTGGGTCTCGAGGTGCTAGGCGCGCACGACGCGACGCGTTTCCGCCGCGTGATGATCGGACATCTTCTCTTTGTGTTTCTTGAGGCATCGATCCAGCTTGTCGGTGAGCAGATCGATGGCCGCGTACATATTCTCGTCAATGGCTTCGGTATGGATCGCGGTGCCACTGACGTGCAGCGTCGCTTCGGCCTTCTGTCGCAGCTTCTCCACCGACAATATGCAGTGCACGTCGAGCACCTGATCGTAGTGCCTGCCGATGCGCTCGAGTTTCTTTTCTACATAACCCCGCATTGACTCAGTGACTTCGACATGGTGGCCGGTGACGTTGAGCTGCATAGCCGTCTCCTTCTGGTGCGAGTTATTACCTGACACTTACATCTGCTTCGGGCCTGCCCGCTTGCGCTCGTTGGACGGGGCGATGCCCATGGCCTCGCGGTACTTGGCGACCGTGCGGCGCGCGACGGGGATGCCTTCGCCGGATAAAAGCTCGGCGATGCGACCGTCGCTCAAAGGGCTCTCGGCGTCTTCCCCCTTGACGAGCTTCTTGATCTTGGCCCGTATGGCCGTCGAGGACGTGCCGGATCCATCGGCACCCTCGACCTGACTGGAAAAGAAATACCGCAGTTCGAACACGCCGCGCGGCGTGTGCATGTACTTGCCGGACGTCACGCGCGAGATGGTCGATTCGTGCATGTTCACGGCTTCGGCGATGTCCTTGAGGATCATCGGCCGCATGTGCTCGTCGCCATGCTCGAGGAAGGCCTGTTGCCGCTCGACGATGGAGCGCGCGACCTTGATGAGCGTCTCGTGGCGGATCTCGAGGCTCTTCAACAGCCAGCGAGCTTCCTGCAGCTGCGCGCGCATGGTGGCGTGGCTCGCGTTCCGTCCGATGAGGTTCGCGTAGCTGCTATTCAGCCGGACGCGCGGCAGCGTCGCGGAATTGATCTCAACGGCCCAACCGTGATCGGTGCGCCGTACGAACACATCCGGAACCACGTATTCGGCTGCGCCAGTGCTCACGGTAGAGCCTGGACGTGGATGGCAGGACCGTACCAGCGCCAAGGCGCACGTGATCTCTTCTTCGGTCGCCCGCAGCTCGCGGCGCAGCAGCGACAGCTCGCGTTCCGCAACCAGCTCGAGGTGGTGCCGGGCGATTTCCATGGCCGTATTGAATCCCGGCGTCGCAGGATCCAGCTGGCGCAACTGCAGCTCGATGCACTCGCCTACCGAGCGTGCGCCGACGCCAGGAGGGTCCAGTGCCTGGACCACGCTCAAGGTGCTTTCCACCTCGGTGACGTCGCACTCGATATCAGGGCGCAGGGTCGCGGCGATCTCGTCCAGGGGCTCGGTGATGTAGCCGTCGTCACTTATCGCATCGATGATGGCGCGCGCGATGGCGAATTCGCGAGGCTCGAGTCTCGCAACCTCGAGCTGCCAGAGCAGGTGCTCCTGCAGCGATTGTCCGGCCGAGTCGGCGTACTCCTGCTGCCGCTCGTCGTCATCTCCCCCGCTCCAGGGAGCCTCGGCAGGGCCGACACTCTGCTCACCCCAGCCCTCGTCCAGGACCTCGACAGTGCTTTCCTGGGGTCTCTCAGGAGCCGGTGGCGCTTCCGCGGCGGTTTCTTCCACAGCCTCGAAGACGCCGGTGCCCTCCGCCTCTTCCATGGGCTCGAGCATCACGTTTGATTCGAGTAGCTCACGGATATGAGCCTGGAGCTCCAGCGCCGGCAGCTGCAGGAGCCGGATCGCCTGCTGCAGCTGCGGGGTCATGGTCAATTGCTGACCCAGCCGGAGCTGCAGGGAAGGTTTCAGCATGGTGCCACGGAGCGCCGCTAAGGGCCTTTCCTAATCATAAGTTATTGAAAAACAATGCTTTCAGCCTCAGCTCAGGCTCACAGCCGGAAAGCCTCACCCAAGTACACCTCACGCACTTGGGGGTTGGCAAGGATTTCTTCCGCAGTTCCGGATGCAATCACTGTGCCTTGATTGACTATGTAGGCGCGCGTGCAGACTCCAAGGGTCTCGCGGACGTTGTGGTCCGTGATCAGGACACCGATATCGCGGTGGGTCAGCTCGCGAATGATCCGCTGAATATCCAGGACGGACAGCGGGTCGACACCGGCGAACGGCTCGTCGAGCAGCATGAAGCGTGGGTCGGCCGCCAAGGCGCGGGCGATCTCGACGCGGCGGCGCTCGCCGCCCGAGAGGGACAACCCTTTGCTCTTGCGCACATGGCCGATGCGGAGCTCCTCGAGCAGCTCCTCGAGGCGCCGCTCGCGGCCGGCGCGTTCCAGGTCGGGGCGCGTCTCCAGGATCGCCAGGATGTTGTCCTCGACGGACAGCTTGCGGAAGACCGATGCCTCCTGGGGCAGGTAGCCGAGCCCGAGCTGCGCCCGGCGGTGCATGGGTAGCAGGGTGACGTCCCGTTCGCCGACATAGATCCTGCCCGCGTCGCAGGGGATGAGGCCGACCATCATGTAGAACGCCGTGGTTTTGCCCGCGCCGTTCGGACCCAGCAGCCCGACGACCTCACCGTTCGAGACCTCGAGCGTCAAGTCCTTCACGACCTGGCGCGACTTGTAGCTTTTCGCCAGGCCCACGGCCTTGAGCAGGCTCATGGTTTCGGGGGGCTGGATTGCGATCGGGCAGGCGGCGTTCCTGCACCCGCGCCGGAAGGCGGCGTGCCCGGTCCGGGCGAAGCTGCTGCCGGCGGAGGGCCTGCCGGAGTGGCCGCCGGCTGCGAAACTGCTCCTGGCTGCGAGGCTGCTCCGGATTGTGGCGTCGCGGGCCCCGCAGCGCTCGCCTGCGGTGTCGTCGCGGTTGGCGAGGACCTGCTATCTGGCGCAACGGTGATTTTCGACTTGCTTCCGCCCGGCTTGCCCTCGTTGGGCGCGATGGTCACGCGTACTCGCTGGTCGGAGCCCGGCGACGTAGTCGCTTGCAGTTTCTCATCGCGCAGGCTGTAGACCAAAAGTGGACCGCTGATGTCGTTCTGTCCATCAGTGATATACGCATCGCTCGTCAGTCGCACCGTACCAGGGCCGACCTCGTAAACGATCTCGTTGGCTTTGCCGTGAGTGACGACGTTCGAGTCCGCGCGCTTTTGGTCGAATTCCGCCGGGTTGCCGGTGGCGGTGGCGCGCAGCAGTTGATTGTCTTGGAATTCCACTATCGCCTCGTCGGAGCGCAGGTTGCCGCGGGGCTCGGCGTTGATGCGGACGTTCCCGTCCAGCGTCCAACGGCTGTTCTTGAAATCTCCGGCGGTCGCCAGGGCCCGGTCGGCGCGTACGGTCATCGATCCGTAGGTGATGGTCACGTCCTTGAGGTGCATCACGTGGGTTTTGCCGTCGGCATCCATTTGTGATGCGTCGTACGAGATTTCAGCGGGCCGCCCGTCGTCCGCCCTAGCCACGGCGAACCCAGCCGGCGCAGCCAGGAGCGAGAGCGCCGTGGCACCTGCAATGACTTTCAGACGTGTTGAGAGGACGATCATTTCTTTGACGCTGGGAGCTTGCTGGGCACTGCTAGGCCGTGCACCGCAGATTCTAACTGCATGCGACCGTCATTCAACGTCGCGCGCATCCCTTTACCTCTGATCTGTTGTCCCGACCACATGATCGTGACGGGGTCGCGTGTACTTGCGATTTTCGTGTTCGTATCGAACGCCAGGCGATCGGTCGCAATTTCCAGGGGGGATTTGGATCCCTGAGGCGTTCCGCTTACGTGCACGTCACCGGTCAGCTCAACCTTTCCGGTGTTCTGGCCGACTTCGCCGTGTTCCCCCCGCGCAGTCCAAAGGCTTCCGTTTGCATCGTAGAAGCCCAGGGTAGCCTTCTCGAGCTGTATCGTGTTGTCGTCCGGCTGTTGTCGGATCACATCGGCGTCGAGTGTGTACAGGGGACGTCCATCAGGGCCGGTTTGCACCATCTTTGCGTCACGTGCGGCGTAGCCGGGATCTCGGAGCGGTTCTTCGATGGTGGTTGGCACGGTCGTTTCGTTCTGTTGGCCGCCGAACACAATCGTGCCGCCAATGACGACGACAAACACCAGTACTGCGAAGATGCGGTAGATCATCGCGCGGCGGTCCTGCGGCCGCTGTGCGCCACAAGGTAGTCGCAGACTTCGCGTACCGCACCATGGCCGCCAGGCAACTTGGTCAGGAGGTGTGCGGCGTGACGCGCTTCCACATGCGCGTCGGCAACAGCAAATGCCAGGCCGACCTTGCGCATGATCGGGATATCGGGAATGTCATCACCGACACAGGCGCAAGCTGAAGGCGGGATGTTCAGGCGTCTGCACAGGCGTTCGAGCGCCGCAGCCTTGTCCTTCGCGCCTTGGAGGACGTGTTCGATGCCGAGCTCGCGGCAGCGCACGTCCACCATTTTGGACTTGCGTCCCGAGATGACGGCTACCTCGATCCCCGCCTGCGCGACCTGTTGGATGCCGAAGCCGTCGCGTACGTGGAAGAGCTTCATCGCTTCACCACGCGGGCCGAAGTAGAGGCGTCCATCTGTGAGCACACCGTCGACGTCCAATACCAACATACGAATGGCGGCGGCATTTTTCTTTTGCATGAGCGAAAGCGGGGCTAGGAGCCTGTCTGAGTCATGATCGCCGTAGCGAGGGCGACCCCCGTCGAGTAGATTTCTGCGATCGTTTTCCGCACAT
>DASZVD010000104.1:0-16006 GCA_035547375.1 Steroidobacteraceae bacterium
CTTACCGCTGGACGGGCCCGGAGTGTCCCTGCGAGCGCTGATCGCCGCGATCTTTCCCGACCTGGAAGCCGCGCCGGTCATCCGCTCCCTCGTCACGATGGGCGCGATTCGCAAGCGCGCCGGCCTGTACGAGTGCCGCGTCAGGCACCTGGTCTTCAAGGGCGCGGAGGCCTATTGGCGCGCCCTGATCTCGCTGCACGGCCTGATCCAGACAATGGAGCGCAACCTGCGAGGCCACTCCACCGCGCTCGAGCAATCGGCCATCAGCGCCCGGCTGCCGACACGCGACCGCGCGGAAGTGGGCGCCATTGCCCAGCGGCGCGGCTTGCCGGTCCTGCACGGACTCGATGCCGAGCTGCGCCGGCGGGCGCGGGAAGCTCCATCGCACGAAGGACGGGCGTTTGCGGGATTCGGCATGTACACGATCGACATTCCCCTTTCCGGCCCAACACCCCGATCCTCACGCCGCCGCCCCAGGAAGCCGTCCAAACGCAGAGCCCGCGAACGCTCTTAAGTAAATTCGATGATTCCGCCACAACCGCAACACGAAGACCCGGATCGGGTATGATTCCAAGCGGCGCTCCGTGAACCCCCGTGACATCCGTGACACCCAACATTACCCCGCCACCCATCATCACGCTGCAAAGCCACCTTCTCGAGCAGCAGTCCCAACACCCGCAAGCCGCCGGACTGTTCACGTGGATCGTTTCGGCATTGTCGATCTCGACCAAGATCATCGCCGACCGGCTGCGCCGGGCGCGGCTCGAGAACGTTCTGGGCTCGATCGGCACTGAGAATGTACAGGGCGAGCAGCAGCAAAAGCTGGACGTCATTGCCAATGACGTTTTGCTTCGAACCCTCGGCGGGCGCGAAGGCGTAGCGATCGTCGCATCCGAGGAGAATGAACAGCCGATCATCCTCCGGGATGTTCGCGGCGGCGACCAACGCTACTGTGTGCTGTTCGACCCTCTCGACGGCTCATCGAACCTGGATGTCTGCGGTGGCGTCGGCACCATCTTCAGCATCCTGAGATACGAGCCGGGCGAGCAAAGCGCGGAGCAGTCACTTTTGCAGCCGGGCTCGCGCCAGGTTGCCGCCGGCTATGTCCTGTACGGCTCCTCGACGATTTTCGCCCTCACCATCGGACAGGGGGTCGACCTGTTCGTCCTCGACACCGGCATCGGCGCATTCATGCGCGTCGAGCGCGGCGTGCGAACCCCGAAAGCGGCGAAGTCGTACTCGGTCAACGAGGGCAACCGCAAGTCGTTCCCGACCGGCTATCAGAGCTACCTCGACTGGGCGCAGGAGCACTCCTACTCGAGTCGTTACGCCGGCGCGATGGTGGCCGACGTCCATCGCATTCTGTTGAAGGGCGGCGTTTTCCTGTATCCCCCGACGCGGAAGGCTCCCCAAGGGAAGTTGCGCCTGATGTACGAGGCCAACCCCATGGCCATGCTCATCGAGCAGGCCGGCGGAAAGGCACTGGCTGCACCCGGCCAGCGAATCCTCGACATCCAGCCGCGCGACATTCATCAGCGGACGCCCGTGTGTCTCGGCAGTGCGGACGAAGTGGACCACGTGATGGGGCAGATCGAGGCGCACTCGCGCTAATTCCCGCAGCCGCTCCTACCCTCTCAACAGGACGAACCTGACCGGCGGTATACAACCGGACACTCGGGCGCATCGAACGGATCGCCATCACGCAGTGTCAGATGGGGAAAGGGTGGCGAACCCCGGGCGCCGCGGCTGACGAAGCGTGCGTCGGCTCCCACCCAGCGCGACGAGAACACCCGCCGGGTCAGGGTGGAACGATTTGCGGGAGCGCCATGGACTGTCAGGAAATCGAACGCCACCGCATCCCCGGGCTGCATCTCCCAGGCGCGGATCGGCAGCCCCGCGCGGCGCCCCTCGATATCCGGCATTTCCTCGAAATCGTCGTTCGCATAGAGCGACGAGCCGTCGAAGCGCTTTGGACGGTAGCCCCTCGACGTCCATCGATGCGACCCGGCCACGCACTCCAGCGTCACCTCGCGCGAGACCGGATCCAGCGGAGCCCAGAAGCTGACGGTTCTCTTTCCCGCGACACAGTAGTAGGGCTGATCGTGATGCCAGGGCGTCACAGTGCTGTTGCCCGGATATTTGACGAGCACGTGATCGTGAAAGAACCGCGCCGCATTCGACTGCATCAGCCGTGCCGCGATCTGCGCAGCGCCCGAGTCGAATATGAAAGATCGAAATGCGGGAATCCGGGCCCAGTTGCAGTAGTCCTGAAAGAACGGCGCACCGCCGTCCTCCGGTAGATAAGTGCGCTCGAGCGGACTCGGATCCCGCATCACCTGCGCTACGCCTTCCGCCAGGCGCTCCACCCAGTCCACAAACACGCCGCGCAGTACGACCACGCCGTCCCGGTCGAACTCGGCAATCGTATCCGGAGTGAGGTCAAAGACAGGCATTGCCCCCATAATACGCGCCTTCCGCGCCGGCCTCGGCGCGAAAAAATACTGATATTTCATGACGATACACACCCCGGATAGGGCGATATATTCTGCGGGGATGGACTGCGCGCCGCGTATTCTGTCGATCATTCCGCCAATGACTCAGCTGAACACGCCGTATCCGTCCACGGCGTATCTCACCGGCTTCCTGCGGTCACGAGGCTTTCACGCGGACCAGGCCGATCTTTCCATCGGCCTGGCATTGAAGTTGCTGTCGGTCGATGGGCTGGACGCCATTCATCAACAGGTGCTGAAGCTGTCACGCCGCCGGCACACCGCCGCCACCCACTTCTTCGCGAATCACTTCGAGATCTACCGGGCGACCATCGCGGCGACCATTCGATTCCTGCAAGGACGCGATCCCAACTTCGCGCACCGCATCGCATCGAGACGTTATCTGCCCGAAGGCCCGCGCTTCGCTTACATCGACCAGCGCCTCCATGCCGAGCAAAGCGCAGGCGATGCGCTCGATTGGGCGTTCGGCGCACTGGGACTGCAGGACCGTGCCAAACACATCGCAACCTTGTATCTCAACGACCTGGCCGATGTGATCCGCGATGCGATCGATCCGCGCTTCGCATTCGTGCGCTATGCGGAGTCGTTGGCCTCGAGCCAGCCGACGTTCGATCTCCTCCACGCCGCCCTCGATACGCCGCACAATCTGGTGGATGCATCGCTTCACGAGCTGACGCTCGAAGCGCTGTCGCATTATCAACCAACGCTGGTGCTTCTCACCGCTCCTTTCCCCGGCAACGTGTATGGAGCCTTTCGGATAGCGCAGACCATGAAGCGAGCGCAGCCGTCCATCGTGACCGTACTGGGCGGGGGGTACTGCAACACCGAGCTGCGGGAGCTGAACGAGCCGCGCATCTTCGACTACTTCGATTTCGTTACGCTCGATGCCGGCGAGAGGCCTTTGCTCGCGCTCATCGAGCACCTGGAGAAAAAGCGGCCGCTCGATCGGCTCGTGCGCACGTATACACGCGAGCTGAGCTACGTCGATCACAAAGAACCCGACATTGCCTTCTCGGAAACGGGAACCCCCACGTACGCGGGCCTGCCGCTCGATGACTACTTGTCGCTCCTCGATATGCTGAACCCGATGCACCGCCTGTGGTCGGACGGCCGTTGGAACAAGCTGACCGTCGCCCATGGCTGCTATTGGAAGCAGTGCAGCTTCTGCGACGTGAGCCTCGACTACATATCGCGTTACGACCTCGCCGCGACCGATGTGCTGATAGATCGAATCGAGTCCTTGATCCGCGAGACCGGACAGACGGGCTTTCACTTCGTCGACGAAGCCGCTCCGCCCAAGGCGCTCAAGTCGCTGGCGAGCGGACTGCTGCAACGCAAGCTGGATATCGCGTGGTGGGGCAACATCCGGTTTGAGAAATCCTTCAACGCCGAGCTGTGTCGGTTGCTGGCGGACAGCGGCTGCGTTGCCGTGACCGGCGGCCTGGAAGTGGCTTCCGACCGGCTCCTCAAACTGATGAAGAAAGGCGTATCGGTGGAACAGGTCGCCCGCGTCACGCGCGCCTTTGCGGACGCCGGGATCCTCGTACACGCTTACCTGATGTACGGCTTCCCGACGCAAACGACGCAAGATACCGTTGACGCCTTGGAATACGTGCGCCAGCTATTCGCGGCCGGTTGCATCCAATCCGGGTTCTTTCACCGCTTCACTTGCACCGTGCACTCGCCGGTCGGCAAACATCCGCAACAGTACGGTGTCACGCTGCACCCCCTGCCCCACCCCACCTTCGCCAACAACGACATCGACTTCACGGACCCGACCGGCGTGGACCACGACACACTGGGCGCCGCGCTCAGAAAAGCCCTGTACAACTACATGCACGGGATCGGTCTCGACCACGACGTGCGCGACTGGTTCGACGCCGAAGTTCCGCGAACCCGCGTGCCGAAATCGTTCGTGGCGCGCGCACTGAAGGAGTGACTCGAACCGTAACGGCGGCTTTGCCTGCTCAAACGGTCGCCTGCCGAGCCGCGCTTCTGAGCACTTCGACGAAGTGCTCCCGGATCGGCTCGACGGTATTGCGCAGCCGCAGGATACCGAGCTCGACGACGGCGGCCTTCCCGCGCAATTGTCGATATTGGACACCGGTGCGCTTGAGATTGCGGACCGAGGCAGGAACCAGCGCGACGCCCATGCCGCAGGACACCAGGCCGATGACCGTTTGCATCTGGCGCGCCTGCTGAGTGATTTGCGGAATGAAGCCGGACGAGCGGCACCGGCTGATGGTGAGATCGTACAGACCTGGAGCGATCTCGCGCGGCGGAACGATGAAGCTCGCCTTCGAGAGCGCACGCAGATCGATCGCGCCAGGGCTCTTTGCCGCCGGGTGCCCCGCGGGTAGGGCTAGCAGCAGCTCCTCGCGCTGTACGCATTCGAACTCGAGATCCGGCTCGTCTACCGGAGCGAGGGCGATTCCGACATCCAGCCGGGCGGAGCGCAGCTCCCGGATCTGGACGTCCGTGGTGAGCTCGTGCAGCTGGACCTCGACCTGGGGAAAGCCCGCGCGAAACCGCTTCAGGGTGTGGGGCAGGATGCTGTAATCGGCGATCGAGACGAACCCGATCGCCAACGTGCCGACGGCGCCACGCCCCGCCCGCACAGCCTTGCTCCGGGCGTGCTCCAGCCGGGCGAGCAACGCGCGCGCCTCCTCCAGGAAAACCGCGCCAGCCGCTGTCAGCGTCACACCCCGATTGCTGCGCTCGAGCAGCTGCACCCCGAGCTCTTCCTCCAGGCTCTTCATCTGGGTCGACAGCGGCGGCTGCGAGACGTGCAGCCGCCCGGCGGCACGCGAAAGGTTGCCCTCTTCCGCGATCGCAATGAAATATCGAAGCTGGCGCAGTTCCACTATTCGCCAATCATATAGCAACCCCCGCCAAATTGTATTGGCGGCTATGGCGGGCGCCAGCCGAGAATAGGCCGAGCCGTCATCAGCTGAAGTGGGAGCCCGTATGCCCGTTTATCGTTCGCGCACCAGCACCGCCGGCCGCAATATGGCAGGCGCCCGCGCATTGTGGCGCGCCACAGGCATGAAAGACGGGGACTTCGACAAGCCCATCATCGCGGTCGCCAACTCCTTCACCCAGTTCGTGCCGGGCCACGTGCACCTGAAAGACCTGGGCCAGCTCGTGATCGAGGAGATCGAGCGGGCCGGCGGTGTCGGGAAGGAGTTCAATACCATCGCGGTGGACGATGGCATCGCAATGGGGCACGACGGCATGCTCTACAGCCTGCCCTCCCGCGAAATCATCGCGGACAGCGTCGAGTACATGTGTAACGCGCACATGGCCGATGCGCTGGTGTGCATCTCGAACTGCGACAAGATCACGCCCGGCATGCTGATGGCCGCCTTGCGCCTGAACATCCCTGTGGTGTTCGTCTCCGGCGGCCCCATGGAAGCGGGCAAAACCCGCCTCGCGGGCAAGGAAGTCTCGCTCGATCTCATTGACGCCATGGTCGCTGCCGCGAACGACAAGGTATCCGACGCCGACGTCCGGACGATCGAGCGTTCCGCTTGCCCCACCTGCGGCTCATGCTCGGGCATGTTCACGGCCAACTCGATGAACTGCCTCACCGAAGCGCTTGGCCTGTCCTTGCCGGGGAACGGCTCGCTCGTCGCCACGCACGCCGACCGGGAGAAGCTCTTCCGTACGGCCGGGCGCACGATCGTCGAGCTGACGAAGCGCTACTACGTGGACGACGATCCCCGCGCGTTGCCGCGAAACATTGCGAGCAAGGCCGCTTTCGCGAATGCCATGTCGCTGGACATCGCGATGGGCGGCTCGACCAATACCGTGCTGCACCTGCTGGCAGCGGCACAGGAAGGTGAGATCGACTTTCGCCTCAGCGACATTGACCGCCTGTCACGCAAGGTTCCAACCCTGTGCAAGGTCGCGCCATCGAGCCAACATCACCTGGAGGATGTCCATCGTGCGGGGGGTGTAATGGCGATCCTCGGCGAGTTGGATCGGGCGCGCCTGCTCGATACGTCGGTACCGACGGTTCACACGGCCTCACTGGCCGAGGCGCTCGAGAAGTGGGACGTCATGCGCACCAACGACACGGCAGTACACGACTTCTACCGCGCCGGACCGGCGGGCATCCCCACGCAAACCGCCTTTTCGCAGAGCTGCCGCTATTCGGACCTGGACACCGACCGTGAGTCGGGGTGCATCCGCCGGCGCGACGCCGCTTACAGCCAGGACGGCGGCCTCGCCGTGCTCTACGGCAACCTCGCGGAAAGAGGGTGCATCGTCAAGACAGCCGGTGTCGACCAGAACATCCTCCGTTTCAGCGGTCCGGCCGTGGTCATCGAAAGCCAGGATGCCGCAGTCGAGGCCATTCTCACGGGCAAGGTGAAAGCGGGCGATGTCGTGATCATCCGGTACGAAGGACCGCGAGGCGGCCCTGGCATGCAGGAGATGCTCTATCCGACGAGTTATCTGAAGTCCAAAGGGCTCGGCAAGGTCTGCGCGCTGATCACCGACGGCCGTTTCTCGGGTGGAACCTCCGGCCTGTCGATCGGTCATGTCTCGCCGGAGGCGGCCGAAGGCGGCAACATCGGGCTGATTGAAAGCGGCGATACCATCGTGATCGACATCCCCGCCCGCACTCTGCGCTTTGAAGTGAGCGACGAGGAAATCGCACGCCGCCGCGCTCGCCAGGCGGCCAGCGGCTGGAAGCCCGCTCTGCCACGCAAGCGCAAGGTCAGTACGGCATTGAAGGCCTACGCGAGGCTCGTGACGAGTGCCGATAAGGGCGCCGTCCGTAATCTCGACCTCTTGGCGGATTAGGCGAGCCTGGCGGTCTGCCAGACTTAGGCTCGCCCGCCGCCGTCCCGAATTCAGGCTCGCCCCCCGCCGCGCAGCGCGAGCGGCCGCCCGTTTGCGCTTGCTAAGCTCTGTCCTGCCGCGTAATCATGTCTTGCTGCGGCGACTCCCGAGCTCAAGAAGAAAAGGCAAGCGCCATGATGGATTTCCTGAAGGCTGCCGGCCACCGGCCCAGACTTCCGCCCGGGGAGATCGAGCCGGCGTACCGGCGGCTGAGATGGCAGATTTTCTTCGGCATCTTCTTCGGCTACTCGGGATTCTATCTCGTCAGGTTGAATTTCAATCTGGCGATGCCCTATCTCATCGACCTGGGATTCTCGCGGGGGGAGCTGGGCTTCGCCCTCTCGGGCGTGTCGATTGCCTACGGACTGTCGAAGTTCCTCATGGGCAGCGTCTCCGATCGCTCGAACGCCCGCCTGTTTCTCACGATCGGCCTGCTCCTGTCGGCCGGAGTCAGCCTGCTGCTCGGCCTGGCGCCCTGGGCCACCTCGAGCATCGCCATCATGTTCATGATGGAGTTCCTGAACGGTTGGTTCCAAGGCATGGGATGGCCGCCCTGCGGGCGCCTGATGGTGCACTGGTGGTCGCACAAGGAGCGCGGCACGATCGTCTCGGTATGGAACGTCGCGCACAACGTCGGCGGCGGCCTGATCGGACCGCTCTTTCTCGTCGGCCTCGCCTGGTTCAATGACTGGCACGCGGCCTTTTACGTCCCCGCGACGGTTGCGATAGGTGTCGCGGCCTTCGCTCTCCTGACGCTCCGCGACACGCCGCAATCCGTCGGTCTTCCGCCGGTCGAGGAATACAAGAACGATTACCCCGAGGACTACAGCGAGAAGCACGAAAAGGAATTCACGGCCCGCGAGATCTTCGTCCAGCACATCCTTCACAACCGGCTGCTGTGGTGGATCGCGCTGGCCAACATCTTCGTCTACCTCATCCGCTACGGCGTCCTCGACTGGGCACCGACCTACTTGAAGGAAGCGAAGCACTTCAGCGTCGACAAATCCTCCTGGGCGTATTTCGCCTACGAGTGGGCCGGGATTCCCGGAACCATTCTGTGCGGCTGGATTTCCGACCGCTTCTTCCAGGGACGGCGCGGCATCGTCGGCATCCTGTTCATGGCGCTCGTCGCCGTCGCCGTCGCGGTGTACTGGCTCAACCCACCCGGCAACCCGCTGGTGGACATCGCCGCCCTAGTCTCCATCGGCTTCCTCATCTACGGGCCCGTCATGCTCATCGGTCTGCACGCGCTGGAGCTCGTGCCGAAGAAAGCGGCGGGGACCGCCGCCGGCTTCACGGGAATGTTCGGCTACCTGGGCGGCTCGCTGGCCGCCAACGCCATGGTCGGCTACATGGTGGACTGGTTCGGCTGGAACGGTGGCTTCGTGCTGCTGCTCATCGGCTGCGGCCTGTCGATCCTGTGCATCTTGCCCACGCTCGAGCACGACAGGCTGGCCTCGGCACAGCGCGCCGTGCAACGGTAGCAGGATCGTCCCAACTCCACTGAATCCGGGGCTCTACTACGCCTCCTCCTCCGCCACCTGCAGCACGGACTGCAGCGCCTGCGCGAACTCCTCCTTGAAATCCTGGACGACCGTGCGCGCCGAGCGGATTCCCTCGACGAGTCCCACGCCCTGCCCCACGAAGTAGGTCACCAGCTCCTGCGCCTTCACGTTACCGGCATCGGCTGCCTTATCGACTTGCGCCAGTGCTGGCTGACTCAACATCGGCATCAGCGGTAACGGCAGCGTGCTCGGGCTGCCCGGTGATTCCCATGCATCGTGCCAGGCGGAGCGCAGCTGACGAGCGGGTTTACCCGTGCGCGCCCGCGAGCGAACTGTATCGCGCGACGTCGCCGCGATCATCTTGTTACGAAAAGTGGCGCTGGTCTCCGACTCGGTCGTCGCCAACCAGACCGACCCTGTCCAGGCTCCCTGCGCTCCCAACGCCATGCACGCAGCCATCTGCTCGCCGGTCATGATTCCGCCCGCGGCAAGAACGGGCACGTTACGAACAGAGCGGATTGCGCGAATCACCTCGGGGACGAGCACGAGCGTCGACACCTCGCCGCAATGGCCTCCCGCCTCTCCGCCTTGGGCGACGATAACGTCCACACCCGCCTTGACTTGACGGATCGCATGCTCCTTGGCGCCGACGAGTGCGGCAACCGGCACTCCGTGACGACGCGCACGCTCGATCATCGATGGCGGCGCGATGCCCAATGCATTCGCAATGAGCTTGATGGGATGGCGGAACGCCACGTCCATGAGTGCTTCGCCCACGTCGGGCAAAGTCGTCGGCCGCCACGAGCTCAGCACATCATTACCGAGCTTCGCCTGGATGTCATGTCCGGCCAGCAGCCGGACGACGAAGTCCCGGTGCGCCTGCGGGATCTGCTCGACCAGCTGAGCGACACTGACTTCGCCGCCAAACGCCTGGTTCTCCGGAATCAGGATATCGATGCCGTACGGCCGGCCCTCGACATGATCGTCGATCCACTTCAGCTCCACCTCGAGCGCCTCGGGCGTGAAGCTGCTCCCGCCGAGCACGCCGAAGCCACCGGCGCGACTCACCGCCACCACGACATCACGGCAGTGGCTGAACGCAAACAACGGAAAGGGAGCCCCGGTCAACCTGCAGACTTCATTGTTCATGGCGGCAGTGATACGGGCCCGCCATCCACCGGACACCTCTCCAAAGATAGGTCACGCCACGCGGTCGACGCGGAAGGATGAGCCACTCCTCAAGACCCGGCGGAGCGATCGAATGCACGGCTCATCCCACGGATCCGGCCCCGTACCCGTAATTGTCGGCATCGGCGAGTTGACCGACAAGCCGGAGCGACCCGAGCAGGGAATCGAGCCGCTGGAGATCCTCGAGCGTTGTGCCCGGCTCGCGGAGCAGGATGTCGGGTACCGCTGTCTGCGCCGTGTGGACACCCTGCGCGTAGTGAGCCAGATCTCCTGGCGCTACTCGGACCTGCCCGGGCTCCTGGCACGGCGGCTGCGCATACGAAGCCCTGAAACGATCTACGGACCGCCCGGCGGTGAGTCGCCTGTGAGGATGTTGGTCGACGCGGCCGTTGACATCGCCTCGGGAGACTCCGAGATAGCCCTTCTATGCGGCGCGGAGGCGCTGAAGAGTGCCTTCGCGCTCCGCGTGAGCGGACGTCCCTCTTCATGGACTCCGGAAGATCCGGACGTAGTGCTACCGGCCGCCGAAGACTACGTCAGCCGTTACGCGGCGCGTTATGGGCTGGTCAACCCGGTTGAGGTGTACCCCCTCTACGAGAATGCCATCCGCTCGGCCTGGAATCTCTCAGCTGCCGAAGCCCAGGCGGAATCCGCCGCGATGTGGGAGCAAATGTCACACGCCGCCGCGCAAAACCCGCACGCGTGGAGCGGCCGTCACCTGACCGCACAGGAGATCGTGACGCCCACCGCCAGGAACCGGCCGATCGCCTACCCCTATCGGAAGCTCCAGGTGGCCCAGATCGGTGTCAATCAGGGAGCGGCCGTCATTCTCACCCACCTCGAGGCCGCGCGCAGCTGGGGAATTCCCGAGCACCGGCTCATCTATGTCTGGTCCGGTGCGGGTGCCCAGGAGCCGGCGGACTTCCTCAAGAGGGACGCCTACACCCACTCCTCGGCCATGGAGCGGGTTCTGCGGCGCGCCTTGGAGGTCAATCGGCTCCACCCGAAGGACATCGATCTCTTCGAGCTCTACAGTTGCTTTCCGTGCGTGCCCAAACTGGCACGACGGGCGCTCAGTCTGACGCCTCAAACACCCGTGTCGGTCACGGGCGGCCTGAGCTTCTTCGGTGGTCCCGGCAACAACTACATGACTCACGCGATCACCGCCATGGTGAGAGCGTTACGCACGAAGGGGGAAGGCACGGGGCTCCTGTACGGAAACGGCGAGTTCGTCACCAAGCATCACGCTGCGGTTCTTGCGACAGCTCCCCCAGCCGAGCCGCCCGCAAACACAAATCTCCAGGACCAGGTCGACGCCGCCTACGCACCGGTTCCCGCGCTCCTCGAGGAGTACACCGGGCCCTGCACGATAGAGACGTACACTGTTACCTATACCGAAAAAGGGACGCCCGATCGCGGCACCGTCATAGCGCGCACGCCCGCAGGGCAGCGATTCCTCGCACGCGTCACCTCCACGCAACCAACAACATTGCAGTCTCTGGTCGATGAAACGGCGGAGCCGGTCGGCCGCACGGGTTACGCCTATGACGCGCAGGACGGGCTCATCCATTTCGCCTTGCAACTTCCCTCGCAAGTGGCGGAACGCCCTTTGCTGTTCGAGAAAGTCGGGCCGCACATCGCGGTTGTGACTCTGAATCGGCCCGACAGACGTAACACGATCAACGGCGCCGTCACACGCTTGATGGTCGACTATCTGGCGCGCATCGAGGCCGACCCTGAGATCCGGGTAGCCATCCTGACCGCCGCGGGCGACACGGCGTTCTGCGGCGGCGCCGATCTGTGGGAGGTGGCCGCGGGCCACGCTTATGACATGGTCGATCACCTCAACGGCTTTGCGGGGCTCGTCAACGCACGGCGCAGCAAGCCGTGGATCGCCGCGGTGCGCGGCGCGGCCGCCGGGGGTGGAATGGAGGTTATCCTGGCGTGTGATCTGGTCATCGCCGGCGAGAGCGCCAGCTTTTCGCTACCTGAGGTCCGCCGCGGATTGCTCGCCGCAGCCGGCGGCGTCTATCGACTCCCACGCACCATCCCACCGCGTAAAGCGATGGAGTACTTGCTCACCGGTGCGACGCTCTCGGCGAGCGACGCCGACTCGCTGCAGCTGGTGAATCGTGTCGTCCCCGATGGCGATCTCCTCGATGCCGCTCTCGAGCTGGCCCACGAGATCGCGGCGAACGCGCCTTTGGCCGTGGGAGCCTCGCGAAAACTGGCGGCAGCCACCTTCGATACCACGGATGCGCGCCTCAGCCAGCGCAGCCTCGATGACATCGCGGTCCTGATGAGCGGCGAGGATGCCCGGGAAGGCGTCCGTGCATTTCTCGAGAAACGGCCTGCCCGCTGGCGCGGCACCTGAGGATTTTCCAGACATGAAGACTCCCGTCCCTGCAACTCCCTCGCTGGCTTCGCTGCAGCGACTGTTCTATCCGCGCTCCATCGCGCTCGTCGGCGCCTCGGAGCGCTCGCCCTGGTCGCACATGCTGAACGCCAACCTCGTTCGGCTCGGATATCAGGGTACGGTTTATGCCGTCAACAAGTCGGGAAGTCACGCGCACGGCTATCCTGGATATCGCTCGTGTACCTCCATCGGAGAAGCCGTCGATGTCGCCTACCTGTTCGTTCCGGTCGATGCCATCCTGGATGCTTTTGCGGATGTTCTTCAGGCCGGCATCAAATCCATCGTCATCCTGACGTCGGGATTTGCCGAGGCGGGTGCCGCCGGAGCGGAGCTTCAACGGCGCGTGGTCGCGCTGGCCCGGGACGCCGGTGCGATCATTCTCGGGCCCAACTGCCTGGGATATTCCAACCTCACCATCCGGGCTCCCCTCACTCCCGCGCCGAACTTCCTGCCCGTCCTGCCCCCTCGGGTTGCACTGGTCTCCCAAAGTGGCGCGACCAACGCGCAGATAGCGGACCTGGCGCACGACCTCAATGTCGGCATCTCTCTCTACATTGCCACGGGCAACGAGGCGATGCTGGACATCGCCGCCTGTGTCAATTTTCTCGTCGAGGATGCGAGCACACGAGTCATCATGGTCTTCGCGGAGAGCATCCGGGATACCGCGACATTCGCCGCCGCCGCGCGGCGCGCCCTGGAGAAGAGCAAGGCCATCGTAGTCTTGAAAGTGGGCACGACCGAGCTCACCGCCAAGGTAGCCGCCGCCCATACCGGCTCACTGGTGGGTGACGACCGCGTATTCGACGCCGCCTGCCGCCAGTTGGGCGTGATCAGGGTACACACTCTGGAGGACTTGCTGACGACCGCCGCCCTGCTCGCATACACCGGCCCCCTGACACGGCCGGGTATCGGAGTGGTATCGATATCGGGCGGCGCGTGCACGCTGATCGCCGACCGGGCACAGGCTCACGGTGTCGACCTGCCCGACTTCGACGCCGCAACCAAGGAGCGCCTGCGGAAAATCGTGCCCGGAATCGAGGATCCCGTGAATCCCTTCGACATCACGGGACTTGCGATGCGGGACCCCGCGGTCTTCGAGCGAGCACTGCAGGCGGTCGCGGACGACCCGACCATCGGATTCGTATTCGCCGTTTACGAAATGCCCTGGAACGAGAAATGGCACAAGGTGCCCCAGCTCGAGGCCATCGGCCGCGCCCTCTCGAGGCTGGGCAACCGCGGCGCGTTGCTGAACCAGATGTTACGACCCATCACTGAAAAG
Source organism: Steroidobacteraceae bacterium (assembly GCA_035547375.1). Classification (GTDB taxonomy): domain Bacteria; phylum Pseudomonadota; class Gammaproteobacteria; order Steroidobacterales; family Steroidobacteraceae; genus 13-2-20CM-66-19. The sequence continues at coordinate 13,747 of DASZVD010000104.1, forward strand.
AGCCGCACGGTCCTGGCCGAGACCGGGATACCCGCGGCATTCGGCGGCATCGAGGCCGTCACTCGCGCGCTCGGCGCAATCAGGACCTGGAGCGGGCAGATCGACCAGGCGCAACCGGCCCCGCGAGCGATACGACTCGCGTCCGTCAAGCCCGTGGGCGAGCGGCAACTCCTCGAATACCTCGCAGAAGCAGGCGTTCCCATCATTCCCGCCACTGCGGCGCGCACCCGGGACGAGGCGGTCGGTGCCGCCACGGCGATCGGCTTCCCGGTCGTATTGAAAATCTCCTCTCCCGACATCGCCCACAAGACCGAGGTGGGCGGTGTCCGCCTCGATCTGGCCGACGGCGCCTCGGTCAGCCGTGCCTTCGATGTCATGATGGCCCAGGTCAGGGCGGCACGACCCGATGCGACCGTGGAGGGCGTGTTGGTCTCCCCGATGCGCCCGGGCGGGATCGAGCTGCTGGTCGGCGTATCGCGCGATCCTCAATGGGGTCCGATTCTGATGCTGGGCCTGGGTGGAATCTGGGTCGAGGTGTTGGCGGACGCCCGGTCGCTGCTCCTGCCCGCAAGCGCGGCGCAGGTCAAGGAGGCCTTGTTGCAGCTGCGGGGCGCGAAGCTCCTGCAGGGCTATCGCGGCACGCCTGCCGTCGACATGGACGCGCTGGCTCGTGTCATCGACAGTATCGGCTCCGCGGCGCTCGCCCTTGGACCGCGGCTGCTCACCCTGGAAGTGAACCCGCTGAGGGCGGCGGGTGCTTCGATCGAAGCACTCGACGCCCTCGCGGTGTGGTCCTAGAACCGATACTGGACCTGGGCCGTGATCTGCCGCGGCAGGCTGACCGATTGCGTGCCGATGTCGTCCGGCAAGCCCAGTGGCTTGAAAATGAAGTTCTTGTAGTAAATGCCGTTGTTCAGGTTCGTCGCAATGACATTGAGCTCCCAGGGCCCGTTCGTCTGGTAGAAGCGCAACGCGGCATTCACGATGGTGTAGGCCGGAGTGAACGCCAGCGGATCGCGCTCGTAGACCGGGCTGGCCGTCGTGTGCGTCACATCGGAGCTGAAGCGTACGCTGACCGGTCCCCACAGCGAATGATCGTAGGAAAAACCGAACCTGCCGGTGAAGGGCCCGTCACCATAGCGCGTGCCGGAGAGGTCCTGGGAGCCGTCCGGACACAGCTCGACCGACTCGCCCGGATAACACTGGGCTCCCTTGTACTCGAGGAACTTCAGGTCCGTGTAGGCCAGCGAGAGATTGAGCGTCAGGCTGCGATCCACGCGGAACAGCCCCTCGAGCTCGACGCCCTGGCTGCGCGCCTTGCCGGCATTGCCCGGATAGAACGCCGCGTTCTCCTGATGGAACGTCGCGACCTGCAGGTTGTTGTATTCGTAACGATAGAAAGTCAGCTGGGCGCTGAGGCGGTCATCGAGCAGCAGGCTCTTCGCGCCGAGCTCGCCGCCCTTGACCTTCTCCGCCTTGTAAATGAACTTGTCGTTCGGATTGGTGACCAGCGTGTAGTTGGATACGTTGGCCGGGTTGCCGATGGCGCCCGCGAGATATCCCGTCTTGAACGCTCCGTAGAGCGTGACATCGTTCTGCGGGTGCCAGGTCAGGGTGGCCTCCGGCGAGACATTGCTCTCGCTGATGCTGGGGTTGTAGACCACCCCGGCCGGAGAGAACGGATTCGCCGTCGGCGCGATCAGGTCGAAGTAGTTGAAGATATTCCCGATCTGCGCGCTGCGGGTATCGTGCGTGTAGCGCGCGCCGCCGGCGAGCTCGAGCTCCTGCAGGATCTTCCAGCTCACCTGGCCGAACACCGAGTAGGACTCGGCCTTGTCGTGCGCCTCCATCGCGAGCGTATTGTAGTCGCCGTTGAACTCGCCCGGCCCCGGATAAGGTCCCAGCGCGAAGATCTTGTCCGTGTCTCCCGTGTCGTGCTTGTCGTGCTCGTAGTAGGCGCCGGCCGTGAAATTGACCGGGCCCGAGAAGCTGGACGCGAGCCGCAGCTCCTGCGAGATCTGCGTGTCCTGGTCGTGCTCGGCATCGAGCGCCTGCGCGAAGACGGTCAGGTCGTAGTTGTCGAACGCGCCGTGCGAAGAGCTGTAAACGCCGGTGATCGACGACAGGGTCAGGTTGTTGTCGGTCCGATAGTTCAGGGACAACGACGACAGCCAGACCTTGGTCTCCGTAAAAGGCTTGCCGTCGGCCGGGCCGCCCCAGAAGTGGCTGGCAACCTGCGCCGGCGGCGCGCCGTTGGAGA
>DASZVD010000105.1:0-56189 GCA_035547375.1 Steroidobacteraceae bacterium
TCGTCGCCGCCGAGCGTGACGTCCCCGGGAAGACACCCGCCAGGATCTGACACAGGCCCACCCAGATGGCGACACTCCACGTGACGGTGTCCACCTTGGGCTTATTGGCCACGTACGACTCGATCGCGAGGATGAGGATGCCGCCGACGAGCTCGGCCACCGCGATGGGCACGATTTTCTCGGGCAGCTTGAAGCCGGCGTGCGTGACCACGAACCCCACGGCGGCAGTGATCAGGAAGGCCGCGACCAGCTTGAACAGATAGTCGCGGCTCTCGGCATCCCCGAAGTGGGTCAGCAGGCCCACCAGGCGCTTCCAGTAGATGAGCACGATGGCGAGAATGGCGCCGGCCTGGATCGCGACATTGAACAGCTCCGAGCGCTCGCCGAGCCATTTCTCCGCGATCAGCAAGTGGCCCGTGCTGGAGATCGGCAGGAACTCCGTGATGCCTTCGATCACGCCCAGGACAATCGTATTGAGGGTATCAGCCACTTGGGTCTCGCTTCGGTAGATCTCTTAATCTCTTAGCCAGAGCGTCCGACAAAAAGGCCCTTCCCGGGGGACGGCAGCAAGTACGTCCCTGTAAGCCTCTGGCGCAGCTCCCGACCGCGCACTGGGGGGCGTCCGCCCCCCATTCTTGAAGGGCCTTTTTGTCGGACGCTCTTCTCATGTTAGCTTGTGAGTCACAACGAATGACGCAGATCTTGCAGGGAAAAGCCCGCCAGCGCTGTGTCGTGTGCACGGGTCAGGGCCATGACCTTGAAAGCCTCGCCCATCTCCCCCGGCATGAGCAGTCGCCGCGCCTCGCCGGCGCGCCGGGTCTGCTCCACGATACCACTGGATTCTGACACGAGCCTTTCAATGCCAGTCGCCAGCAGAAAGGCGGCCTGCGTGCAGAACCCATTGACTTCCAGGCCCGCCGCCACCGCCGCTTCGGCCACCCGCGTGAAATCGACCCAGGCGGTAATGTCCTGCACCCCAACGTTGACATAGGGATTGTCGTGCGCGAGGTGTTTGAAATGGCACTGCAAGGTGCCGTTGACGCGCTGCGGATGGTAGTAGTGCGAGCGCGGCAGCCCGTAATCGAACAGCAATATCAGGCCGCGCTCCAGACACTCGGCTAGGCTGGCGATCCAGGGCTCCACGCGCAGGCAGATCTCGGAGGTGTAGCCGGAAGGCAAGGGTTGCGGCAACTCGTCCAGCAAGGCTGCGCAAGCCGCGGCCAGGGAGCTGTCAGGAGTCGCGGCACAATCAACAAAAGACGCGCCCTCCAGAGTCGTCGTCCGAGCAGCGAACAGCTCGCCTTGGAGCGCGACACCCAACTCGAGAATACCCCGCGCCCCCCCCGCACCGGCGTCACCAGCACCGAACGCCGCAGCACCGCCTGCGGCCGCATCGACTCCTGTATCAGCTCCGGCTGCCGCATCCCCGGCAATGACAAACCGCCGGCACGGCAATGCATCCAGCACCTCATTCGCCAGCACGACACCGCGCAGAGGCTTCTCCGGCAGCCGCTCGAGCCACGCCACCCGCTCGCGCAAGCGCACCGGCAGCCCATTCAACAAAGCCCGCTGACGCTCGGCGAGGTCGGCGCTCACCTCGAGAATCGCGTAACGATCCGGCAGGACTCCGAGAGCATCGAGCGCCAGCAGAACATCGGCAGCCATCCGCCCGGTCCCGGCCCCGAGCTCGAGAATCCCGCCGCCGGTCGCGGACAACACGTCCGCGCACTGACGCGCGACACAACGGCTGAACAGATCGGAGACCTCCGGCGCCGTGACGAAGTCCCCGCTCGCACCGAGCTTGCTGCTGCCGGCGCTGTAGTAACCCAGCCCGGGAGCGTAGAGCGCGAGCTCCATGAAGCGCTCGAAAGACAACCAGCCGCCGGCCGCGGTGACGGCCTCGCGCAGCCGCCGCTCGAGCGCGCTCGAATGTTGTTGCTCATCCGCCGAGAGCGGTGGGAGGATGGAGCGTAATTCGGAACGGTTCATCATCGAAGCCAGCGCGACCCATGCCAAACGATCCAACGCCGCAGCCCGCCCACGAGGCCTTCCCTCCCGACACCCGGCTCAAGGGAAAGACCGCGCTCATTACCGGCGCCGCACGGCGCGTCGGAGCCGCTATCGCACGCACGCTGCACGGCGCCGGCGCGAATCTCGTCCTCCACTACCGAAGCTCGGGAGAAGACGCTGCAGAGCTTGCGCGAGAGCTGAACGACGCGCGAGCCGGCTCCGCAGCGCTGGTGAGCGGTGATCTGCTGGATGTCGAAAAGCTGCCGGCGCTGGCCACTGCCGCGGCACAGGCTTTCGGCGGTCTGGACATCCTCGTCAACAATGCGTCGTCGTTCTACCCCACGCCGATAGGCGACATCACCCTGCTCGACTGGGACGATCTCATCGGCACGAACCTGAAAGCGCCGTTGTTCCTGACACAGGCGGCGGCCCCCGCGCTGCACGCCAACCAGGGACTGGTGCTGAATCTCTGTGACATTCACGGCCTGCGCCCTCTGCGCCGCCACCCGGTGTACAGCGTGGCGAAGGCCGGACTCATCATGCTGACGAAGTCGCTGGCTCGCGAGCTGGGACCGCACGTGCGGGTGAACGCCATTGCGCCGGGGCCCGTGTTGTGGCCCGACGACGGACTCGACAAAGCCCTGCAAGCCGAGATCATCGACCGCACCGCGCTCAAGCGGCCCGGATCGGCGCAGGATGTCGCGCGGGCCGCGCTGTTTTTCGCCGCCGAAGCGCCGTACGTCACGGGGCAGATCCTGGCGGTCGACGGGGGTCGAAGCGTAGGTTGGTAGGCGGCTCGACCTCGATGAGCGGATGAGCGGCGCGGTCGAAGCGCTCCCAGAGCTCACCGATCGTCACCTTCTCGGTCGGGTGAACGATGTGCGGCGCAAGGGCAGCGAGCGGCCCCAGCATGAAAGGCCGCTTCAACAGGTCCGGCCGGGGCAACTTCAAACGGGGCCCGTCCGAGATCCGGTCCCCATACAGCAAGACGTCGAGATCCATGGAGCGCGGCGCCCAGCGGGGCGCGCCGGGCGGCCGGCCACAGAGCGCCTCGATCGCGTGCAGCTTCTCGAGCATGACCTCCGGCTCCAACTCCGTCGTGAAGCCGGCGACGTAGTTGATGAAGTCATCGCCCTCGAACCCGACGGCGCGGTTCCGATACCACGGCGAGAAGCGGACATCGGGAAATTCGCGCAGCAGCTCGCTCGCAGCCAGAGCAAGATTGCGCTCAGGCTCGACGTTGCTCCCGGCCGCGACGTAGACCGTCGGCACGCCGGCTCAGGCCCGGTTCGCCGCCGCCGCCGGCAGATCGGCCCGGCCGCGCTCGATGGTCACCCCGACGTCACGCGAGCTGCGGATGGCGCCGGGCTTGTTGACCGACAGCCGCACCCATTCGACGCCGAACTCCTCGAGAATGAGCAGCGCGAGGCGCTGCGCCAGGGTCTCCACCAGCTTGAATTCGGAGGCCTCGATGAAGGCCAGCGTCCGTTTCGCCACTTTCTTATAGTCGACGGTGTCGGCGACCTCATCCGTGACAGCCGCGCCCCGGCAATCGACCGGCAGCTCGAGATCGATCACGACGGTCTGCCGGACGCGGCGCTCCCAATCGATGAAGCCGATGACGCATTCGGCCGTCAGTCCGCGCAGAAAGATCCGGTCACCGGAATACAACGCACTCGTCATGGACAGCTCGAGCTCCTGAAATCGGCCTGCGGAAGGCCGGGGACTGGATCGCGGCACGGCACCTCAGCCCGCCTCGATGGGCCGCACACCCTGCGACGTACCGCCCGAGAGCGGCTGCAGGGACTCGAGCGGCCAACGCGCGCGCGCCTGGATAGTGAGACCGTCGTGCTGGCCGGCCTTCAGCCGGGCAAGACCGGCGACCGCGATCATCGCCGCATTGTCGGTGCAAAACTCAATGCGCGGATAGTACACGCGCGCACCGTGGCGGCGGGCCGCTTCCGCAAGGTGCGACCGCAAGCTGCGATTGGCGCTGACACCTCCGGACACCACCAGCGTATCGAGCCCGGTTGCCTCCAGCGCCCGGAGCGCCTTGCCGGTCAGGGTCGCGACAATCGACCGCTGCACGCCTTCGGCCACATCGGCCCGCAGCGTGTCCGTCATCTCCCGACCCCGCAGGGCGTGCAATACCGCGGTCTTCAGCCCCGAGAAGCTGAACTCCAGGCCCGGCCGATCGAGCATGGGCCGGGGGAAATCGAAGGTCCCCGGCCGGCCGCGCTCGGCCAGTCGGGCGAGCTCCGGGCCCCCGGGATAGGGCAGCCCCAGGAGCTTGGCCGTCTTGTCGAAGGCCTCCCCCGCCGCATCGTCCCGGGTCTCGCCCAGGAGCCGGTACGCGCCGATGCCGCGCACTTCGATCAGCATGGTGTGACCGCCCGAAACCAGGAGCGCCACATGGGGAAACGGCGGCGGCTCGGGCTCGAGCAGCGGCGCCAGCAGGTGGCCCTCCAGGTGGTGGACCCCCAGCGCCGGCACCCCCCAGGCGTATGCCAGGCTCCGCGCCAGCGACGCCCCGGTCAGCAAGGCCCCGATCAGCCCGGGTCCCGCGGTATAGGCGACCCCGTCCAGGGCCTCGGGCGACGTATTCGCCCGCGCCAGGACGCTCCGTACCAGAGGCAGGAGCCGGCGGACGTGGTCGCGGGATGCCAGCTCGGGCACCACCCCCCCGTAGACCCGGTGAAGCTCGATCTGGCTGAACAATTCGTGCGCGAGCAGGCCCCGGCCGTCGTCCAGAATGGCCGCGGCGCTCTCATCGCAGGAGGATTCAATTGCCAGAATACGCATGTCGCCTTAGAATCCCGGCCCCCGTCTCGCTGGGCCCCGGTGGGCGCGGGTCACATTCCCTTATCCGTCAGTGAGTTGAGGTTTCGATGCCGAGCGTTCGTGTGCGTGAGAACGAGTATTTCGATGCCGCCTTGCGGCGTTTCAAACGCGCTTGCGAGAAGGCCGGGATTCTCACCGAGCTGCGCCGGCGCGAATTCTACGAGAAGCCCACCCAGGAGCGGAAACGCAAAAAAGCCGCCGCGGTGAAGCGCCACATGAAGCGCCTCTCCCGCGACGTCATGCGGGCCCCGCGATAAGGCGTAGACATGACGCTCAAGGAACGCATCACCGAGGACATGAAGAGCGCGATGCGAGCCGGTGAGAAAGAGCGGCTTGGCACGATCCGGCTGATTCTCGCCGCGATCAAGCAGCGCGAAGTCGACGAGCGCATCACCCTGGACGACGGTCAGGTGTTGGCGGTGCTCGAAAAGATGATCAAGCAGCGCAAGGAAGCCATCTCCCAATTCGAAAGCGGCGGACGCGCGGATCTCGTTGCGAAGGAGCAGTCGGAGCTCGCCGTGCTGCAGGCCTACCTCCCCGCACAGCTGAGCGACGCCGAGCTCGACGCGCTGATTGCCGAAGCCGTCGCCTCCGCGGGCGCCACGTCCATCAAGGACATGGGCAAGGTCATGGGCATCGTCAAAGCGAAGGCCCAGGGCAGAGCCGACATGAGCGTCGTCAGCGCCCGGATCAAACAGAAGTTGGGTTGATTGCCCGGCAAGGGCCTCCCAGCGGCGGCGGCGCTCATTGCCATTGCGCTCGCCTGTCTCGCGATCACTCGTAAACTGGACCGCGAACGCCGCCTGCTCGCGAAGCTCCGCAGGCGTGGGGCCCTGAGCCCGGGCATCACCGCCATCCCGCTCGATGACCTCTCGGAGGACGAGCGCGACGCGGCCGGCTCGTTGAGTGCCGCCGGCGTGCTCGAGATCCGCGAAAAGCGCGTATTCATCCGCACCACGACGCTCGGCGCCTTCCGGCGCAAGCGCGCGCGGCTGCTGTTGATGGGCGGCTTCGGGGCGTTCCTCCTGGCGTGCCTCGTGGCCATGTTGATTTTGCGCCGGTGAGCCGCTATCTGATGCCATGGGCCGTATCCCTCAAAGCTTCATCGATGAGTTGATCGCTCGCGCGGACATCGTCGAGATCATCGGCTTGCGAGTGCCGCTGAAGAAGGCCGGCCGCGAGTACAAGGCCTGCTGCCCCTTTCACGGCGAGAAGACGCCGTCCTTCTGGGTGAGCCCCGAGAAGCAGTTCTATCACTGTTTCGGCTGCGGCGCGCACGGCACCGTGCTGCGCTTCCTGATGGAGCACGATCGCATGGCCTTTCCGGAGGCCGTCGAGGAGTTGGCGCAGCGCCTGGGCCTCGAGGTCCCGCACGAGGGCGGTGGCCCGGGCGATAACACGAAACGCGTCGACGAGCCGTTATATGAGCTCATGGCGCGAGTCGCCGGCTTCTACTGCGAGTCCCTGGGGCGTGACGCCCGGGCGCGCGCCTACGTGGAGCGCCGGGGCCTGGAGCACGCGACGCTCGAGCACTTCAGCATCGGCTATGCGCCCAATTCCTGGAATGAAGTCCTTCGGCGCTTCGGCGGCAACGACGCGTCACGCCGTGCGCTGACCGAGTTGGGGCTGATCATCGAGCGCGAGCGCGGGCAGGTGCGCGACGGCGAGCGTCATTACGATCGCTTCCGGGATCGCATCATGTTTCCCATCCGCGACGTGCGCGGCCGGGTCATTGCCTTCGGCGGCCGGATCATCGAGCAGGGGGAGCCCAAGTATCTCAACTCCCCCGAGACGTCCCTCTTTCACAAGGGCCGCGAACTGTACGGGCTGTACGAGACGCGGCGGGCACGTTCCAACCTCAAGAGGCTGCTGATCGTCGAAGGCTACATGGACGCGGTCCGGCTCCATCAATCGGGCCTCACCTACGCGGTGGCGACACTCGGAACCGCCACGACCCCGGAGCATTTCAAGCGGATCTTCCGCCTGGTGAACGAAGTTGTGTTTGCTTTCGACGGTGACCGGGCCGGCCGCGCGGCCGCCTGGCGCGCCCTGCAGCACGCGTTGCCCGAGGCGCGCGAGGGCCGCGAGATCCGCTTCCTGTTCCTGCCGGACGGCCACGATCCCGACTCCCTGGTGGGCGAGGAAGGCCGCGAGGCGTTCGAAAAACGGCTCGACACCACCCTGACATTGTCGCAATACTTGATCGGCGAGCTGAAGTCCCAGGCGGACCTGTCACACGCGGACGGCCGCGCGCGGTTCTCCGAGTTGGCTCGCCCGTTGCTGGCCAGGCTCTCGGCGGGCATCTACCGCGAGCTGGTGCTCAAGGAGATCGCAAGTGCGCTGGGCATTGCCCTGGGTAAGCTGCAGGAGCTCATGAATCTGGCGCCGCCGGCACCGGCCCGCGCCGGCGGGCACACGGATGCGACGGACCCTGGGCCCGCGCACCGCCCCGCGCTTCCTGGGCAGGCACGAACGAGCAGTGGGCGGGGCAGTCTCGTCCGGCAGGCTATCGTCAGGCTGGTGAGATTTCCGGCCATCGCGGCACAGGTTACCGAGGAGGAGCGCGCCACGCTGGACGCCTGCGGCGAGGCCGGAATCGAGCTGCTCCGGGGGCTCCTGGACGACCTGAAGGAGCGTCCACTGCAAATTCCCGCTCAGGTTATCGAGCGCTGGGCCGACAAACCAGGTGGAGAGCACCTGCAGAAACTGCTTCACCGGGAAGAGGTCGTAAGTGAGGCGCTGGCTGCGGGAGAGCTCCGGGAAGCCCTGGTCAAGCTCGCGGACACGGTTGCCGTGGAGCGCATGAAGGCGCTCGAGGACAAGAGCCGCTGGACCCGTCTCGATCCCGAGGAACTCAAGGAATATCAGGAACTTATCGTGCGAAAGGCGCGCCATTGAGGAGCTTGCCGTGAAGAACTTGAATTTGGCGTTTTGCCCTCTGTCAAATACAATTGCCCGCTTTGCTTTGGCGCCCCTTGAGTTGGCCTGTCACGGTCAGCACATAGGGGAAATGCAAGCCCATCGCCGCCGCTAACCATGACGACACGCAAGCACAAGCCCGCCGCTCCCGCCGCGAAAAAACGCCCATCCGCGCAAGCCAGCAAGCCCGTGAAGACCGCGGCCGCCGAAAAGACCGTGGCCGTCACCTCCGTGGCTCGCGACAAAGAGCGGACGAAGTCTGCTGCCCCCAGGAAGAGCACGGCCGAAGCACCCGCGCCAAAGCAGCAGCATTCGCCCGCGCCGGTTGAAGTCAAACCTGCCGCCGAAGCACCGCGGCCGGCGGAGACCCGAAGTGCCGCCCCCGCCGGCGCGAAGAGTGCTGTCGACAAGAAACCCCTGGGTATCGAGCGCCGTGTTCCCGTAATGCCTGAAGATCGCCAATCACAACTCAAGCTGCTCATTGCCCGAGGCAAGGAGCAGGGCTACCTCACGTACTCGCAGGTGAACGATCACCTGCCCTCCGAAATCGTCGATCCCGAGCAGATCGAGGATATCGTCAACACGATCAACGACATGGGCATCCCGGTGTACGAGAAGGCACCGGATACCGAGTCGCTGCTCCAGAGCGAGCCTTCGGCACCGGCCGACGAAGAGGCGATCGAGGAGGCTGCCGCCGCGCTGGCCGCGCTCGACGCCGAGCTCGGCCGCACCACCGATCCCGTCCGCATGTACATGCGCGAGATGGGCACCGTGGAGCTCCTGACGCGCGAGGGCGAGATCCGTATCGCGAAGCGCATCGAGGAAGGTCTCGACGCCGTGCGCCGCGCTCTGGCCATGTATCCGGCCACGTACGATTTCCTGCAGAAGGCCTATGAGCCCGTCAAAGCGGGCCAGTCGCGCCTCGTCGACGTGATCGTGGGCTTCATCGACCCGAACGCCCCCGACATCATTGCGCAACCGCAGAACCCGACGAAGATGGAACTGGTCGAGGCCGACGAGAAGTCGGATGACGGCGATGAGGAGGAGGAAGGTAGCGGCGAGGACGGCGACGAAGAGGCCGTCGACACTGGCCCGGATCCAGAAGAGGCCGCCGCGCGCTTCGCGTCCATCGCGAAAGGTCACGTCGGCGTGCTGTCGGCCATCGAAAAGGCCGGCGCAAAGGACCCGAAGACCCTGAAGGCCCGCACGAAGCTCGCCGACGAGTTCATGGAGCTGAAGCTGGCGCCCCGCATGTTCGATGCGCTCATTCTCAACCTGCGCTCTCACATTTCGGAAGTGCGGCAGCTCGAGAAAGAGATCATGGTCATCGCCGTGCGCGATGCCGGCATGCCGCGCAAGGACTTCATCGCCTCGTTCCCGAAGAACGAGACGAACCCCCGCTGGCTGCAGAAGCACGTCAAGGCGGGGAAGAAGTACTCCGCGCCGCTGGCGAAGTTCAAAGACGAGGTCGAGCGCCGCCAGAAGAAGCTGGAAGGGCTCGAGCAGCTGTACCACCTGACGATCAACGACCTGAAGGAGGTCAATCGCGAGGTGTCGATCGGCGAAGCCAAGGCGCGCCGGGCGAAGAAGGAGATGGTCGAGGCGAACCTGCGCCTCGTGATCTCGATCGCGAAGAAGTACACGAACCGCGGCCTGCAGTTCCTCGACCTCATCCAGGAAGGCAACATCGGCCTGATGAAGGCGGTCGACAAGTTCGAATACCGCCGCGGCTACAAGTTCAGCACCTACGCGACCTGGTGGATTCGCCAGGCGATCACCCGCTCCATCGCGGACCAGGCGCGCACGATCCGTATTCCGGTGCACATGATCGAGACCATCAACAAGCTCAACCGCATCTCCCGCCAGATGCTGCAGGAGATGGGCCGCGAGCCCACGCCGGAGGAGCTGGCCGTGCGGATGGAGATGCCCGAGGACAAGGTGCGCAAGGTCCTGAAGATCGCGAAAGAGCCGATCTCGATGGAGACCCCGATCGGCGACGACGAGGACTCGCACCTTGGCGACTTCATCGAGGACACCTCGGTGGCCTCGCCCATCGACCAGGCGACGATGGAGTCCCTGCGCGAGACCACCCACTCGGTGCTGGCGCAGCTGACGCCGCGGGAAGCGAAGGTCCTGCGCATGCGCTTCGGCATCGACATGAACACGGACCACACCCTCGAGGAAGTGGGCAAGCAGTTCGATGTCACCCGCGAGCGGATCCGTCAGATAGAGGCGAAGGCGCTGCGCAAGCTCCGCCACCCGAGCCGCAGCGAGCAGCTGCGCAGCTTCCTGATGGATGACTGAGAGCCCCGGCGCGCGCCAGAGCGCCGTCGAGATGAAAAGGCCCGGTAGCCCATAAAGGCACCGGGCCTTTTGTTTTCGCGCCGTCCGGCGCCCCTGCCGCGTAGCCAGCAAAAGGGCCGTAGGCAACTTTTAAATTCCGGCGTTGCTCAGCAGGTCCGCGAGCCTGCGCAGCGAAGCCGCCAGGGCCGGGTGATCCGCCTCGAACCTCACCGCCAGCGCCTCCAGGCGCGGGGTGTTGGCCTCCGCCGCGGTCCCCTGCTCGCCGAGCGCGCGCTCGATATCCCCCATGACCTGGCGGAGCAGCTCGCGCGAGGCGGCATCGACCGAGCCGGCTTCGCCCAGCCGCTCGTGTACCTTCCCAAGCAAGGCCTGCAGGCTTTCCCGATCGGCGGTGGGCGGCTGGGTCATTTCGGAAGGCTTCCGCGAAAGAGTCGACGCCTGCGATTCTAAACGATCACAACCTGACCCGAGAGCCCGGCGCGAGGCGCGGGGGGTTTCACCCGGATCTGTGATCGGGTCATCGCCTCCAGGGGCTTTGGTCCGATGGTTCGCCGCCCGCGCGCTTTCTAACATGGCGTTGGATCGAGACTCCAAGCCAGCCTCGAGGAGCGGCTTCGCAGGATGCGATGGCACGGGGATCAGCGGTAGACAACGGATCGAGTGACGCGCGCCGCAGCTGGCTGTGGCGAGCAAGGACTGCGTACGCCGCCGCTGCATCCCCCCGCCAAGGACCCGCCTCGCTCTCTCCAATAGCCTTGGTTCTGCTCTTCCACTCGAGCTCCGCTTTGCTCTCTAATATATAAGTACTTGCTTATATATTATCCCGCACCGGTATGGCGGTAAAACGGACGCGGCGGCGGAATTGCCAAGCTTCCGCCGCCGCTTCATCGGATCTGGAACCCGGACGCCCCGCGGTCAGACTTACCTGCTGCAGGGCGTCGAGGATGCTCGCTTACTCGGCTGCAGCGTCGGCAGCAGCCTCTTCCGTCGCCCCTGTGAGCACCGTGGCCTGAGCGGCCTGGCCGGCGAGAAGATTCTTCCAGGAGAGTTCCTGGCCCTTGCGCTTGCCTTTCTCCGTGAGCTTCAGGCCCTCCGGCGTGATCGCAAGCATGTACGGCTTGCCGTCGACATCAATTTCGCGCTTGAGCTGCTTGTCGAGCTTAGTTGCCATTGCACCCTCATTGAACTGACCAAATGTCGAAGTACTACTCTCGTACAGTTTACCTCGCTGGAGCCGTTGCAGCCTTGGCCGTCAGCATCTCGCGGACCCGGCACGCCTACGAGGCTCGCGATGCAAGCCAGTGGAACAGTGTGGGAGCCTTCGCAGCCGCGCAGACCGCCATCGTGAGCTTGCTCGCGGCATTTTGCCTATGGGCCCTGGGGACCCAGCCCCTTTCCGCGGAGTCGAGCTGGACCGACGACGGAACCGTACAGCAGCAGCTGGATGCCGGACAGATTCCCGTGCACTTCGCCTTCGAGTCGAATGAATCGAGCATGCGCGTGAGCGCCGCCGTCGACATCCACGCCACTCCCGAGGCGATCTGGCGCGTGCTCACCGACTGCGAGCATGCGGCGAGCTTCATCCCCGGCGTGAAGCGCTGCCATCGCATCGAATCCGCACCCGACGGATCCTGGGAGCTCATCGAGCAGGAAGCGAAGTACTCCTGGCTGATGCCGGCCGTGACTTGCCGCATCCGCGCGGACTTCAAGCGCCCACGACGCATCGACTTCAAAAGGGTCAGCGGCGATCTCAAGGAAGAGCGCGGCACCTGGCTGCTGGCCACCGCGCCAGCCCCCTCATCGACAACACACGCGGATTCGACGATCGTCGAATACGAGCTCTATGTCGACCCGGGGTTTTGGATCCCACGCGTGCTGTTGCGACACTCACTGCGAAGCGAGTTGCCGGCAGCGCTGACCGCACTGCGCAACCGCGTGGAGAATGAAACGCGACAGCCCGACTCCCGCTGACTTCCCGGTCACGGCGCAATCCGCTTGAGTCCCTCCCGAATCAGGCGTTCCGTCAACATCGAGAAGGACAGCAGGTAATCGTTCGCCGGCGCCTTGTCGAGGTAGTACGCGCTGACGTCCCGCAGCTGGACCTTGTTACGCTCCGCCCGGGAGCCGACCCCCGCATCGGCGAAACGCACATAAGCGTGCATGCCGGCGGCCTCGCCCAAGACCGACGCCCGATCGCCGAAATAGCGCTGCAGCGCCTCCATCAACGCGGCGCGACGCAAACCGTACACCCGCCTCATTTTGCGGATATGCCGCTCGAGGTGCCCTTCCCTCATGAAGTGATAAAGCGTCGCCTGTTGGTGCACGGCCGTGTGACGATCCGCGAGCCACTTGGCGCGCGTGAAGGTTGCGATCATGGAGCGCGGCACCACGAGATACCCCACGCGCAGCCCGGGAAACATCACCTTCGAGAAGGTTCCGCAGTAAATGACGGGCACCTCCCCGACCAACCCCTGCAGGGCGGGCATCGGCGCGCCGCCGTAGCGATACTCGCTGTCATAGTCGTCCTCGATGACGATCGCCCGGCGCTCGCGCGCCCAGGCAATCAACTCCAGGCGGCGGCGCAGCGACAAGGCCACGCCGGTAGGAAACTGATGTGTCGGCGTGACATAGGCCAGCCGCGCCCCGTCACCCAATCGATCGCAGAGCAACCCTTCCGCATCCACGGGGACGGGCCGCAGGCGCGCGCCGCAAGCCTCGAAGATGCGGCTCGCCCCGGTATAGCCGGGATTTTCTACCACCACGTCATCGCCGGGCTCGAGGAGGAGACGCGCGCACAGATCCAGGCCCTGCTGGGAGCCGTTGACCACGATGACCTGCTCCGGCGAGCACACCACCGCCCGCGATTGCGACAGGTACTTGGCGATCTCCTCGCACAGAGGCTCATATCCGCGGACGTGGTCGTGGTAATCCAGGGCATCCGGGCCCAGCGAGCGCAGCGTTCGGGTGTACAGCCGGTGCCACAGCGGCAAGGGAAACAGGCTGAGGTCCGGACCCCAATGAGACAGGCAGACATGCCCGGATTGCTTGCGGAGCAGCGGATAGTCCTGCTGTAAGCGCTTCCCGAAGCTGGACAAGGAGGCTGCGGCGATCTGCGCGGCACCGCGGCGCGCGGCGGCCGGAGCGTGCAGCAACTGTTCCGGCAACTGCCGGCACACGAACGTTCCTGCCCCGTGCGTGGTCTGGAAATAACCTTCGCTCACCAGCTGCTCATACGCCTGAGTGATCGTGCCGCGCGACAGACCCAGGGCCGCCGCGACCTCCCGAGTGGACGGCACCCGCTCTCCCCCGGCAAAGCGGCCGCTCAGGATACCGAGACGCCAGAAGTCATAGATTTGCCGGGACAGGGGTAGCGGCGAGTCGCGATCGATGACGACGGCGGGGCGCATGAGTGGTCCAGTCCATTTATGAAAAAGTGGCTGATGTGGCGCGCCACTAGTTTACCTATGATCGCCTCACCATGAGCACCTACACACCCACGCCACGCACCAAGGTCCGCCGTCTGAGCAAGCGTGCCGCGTACGACAGGGAAACCGTCCATGCGATCCTCGACGAGGGGTTTCTCTGTCATGTCGGATTCGCGCAGGAGGGGCAGCCGTACGTGATCCCGACCCTGTATGCCCGCTCGGACGAGACGCTCTACGTGCACGGCGCGCTGGCCAGCCGGATGTTGAAAAACCTGGGCGAGGGGGTCGACCTGTGCGTGACGGTAACGCTCGTCGACGGCTTCGTGCTCGCGCGCTCGGCGTTCCATCACTCGATGAACTATCGATCGGTCGTCATCCTGGGGCGTGGCCGGTTGGTATCGGACGTGACGCAGAAGCTGGAGGCTCTGCGCACGATCACGGACCACATCGTGCCGGGCCGGTGGGACGAGGTTCGCGGCCCCAACGAGTTGGAAATGAAGCAGACGGTCGTGATCGCCGTGCCGATCGACGAGGTTTCGGCAAAGATCCGCGTGGGACCGCCCGTCGACGACGACGAGGATTACACCCTGCCCGTATGGGCCGGCGTGGTTCCCATCCACACCCAACTCGGCTCGCCCATCGCTGACGGCCGCGTCCTGCCGGAAGCCCCGACCGTGGACGTGTCACGTTTCGCGAAGCGCGGCAAAGCCGCTCGCTAAGCGCTGGTGCGCGCCGCCCGCGGCATGAGAAATGCCAGAACCGCCGCGGCGATCAGCAACACCGGCACATCGCCGTAAAGATGCCCCAGGTGCTGAGTGTTGGCGAGCGCCTGGACGGCCATGATTCCGCCGTGGACGACGCTCGACCAGATGGCGAACCAGATGAGACTGCGGTGAGCGAGCGGGTCGCGCGCGGCGAGAACCAGGAAGACGCCGAGCGTGGCGTAGATTCCCAGAATCATTTGCAGGTAATCGGAAGGTCCCCCGGTGTGCCACGTCCAGCCCGAAGGCCACACCACGGTGAGCGGGTAGACGCCGAAGATGGCGAACAGCCCAATCAGTACCAGGGCAACCCGTAGATACTTGATCCGGTCGGCTTCTGTCATGGCTCCCCCTTCTCGCGCCACAACGCCCGGCCCGTGAGCTTACCTCAGAAAAAGCCGTGAAGCTCCACGAAATACAGCTTGGTGTGTTGCGTGTCGATCTGTGGAATGCCGTCCTGGTAGCGCACTCCGCCGCGGACCTGCGCGAACTGTATGGGCGTCCATTCATACACGATGCTCCAGCGGGTCTGCGCGTTGTTCGGGACGCGCCGGTCCGGATCGTAGTACTCGCTGGTGATCTTCAGATTGTTGCCCTTCGCGATGGCCCAGTTGGCCTCGGCCAGCGAAGCGAGTTGGCGCTGTCCCGCGACCGTGGTGCCCTCCTGGATGGACCGGTCGTCGATGAGCTCCACCTGCCCCAGCCAGGCGATCGGCCCCGTGCGCAGCCCGGCGAACAGGGCAAAGACGCTCTTGTCGCCCACGGACTTGTTGTTGAGGTTGGCGGCCGCCCCGGCGCGCCAGAGGGATTCGACCCAGGCCAGTTGCCCGCTGTATTGCTTGCCGTTCTCGCTGGCGGCCCCGCCCGCGGTCCCGTTGCTGACCGCGAGCTGGGCATCCCAATGCCCCCGCTCCCAGCCGAATTCGACGCCCTGGTCGGGGGTGGTCATGTTGATCCCGGAGGCGGTTTGAATGAAGGCGGTCTGGTCCTGCAGGCGCAGCCCGAACGGCAGGTACATCTGGCCGGCCTTGAGGTACCAGTCGTGGCTCTTCGACCAGTAGAGACCGTAAGCCTCCCGATTGAGCGCCCCGCCCGGAGCCACCTGCTCATCGACGTAAACGATGAGGCGGTCGGGAATCACGCTGGCCTCCAGATAGACTCGAGCCTGATCGAGGCTGAAGGTATTGAGGGTCTTCGTATGGGGGACCTGAGTGACGGTTCCGTCGAACCGCAGGTCCCCCCCGGCCCGCAGGAACTTCACGATGTCGCCTGTCCAGACCTCGTTTCCCGTATCGAGGTGCTCGGCCGGCATGAGCGTCTGCGCGAATACATCTCCGTACGCGGTGCGTAAGCCGCCGCCGGTGGGATTCACGTGACACTGCCCACACTTGAGTCCCATCTGTACCGCCAGGTAGGGCTCCGCGTGTGCGCGCAGAGCCACACAACAAAGCCCCAACAGCAAGCAGCGCAGCAACACGCGCGAGATCCGTCGGGTCATGGATTAACGTCCACCGTGAACGTGAAGGAGTAGTCGGCGCCAAGAACCTGCGCCCCGAGATCGGCAAGCGCCCCACCGCCGGTTCCGCGCACCGTGACCCGGTAAACACCAGGCACCAACGGAGCAGCCGGAGTGATGAGCGCCACGTCGGGGTTACCGTTCGCCAACGCGGCATAGGCGGGCACGTGAACCACCTCAGCATCGAGCCGCTCGACCACGAGAGTCGTGTAGTTGACGAGCGACGCGTCCAACTCATGATTGAACGCCACCACGATCGTTCGAACCGGCTCGGAGACCACCGCTCCGTCCACCGGCGAGGTGTCGACAACGCTGAAATTGTGCGATTGCACGTGCGCCACAGGCGTCGTCATGGTGGTCGCACCCAGTACCGTCGTGCCGTCCATGCCGGTTGCGCCCACCGCCCCGGAGGTTGCGCCCATGGCCCCGGAGCTCGTCGCCGGCGGCGCCCCATTCGTCACCCATTGCCGGATGACATCGATCGTTGCTTGGGGAAGCGGCGTCTCGTGCAACGGCATCTGCGACCCGACGATGCCCGCGCTGCCTTGAATCTTGAGCACCAGGTAGCTGTTGTCAGGATCGCCGGGCTTGATGCGATCCAGGCTCGGCACCTCGGTGCTGGGTACGCCAACCAACAGGTTGTAGCTGTGATTCGCATCCAGCATCAGCCCCTCCGGCGCGGTGGCCCCGCTGTGGCACGGCGAGCAGATCGGCGTGAAGACATTCGCCTGGATCGACTCGAAGTCCGCGGTCAACGTCCCCGGCCCGCTTCCGCCCGAGCCACTTCCGCCCGACCCGCTCCCGCTGGAGCCGCTGCCTGCAGGTACGCCGTTGGCGTTGAGACCGGCCCCGTTGCCCGCGCACCCCCCGAGCCAGGCCAGCATGACCGCGGCCGCGATCCGCGTGACGAGACCGTGCTTGTTTTTGGGAAACGACATCGCCCTCACTCGAGCAACTGCGCACCTGCCGTAAGTGCCGCGGCCCGAAGCCCGGGTTTCCGTTCCCGGCGAGGGGTGAGGCGTTCCGCCTTTGAACCGGAACGCGCCGCCACCGAACCTACCTGCAAGTCAGGAGCTTGTCCGACTGGCTCCGGGGATGCTGCGTGAGGGCTCGTGGACAATGCTTTCCATTCTGGTCTGCCACTCGTACTTCCTGCGTTTCGACCAGAAGCAACAGGAGCGAGCCAAACCGTATCCGCCGTTGGCGACCCTGCAGGTAGCCGCGCGACTGCGGCAATCGGGTCACCGGATATCCTTCTTCGACGCCATGCTCGCGGAGGGCACCGCGGAGTACGCGCGGCTGTTGCACGAGACCGCGCCGCAGGTCGTCTTGCTCTATGAGGACAACTTCAACTTCCTGAGCAAAATGTGCCTGAGCAAGATGCGCGGCGCGTGTTGCGAGATGATTGAGGCGGCACAGCGGCGGGGCGCACGCGTCATTGTTGCCGGTCCTGATGCGACGGACGCTCCTGAGCCGTACCTGAGATCGGGCGCGAACGTCGTCCTGCTCGGCGAGGGACTGGAAACGCTGTTGACGTTGATCTCCCGCCTCGACGACGATCCAGGTTGCGACACTGAGCGGCTCGTGGAAGGGGCCTCCGGCCTCGCTTCCCTGACCGCCGATTTACAGGTGCGGACGGCGCGCACCGTAGGCGCCCCCCGTTCGCTCCAACACGTCGCACCGGCCGCCTGGGACCTCGTCGACATGGAGCGCTATCGCGGCATCTGGCGCAACGCCCACGGATTCTTCAGCCTCAACATGGCGGCGTCCAAGGGATGCCCCTTCCGCTGCGCCTGGTGTGCCAAACCCATCTGGGGCAATCAGTATCTGCAGCGTCCGGCGGCCGAAGTCGCTGCTGAGATGGCGTATCTGAAGCGGACCTACGCGCCGGACCACATCTGGTTCGCGGACGACATCTTTGGATTCCGTGCGGACTGGGTGACGGAATTCGCCCACGCGGTGCGCTCTTGCGGCGGCGCTGTCCCGTTCACCATACAGATCCGGGCCGACCTCCTGAGCGAGCGCATGGCGGGCGCTCTGCGGGAGGCCGGCTGCCACGAGGCCTGGATCGGCGCGGAGAGCGGCAGCCAGCGTGTCCTGGATGCCATGAACAAGGGCACGAAAGTGACCGAGATCCTGACCGCCCGCGCGCGGCTCAAGTCAGCCGGGATCCGGGTCGGCTTCTTCATTCAACTCGGCTACCTCGGCGAGGATCTGACCGACCTCCTGGCGACCCGCGAGCTGCTCGCGCTGGCCCGGCCGGACGATGTCGGAGTCAGTGTGTCGTATCCGTTGCCCGGCACCCGCTTCTACGAGGTCGTCAAAGAGCAGCTGCACGGGAAAACTCACTGGCGGGAGAGCGATGACCTCGAGATGATGTTCGAGGGCACCTACACGTCCGAATTCTACCGGGCCTTTCGAGATCTGCTGCACGCCCAGGTCGACCTCGAGCAGCGCTGGAGCGGGCTGCTGTCCCGGGAATCGCAATACCGCACGGCGAGCGAGCGATATCGATGGCGCACATCCTCCTGACGCACGGCTATTTCCTGCTGGAGGACGAGAAGGAGCGGCAGATCATGAAGCCCTATCCGCCGCTCGGCCTTCTCTATCTGTCCGCCTACCTGAAGGCGCGGGGAATCGGAGTAGACGTGTACGACAGCACATTCGGCTCCCGGACCGAGCTGTTGGATGTGCTGCGGAGCGCAACCCGCGGGACGATCGGGATCTACACGAATCTCATGACACGCCAGAGCGTGCTCGAGATCGTCGCCGCGGCGAAGCAGGCAGACTGGTCGGTCCTTCTCGGAGGCCCCGAAAGCGCCAACTATCCGGCGGAGTATCTCGCGAGCGGTGCAGACGTCATCGTCATCGGCGAGGGTGAGGCAACTCTCACTGAGTTACTGGCGGCCCTGCCCGCAGTCGGGCCACATCAACTCCATCGGGTCGCAGGGATAGCGTTCAAGGACCTGTCCGGACAGGTCGTCCGCACGCCCGAGCGGGCGAAAATTCCGGACCTGGACGCCCTGCCGCTTCCGGACCGCCAGGCCATCGACCACGGCAAATACCTGGACGCCTGGCGAACCCACCATGGCGCGAGCAGCATCAATCTCATTACCGCCCGCGGCTGTCCGTACCGGTGCAAGTGGTGCTCGCACGCCGTGTACGGCTATTCGCACCGCAGGCGAAGCCCGGCAAACGTCGCTGCGGAGGTGCAGGGGATCGTCGATCATTACGATCCTGACCAGCTCTGGTATGCGGATGACGTGTTCACGATCAGTCATCCCTGGATGAAGAGCTACGCGGCGGAGTTGCGCGCCCGGGGCATCCACAAACCCTTCGAGACGATCACCAGAGCTGACCGGCTGCAAAGCGAGGCGGCCGTGGAGACGTTGCGTGAGCTGGGATGCTATCGCATATGGATCGGCTCCGAGAGCGGCAGCCAACGCATCCTGGACGCAATGGAGCGCGGCGTGGAGGTCGAGGAAGTACAGCGGTCGGTCAAGCTCGCCCAACGGTACGGCATTCAGGTTGGAATGTTCCTGATGTGGGGCTACGAAGGCGAGGAGCTGGAGGATATCGCTGCGACGGTCGAGCACGTGAAGCGCAGCAATCCGGACATCTTCTTCACGACCGTTGCGTACCCCATCAAGGGCACCCCCTACTTCGACAGTGTGCAGCAGAAAGTGACACTGCCGATTCCCTGGGCGCAAGCGACCGACCGCGACTACCGGATCGCCGATCGACGGGGGAAGTCGTATTACGGGCTGGCCGACACCTGGCTGCGTAACGAAGTCGAGGCTGCCCGGCTGGAAGCGAGTGATCCCCGGCGCGCCGCCGAGCTGCTGGCCGCGGCCCGAAGAGCGAAAAAAGCCCTGGGAGAGCTGGCATGACGGCGACGCCGTCCCGCGCGGCCGTGCAAGGAGCTTTGCGGGTCACGACCGAGCGACTGGCGGGCGAGCTGGCACGACCGACTCGACAGCGGCCCGACTGGTCGGACTTCGAATGGCGGATCGCCCGTGCCGCGGCGGCGGTACACGGAGCCTCACCCCTCCTCCGCACGAGGCTGTTGTGGCAAGGCCCGGAAGACTGGCAAAGCTTTTTGGCCTCCCAGAGAGCACACACCGAGCAACGGCAACACCGCATCGAACAGCTCCTGTGGAGAGTCGATGCGTTGGCTCGGGACGAGGCACTGGGCATCGTAGCGCTGAAGGGGGCGGCGCTCCACGGCCTCGGCCTTTACAAGCCAGGCGAGCGGCCCATGGCCGACCTCGACTTGCTCGTCGCACGGCAGGACGTCACGCGTGCCTCGAGTCTCCTCGAGACACTCGGCTTCCGACAGACCCTCACTTATTGGCGGCATCGATCCTTCTCGCCTGCCGACACTCGCACTCACACCGAGCTGGGCGAGCATGCCGACAACTACATCAAGATCGAGCTGCACGAGCAGCTCAGCGAGAGACTCCCGGTACGGCAGGTCGACGTGTCCGATCTGGTCATGCCGGACGATCCCCGTCCCGGCCTGAATCCGTACCGCTCGGGCGCGGCGTTGATGGCGCATCTGCTACTGCACACGGCCGGCTCCATCGTCACTCGCTCTGTGCGGCTCCTGCAATTGCACGACATCGCCCTGCTGACAGAGCGTCTCACGGAACGGGACTGGTGTGAAATACTCGACTCGAGCGGCAACGAGCGCGACCCGTGGTGGTGGGCTCTGCCGCCCCTCATGTTGACAGCGCGCTATTATCCCAACGTTGTCCGGCCCGACATCCTGAAACGCCTCTCGCTCCATTGCCCGCGGCATCTGCGCAAAATCATGCAGGGACGGACGCTTTCGGACGTGTCTCTGTCCTATCTCACCCTGGAAGCGTTTCCGGGCATCGAATGGGCGCAATCGAGCCGGGAGAGAGCTCGATATGTCAGCCTCCGCATCCTGCCCAGCGCCGAAATGCTGGCGACCCGCCGATCGCAGGCCCTGACGGAGCCCGGCCTGGCCGGCAATCCGTGGACTCACCTGCGCCAAGGCGCGCGCATTCTCCATTGGATGGTGCGACGTCCGGCTCGGCCCGCCACGATGTATGCCGTCAATGCGGCACTCTCACAATAGCGCAGGCCTCTCACGCAGGCTTCTCACGCAGACCTCTCACAATGAGACACACCCCCGGTAAATCGCATCGAACTCCCGTGCAGTGTGATCTGCATCCTCGCGACGCGCACGATCAAACGCCCTCCGCGCCAGGCGCATACGGAGCTCCTCGTCGCTCAAGGCGCTCGCGATAGCCCGGGCAAGGCTCGCAGAATCCCCCACCGGCACCGCCAGCGCGGCGTTCGGAGACCACTCTGCAACATGGCCCACGGCCGTCCCCACGGTCGGAACACCAACGACGGCCGCCTCCAACATTACAACCGGCCCCGCTTCGTGTCGCGATGACAGGACCAGCAGATCGGCACGTTCCAACACCGGGCGCAGCGCACGCTGCGTCATGAATCCGTGGAAAGTGACGCAGGGTGCCAAGCCGAGCCGCTGCGCAAGGGACTGGATCTCGCCTTGCAGCGTATCCTCTCCCACGACATCCAACAGAAACTCGCATTTCATCGCTCGCAGTGAGCGCAGTGCCCACAGCAACGTCGGCTGATCCTTGACGCGATTGAGATTCGCAATATGGATCAGCCGCGCGGGAGCACCCGGCGGGCGTCGTTCCGGCGGCCGTGGCGGCCAGATCTTCAGATCCACTCCGAGCGGCATCCGTCTGGCCCCCACACCGAGTTGGGATAACGATTCCAGAATGAGGGTGCTCGCCGCCGTGACCACGGTAGCACCGCGAAGGACGGTCATCTCCCGCAATCGACCGCGCCAGGTGAGTCGCCCGCCGTAGGCGATGTCGCGCAGCGCCGCCAACTCCCCACCGGCGACGTGGACCACACTCGGAATACCCAACAGACGCGCCGCCGACACGGCCACCAGCCCGGGCAGCCAGGACCAGATGGAGTGAATCAGATCGAACGGCACAGGGCGGGACTGCCGCAGAATCTCGCGAATCGCCCGCCAACGGGTCCGGTGGGTGCCGATGTTGATGACCTTGGCACCGGCCAGTCGCCACTCTCCAGGCTGAGGCTCCTGGGTGAGCGCAAAGACGGTGAGATCGTGCTGCGCCGCCAGCCGCTCAACGAGCCCGAGAAGGGCCGGGACGACACGGTATTCTCCCGACCGATCCACGCCGCCCGGCACGACCAAGGCAATACGCATGGGATCACCGCCCGCCCTTCGCGAGCCAGCAGCCTTTCGCGCCCCTTCCGTGCTTCGCGAGCAGCGCGCGCATGAGCGGCACGGCCTGCGAAGGATGCGCCCCCCGCGCCAGTTCGTAGGCCGGCAACCGAGCGACACTTTTGCAAAACGCGGACCACTCCGGTCGCGCCGCCGCATAGGGCTGCGTCGCTTCGAGTCTCGCCAACAGATCTCGACTTTGCAGCCGTCGCAGGGCGGGCTCCGCCCCGGCGTTGTGTGCCGTGGCGAAGACCACCGCCGCGAGCTTCATCGGTGCTCGAGCCAGACGGGTGCGCGTCCGGCGGACATCGACCTCGAATTTCTCGACGCCGCTGCGCCGGCGGATGACCGGCGACTTTTGCACCATCGCGCGCTCCCGTCCCGACAGAAAGCGCAGCGAATCGTCACGGACGTGCAGAAAGTTGCCGACACCGGTCGCCAACAGAGTCTTCGGCTGGACGAACACACTGTCCTCGGCAACGAGCTTGAAGTCACCCAGCAGGCAATGAAGCGCCAACGTGGATTTCCCGGCCCCGCTGTCCCCGATCAGCAGCAGACCACGGCCGCCCTGACCGACACAGGCGGCATGGAGCGGGGTCAACGCCTGCACCCGGGCAGCCAAGGTGAAGACGGCGAACTCGATCAACTCGTAGCGCGCGTGATAGGCCGACGAGACGAGCTCAGGCGACACCACCACCAGCGCGGCACGCTCCACGGGCGACAGTGCCACGAAGCTGGCTGAGGCAGTTACGGCTCCCAGCAGGCCCACGCCGGAGTGAGGCTGCATGGGAGGAGGATCACCTGTCAGTCGCGTTCCGGCGTCATGCTCGCAACGGACGAGCCGGATGCGAATACGGGGCATCGTAGCGGACAGGCGGTGTGCCGGCAGGCCGGCGAACGCCCATCTCACCAGCCGCAGCAGCTCCGGGCTGCTGCTCTGAAATTCAAAGCGGGCGCCCAACAGGGACAGATCGAGCCGCGCCCCGCCCCGCAGTCGCTCCCCGAACGGATCCGCTGTGGGACCCGAGACGGCGCCGGATGAAGACATTCACAGGCTCCTCGTACGAGACAAATAAGCCAATCGCGATGATCCAGGTCACGACACAGGTGAGACCGGCGGCGAGCGGCCGGCTTCCCAGCGCGGGCAACAGCAACGGCACGCCGACGTAGTCGATCACCAGGGTGTGCAACAGATAGAAGGAATAGGACGCCCTTCCCAACAGGCGCGCCCAGGGCTGTGACAGGAGTCGGGCCAGCACGGTGTCTTCCCGGATCAGCCCCCAGTACAGCAAGGCGATCGGCACCGGGATGACGAGGTTATTGATCAGGAGGATCGCGCCGGCGCTGAGCGGCCTGTGCCGGTAGACGATCACCATCGCCGCGATCAGCATCAACACCAGCACGGACCCCAGGAGCGTGCGCCGGCAACCGGCGACGGACAATGATCCGTGCCGCTCCTGCCTCATCACCACCAGGGCCAGGAAAACGCCCGCGAAGAACTCCACGAAGTGACCGAAGAACGTAGTCGACAACACGAACGCCGGCGTCCCGAGAAAGGCAACGCCCAGACGGGAAACGGCCAGGGCGATGGCTGACAGCACACAGCTCAACACGAATGGGGCCAGGAACCCACCGCGATGCGCCAACAGCATGAGCAGCGGCGCGAGGAAGTAGAAGCATTCCTCCACCGTAAGAGACCAGCTCGGTGCGATCAGGAGCGGCGTTCCGTGGAACAAAGCGTGTGTCAGCGTGTAGTTCTGCACGAGCACCCAAGGCCGCGCGCCCCCGCCAAGAAGGACCGCCGCCGTCAGGAGCAGCGCATACACGGGATAGATCCGAGCGAACCGATTCACGAAGTACTGCGTCAGCCAGGCGCTTCCGAGCCGCACCCCTTCGTAATACAGACGCACGATCAGGAATCCGCTCAACGCGAAGAAGAAAGCGAGGACATTGAGGGTGATGTGAAGATCGGGCCAAAGCGGCAGATGGTCGAAAAACACCACGGTCGCGCCCACCGCGCGGACGCCCGTGAGAGCGGGATATTTCTGCGGCACCGCCATTTCCGTGAGTGGCCGGATGCCGCGCACCGGTTCACCCGCCCGGGCGCGCCGTCGGAAATATTCCCGCGCCTCGCAGCGAGCCGCTATGCTGCCAAGGATGGTGGCGGGCGATGAGTATGTTGCCGCGATAACCGCGCGGGAGTCCGATCGGCGCACGCGCCGCGCATTCCAGGAGCTGGCACTACGCTCGGCTTCACCCGGCCGTGACGTGTTCGATTTCGGAGCGGGCCCCGGCATCGATGCCAAGCAGTACGCCGCACATGGCTTGCGGGTTCTGGCTTACGACATCGATCCGCGGATGTGCGCCTCATTCATACGCCATTGCGGGGCGGAAATCGCGGCGGGCCGGGTGCATCTTTACGAAGGCAACTACCGCGCATTTCTGGAGCGTGTTCCCCACCTCCGCTCGAGCTTCGATATCGGGCTGGTCACGGCCAACTTCGCGCCCCTCAATCTCGTGGACGACCTGCGAGAACTCTTCGCGGGCCTGCACGCACTCACTGGACGGCGAGCAAAGCTGGTTGCGAGCGTACTCAACCCCAACTATGTGGGCGATCTGTGCTACCGATGGTGGTGGGCCAATCGGCTGCGATACTGGCGGAAGGGATCCTTCAGCGTCGCCGGAACGGACATGAGCATCCATCGCCATTCGATCCGCCG
Source organism: Steroidobacteraceae bacterium (assembly GCA_035547375.1). Classification (GTDB taxonomy): domain Bacteria; phylum Pseudomonadota; class Gammaproteobacteria; order Steroidobacterales; family Steroidobacteraceae; genus 13-2-20CM-66-19. Next base: position 24,759 of record DASZVD010000105.1, read on the forward strand.
CGTCACCGACCTGGCCGCGCCTCACTTCACGCTCGAAGCGGTGCAGCGTGACTCGAGCCCGCTGGCGCGCCGTTATCTCTTCCTCATTTTCGCCAGACGCTAGTCATGCGACTGCCTCTACCGGACTCCGTCAGGAGCAAGTTGCGACCCACTCCACAGTGGCTCGCGATATCGCTGCCTCCAGCGGAGCAGGTCGTCACGTTGACACTTGGCATATCAGGCCTGGAATTCGACGTCACCCACAACATCGCCGTCGCCGCCCTGCGGCCGTTCACGCTCCGCCTGGGGATGGATTTCGCGATGGCCGCGGCCGTGAGAAGGACTCCGCAACCTTCATTGCGACTGATCGATGCAGAGCTGCAGCGGACGATCGGCGTCATGCGCCTCGAACATTCGCGTGACTGGGCGGCGGCGGGTGCCTGCATTGGTCTGTTCACCATCCGTGAAGCGCAGCACCGCTGCACTCCGAGAGCACGTCGGGCTTGGGATACCTGGATGTACGCGCGTGCCGTTCGTAACGTGCCCCGCGAGAGCCTGCTCATGCTTCCCGATGCGGTCGAGCAGATGCTGGTGTTCTACCTGCGGCCCAGACCGGTGTGCCTGGTGAGTGTCGACGATGGAGAGCACAGCAACATATTCCCAATGGACCTCATCGGGCCCCTGCCCCCTGACCGATTCACTTTGGCCTTGCGCAATACGAGCCCATCGGTGGCGACCATCAAGGCGGCACGGCGGATAGCGGTGGCGGACCTGCCGGGCACGGCGTGTCGGATCGCCTATCAGCTGGGAGCTCATCACAAACGGGCCCAAGTGGATTGGGACAGCCTTCCCTTCCCTACGCTGCGCTCACGGGAGTTCGACCTTCCGGTCCCCGCGATGGCGCCCAGAATCCGGGAGATCGAGATCCTGGCCTTTCAAACCATCGGATCGCACACGCTCTTCGTCGGCTGTGTCCGCTCGGAGATCATCAACGGCGAAAGCACCGAACGACTCTGCCACACGTCCGGAGCACACCAGCGACTGCGCATCCGGTGCAACCGGCCCTTTCACGAAGCGCTCACTGGCGAGCCCCACTGAGCGAGGAATTGCCCCGCGGCTCCACGACGGACAATACGCCCGTTGGCAAGCTCGTAGATCACATCGCAAAGGCGGAGCGCGCTCGGACGATGCGCCACCAGGATCATCGTCTCACCTCGCTCCCGGCATCTGTCCACGAGTAAATCCATGATGGTCCGTTCGGCCGCCATGTCGAGCGCGCTCGTAGCCTCGTCCATGACCAACACGGAAGCCTCGCGATACAGGGCACGCGCGATTCCAAGCCGCTGCCGCTGTCCGCCGCTCAACCATGCTCCGCGTTCTCCGATCAGTTCGTCGTATCCGCGGGGTAGCGTGTCCACATAATTCTCCAACCGTGCCAGCCGAGCCGCGGCCCGCACTTTGTTCCGGTCGACTCGCGCGGCCGGAACTCCCAGTGCGATGTTTTCAGCAATCGTGGCATCGAGCAAGGCAATGCTCTGCGGAACGTAGGCAATGGACGCCTGCCACCACGCCCGGTTCCGATCGTCCAGGGCAACTCCGTTCACCTCCACACTGCCTCCCTGAGGCTCGAGCAATCCCACTATGAGGTCGAGCAACGTGGACTTGCCACAGCCATTCACGCCTACCAGACCGACGACCGCACCCGCCGGAACGTGCAACGTCAAATGGTCCAGCACCGCGGGACGATCCGAGGCGTACGCAAACGAAAGCTCCCGCAATAGAAGGTCCGGCGGCCCGGCAGCCTTCGTCATCACGGACGCCGGGCGCTTGCCGGCTCTGCCGCGAGCCGACCTGAGATCGGCGGCGATGGATTCAAATGCCGGAATCTCGGCACGGATCCTCACCAACGCGGCAAACGCCTCCTGCATCGCGGGGAGGAGCCGGTAAGCGGCGAACCCGATGAAACTCAACTGCGCCACCCAGGGATCGGCGTCGTTCTGCTGCCGACTGAGATGAAGCGCGATGCTGACCAGCGCACACACCGCGGCGCCCTCGAGAATGTACTTGGGACTGTGCGCAATGGTCAGGGTATCGACAATCGTATTGGAGATCGAGCGGCAGTATCGTGCGAACTTCTCCGCGAACGGTCGCTGTGCGTGCAGAACGAGCAACTCCTTGATGGCCAGGAAGCTCTCATTGATCACCTGCGTACGCGCCACGTAGTCGCGCGTCTCACTGCGGCCATTGCGCAGCAGACGACCTTGAACGGCGGTATAGACCGCGAGATAGCACGAGCCAAACCCGACCAGCGTCGCGACCGCGACCCACGGATTGACCCAGATCAGGGACCCGGCAATGAAGGCAATCGTGACGGCGTTTGCAATGAGGACCAGGCCGCTCCGCAGCACCCCGGCGGTAGCGCGAGTGGTCGCGTGCACGACATTGGAGACGAGTTGCGCACTGTTCGTCCGCAGGTGAAACGCATAGCTGCGGTGCAGGTAGTCATCGAACAGCTCCGTGTGAAATCGCTCGCCGATGCGCGCGGCAAAGCGGTTCATGGCGCGCGTGCCGAAAAGGTTGATGCCGCTCGCGAGCACAACGGCGATCACGAAAGCAACGCCCAGCACGACGACGAACCGGCGCTCACTCTCGAAGTGCAATCGGTCATAAAGCGCCAGAAGGAACGGGTGACGACGCAGGGCTTCCGACTCGGAAAGCACCGTGAAGAATGGCAGAACGGCAGCCACCCCACCCACGGTGGAGCACGCCATGAGCACGGCGAGTGCCTGCAAGCTGATGAAGACGAGCTTTTGGCGCCGATCGAGGAGTTGCCACACCGACAGGAACGTCCTCATTGCTGTACATCCTCGTACATCTGCTTCAGCTTGACGCCGACCGCGTCGAACGACAGCTTCCGATCAAAATGGGCGCGTGTGATTCTGCGGGACAGGGGAGACAGCTGCCGAGCGACCCGCAGCAAGGCGCTGCACAGCGCGTCGGAATCGCCTACCGGCCAAAGAGCACCAACCGCTCCCGAAGCCGTCAGGCTGCGGAAGGAAGGGATGTCCGTGACGACGGGCACCACTCCACACGCAAGGGCCTCCAACAAGGAATAGCCGCTGCCTTCCCGATGGCTGCCGAGCACGTACAGATCCGCCGCTTGCATCAGGCGTTCGATCCTGGCGTGCGGCAAGCGGCCCATGAGTTGGACGCGATTGTGGAGCACGGGATCCCTGGCCACGCGCCTCTGCACCGCCTGGAGTAACGGCGCACTCCCATAACAGCAATACAGCTTCAGTCCGTGCAGCGTGCGCGCCGCCTTCGAGATGCCGTCCAACACGGTCAGGGGATCTTTGTTCCCGTTCAGATGGCCTACCCAGACCACCAGCGGATCCCCGCCGATATCCAGCTCGCGGCGCGCGCGCTCGCGGTCGCCGGGCATGAACCGGCTCGTGGACTCCGGAATCTCATAGACCCGTGTCCGCGGGCCCAGCAGACCAGCGGAATGGAACGGCCGCGCCTGAGCGCGCGAGCAGAACGCAACTCCCGCGGAGACGTCAAAGCCTCGCTTCCACGACGGGCGGTGCCAGAGACGCGGGACACTGTCGGCGTGATCCTGCAGGACGATAGGAACCCCTCGCGAAATCCTGGCGAGAGCGACCACATCGCGCGGGAACCCCAAGCCGTGCACGTGGATGACTTCCGGTTGCAGCTCATCCAGCAGCACGGTGAGGTCGGAGCTCAGCCGGCGTGCCGGCGTTGCGTTACCGAAAGGCAGGAAGTAGTAATGCACATTGTTTCGACACATCTCCTGGAGGTGCGTCGACGCCTGGATGACGGACACTTCCAGATTCGCGGCCGTGGCGCACTCGGCAACGTCACCCAGCGACGGCCAGGCTTTGAGCAACTCTTCCGGCCGGCGCCCGCTCGGGTCACTGAAAAAGCTCAACTGCGCCACGTGCAACACGGCTTCCGCCCGCTTACAGGCCGGTCACCCGAGGATCCCAAAGCCGAATGAGCTTCCTGGAAAAGCGCAGCTCCCAGGGCCGGTCGTACCGCCGAAATCGATAACGCCACGAGGCCAGCGCCCGCAGAGCCGCCCTGCCCCACGGCGGCGAGCGCACATCCGTGGCTGTTGGAAACCGGCAGCCCAGGACAGTGGTGAAGTCGCGGATGCGTTGACGCAGCCGCTCGGAGACCCAGGGCGCGTCGCTGTGACACCAATAGTCGATCCACTCCGGCCGCGCCCATTCGTCCGCTGTCCTGGGAAACTCGACCGTGTTTCCCGCGCAGTCACGCAAACTCTTCGTGGCGCGCGCCACGGGCGCGTCAGCGATACCCGGGCGCGGCGGCAGCGGAGTGTAGACGTAGATCATGATCTCGGTCCGCGGATAGCGGCGCTTGATATGCCGGATGAACTCGAAGGTTCGCTCGGTCTCGCCCTCGGGGTCCTGAGGCGGCGCCAACATGAACGACAGCTCGGGAATGACTCCGTGGCGATGGCAGACCTCGACCGCCGCGAGCGTCTGGTCGGAGCGCGTGCCTTTGCGAATATCGTGCAGCAGCCAGTCGCTGGGCGACTCCGCCCCGATATAGGCCATCCGCAAACGACTCTTCCGCACCAGCTCCCAGGACGGCTCGGACAGATCGATGAGGGCGTCCGCCCGGGCAAAGCACCACCAGGGCAACCGGAGCTTCGCCAACACCTCGAGCAACGGCACCATATCGACTTCACGGTCGAAGAAATTGTGGTCGTAGAAGTTGATCGAGTCGGCGCCCAGCGTGTCGCCGAGGAACCGCAGGTCCTGCTCCAGGCGCACGGCGGTCGGCAGCGCCATCCTGCCGCGAAACATGGAGGCCACCCCACAGAACGTACAACGGAAGCGGCAACCGAGCGCGGCCTGATAGCCGGCGGTACGCTTGCCAAGAAAGGTCTGCGTCAGGTAGCGGCGCGGATTCTCCAACCGCTCATACGGCAACCGGCTTCCGAGGCTGCGTTTCGAGAACGGACGCTCCCTGTTGTGCACGATCTCCGAGTCGTCCACGGCCCCGGCGCGGTTCACGACCCCGTCGCCACGCACGACCGCGTCACCGTACACGGCCCCGGCGCCACGCGCGGCCCCGGCGCCGCGGCGCCAGCTGAGTCCCGCGATATGGGCCACGCGCTCCAGCTCATCTTCGCGGCCCAGAGCGTCGAACAGCTCGGTGAAAGTGTCCTCGCCCTGGCCCCTGACCGCGTAATCGACGTAGGGCTCGCGGAGCGCCGCTTCCGGACAAATCGTCGGAAAGTGACCACCCCAGACGATCGGCGTCGTCGGAGCACGCTCTCTGATTGCCTTCGACACAGCAATGGCGGTACGCAGCTGCGGCCCGCCCATGACACTCACACCGACAACATCGACGGGTCCCGATTCGAAAGAACGCAGGGCGGTCGCGACGAAGTTGCGGTCAACATTGCCGTCAACGATCTGACACGATGCTCGCCCTTCCAATGCAGTGGCGAGACTCAGCACGGCAAGCGGAAAGCGCGCCGTGCGAGCCGAGGTGATGGTCGGATTGATGAGCAGGGCGCCTCTCACGCCGCTCTCCCCAGAACTTCGACTCCGGGCTCGAGGCAAGCCCAGTGCGGGTCGCTCATCACCACGTCCACTTCCGAGGCGATGCACTTGTTGCGGCCATCAACCCGTACGGCAACCGAGCGAGACTCCGCCATCAGCTGCGAGGCATAGTCCGGGTCGCCACAGCGCACGCTCCCTCCCGACACGACCAGGCGAACATCCTTGCGCGCAGCCTGGGTCAGCGGTGTATTCGCGGGGAAAACCACGAGATCCGCTCGAGCGCCGGGTCGCAAGGCTCCGCGGTCGGTCAGGCGCAGCAGCCGGGCGCTGCTGTCGGTCACCAAGGACTGCAACAGGGGCTCGTCCAGAACACCCAACTCCGCTGCCACGCGCAGCTCGTCCAGCAGGTCGCGCGCCCCGCTCAATCGCGAATCCGTGCCCAGGGCGACACGCCCGCGGTGCGCCAGATCGGTGACCTCGGCGGTCGCATCGAACAACCGCAGGTTCGAGCTCGGACACCAGACCAGGCCTGCCGCGGCTCGTTCGACCTTTGCCCGGCCGTTCCGATCCAACGCGACACCGTGCACGAGCAGAGTGTTCGGCCCGAGGCAGCCGAGCGCATCGAGACGATCCAGCTCGGCGGCGGCCGGCGCGTCGACGCCCTCGGCTGCATGAATGATCCACGGCCAGCCGGCGGGCGTGTGCCGGTGCGCGGCCTGGACTTTCTGCGGACCGTCGATCTCCAACGAGTGCGACCAGCCGTAACGATCCAAGACCTGCGTCGGATAACCCGTGCTCGTCAGGACCGGATACAAGGGATCGTGGTGCACCACCGTGGTGACACCGCTGAGAAGATTCTTGATGCCACCGTGCAGCAGCCGGGCGTCCCGCGGTATCGCCTTGCACGCGACAAAGGCGCTCTCGTTGAGAAAGCGGCTGTTCAGGTCCGCGATCCACTCGCCGGCGTTGCGGTATTTGCGGCCGTAGTGCGGCGTGGGAAAACTGTTCAACTGCAGATGATCATGGGCGTTGATGAGCCCGGGCAGCAGGCGGTCTCCGTCCAGATCCACCACCCGGTCCCGCGGCACGGCTTGCGCCCCGATCGAGGCGATGCGCGAGCCTTCGATCCGCAATGTCGACGGCAGGCGCGGTCCCATATCAGCGTTGACGAACGTCAATCCGCGCATGGCGCCCTCTTCCGCGCACGGACGATCAACACGAGAGGCAATCCGTGCCACTGCCGATAGAAGGCCTCGGAGCCCGCGAACGGCTCGCTGACTTCCATACCCGCGCGCAGCTCCTGGACCGCCTCGATACGGAAGCCGACCGAGCCGGCAGCGCCGGTTTGTGATGCGACGTCGTAGGCGTTATGTGACAGGGTATAGGTATGCCCCTGTCCATCCTTGAACGTGCGCGTCAACCCTGCATGAGCAGCCTCGGGATGAAAATCCGAATAGAGCAGCTCACCCCCTGTGTCGAGCACGCGTGACACTTCACTCATCCATTGCAACAGGCTGAAGGCGTGCCCGACTGCAAGTCCTGAGATGACGACGTCGAATACGCTGCTCCCGAACGGCAAGCTCATCATGTTCGCCCGGATTCGCGGACAATCGGTCACGCGACGCAACATGGCCGCCGAGAAATCGAGAGCCGTGACGGAGCGGGCGCCGGAGTCGATCAGCAGCCGCGTGTAGCGTCCCGTGCCGCACGCGAGATCCAGCGCCCGCCGGCCGTTCACGGGGGGCCATCGTTCCAGCATGCCCCGCTGCTCGGCACGCATGAGTGGGTTATGCGGGAACGCCGAGTAGGTCGGAGCCCAGCGCTCGTACGCTTCCAATGTTGAACAGACAGGCTGGCCCGATTGCACGGGGACAACTCACGCGCTCGCCCGGAGCGGCTCCCGGGGCAACAGCGTGTCGCCTCGTTGGAAGTCGCGCCAAAGGGGACAAACGCAGGTTCGGCACTCGGGACGGGCGCCATTACGAATCTGCGCCCGCAGCTCCTTCATCGGCCCGCTGTCCAGCACCGCCCGCAGATCTCCCGGCGTCGGCGGCCCCGGGATGAAGAAACAGGGCCGCACCTGTCCGCCGGCCTCCACCACGGCGGAAAACTCCGGCGCGTTGCAACGAACCGGCGGATAGGCCCCGCACCCGCGCAGAGCCGAGAAATAGCGCAGCAGGCGCCGCAGTTTCTGCGGACTCTCGGCAATGAGCCCTGACTCGAACGCGTTGGCGTGATTGCGCTCCAGATCCTGAAGGACCTCCTCGAACACCGGCAAGTCCTCGGGTCCCAGGGCAACCTCCGAAACGAAGTCCCCAGCGCGGGCGAACGCATGAGGGTTGGCAACGTCCACTGCCAGGAACGAGATCTGGCGGACACCCAGCCGGCGCGCGAGGGGAACGAAGCCCGGCAGCTCCCGATAGTTCGCTCGTTGCACCGTGATCCGCAAACTGACCGGCGCGCCGGCTGCCGTGGCCGCGCTGATCCCTTCACAAACTTTGTCGAACGCGTCCAGACCGCGAATCGCGGCATATGTCCCGCGACAGGTACCGTCCAATGAAACCGTGACCGCAGCAAACAAGTCAGCGACGCGACGCGCGTGCTTGGCCAGCGAGAGGCCCGAGGTCAACAGCCACAACTGCAGTCCCCGACGCCGCAGCAACTCTGCAATCGCCGCCCACTGTGGATTCAGAAGCGGCTCGCCGCCGGAGATCAGCACGACCTCGGTCTTCAGGTCAGCGAGGCTGGGCAACAGGCGCTCCACGGCCGCCAGGTCCATGTCGGCGCGACCGTGACGCCAGTAGTCGCACGTGACACAACGTGAATTGCAGCGCTCGCTCAGGTAGAGAGTCAGCAACGGAAGTCGGCTGCTCACACGGGATCGCCCGTCAGACGGGTCGCCTCCATCACATAGTGATCCGCCAGGTGCGCCAGGACACTCCACCGCTGTGCGATGCTCTCGAGGCGCGTCAGGGCATTCAACAGAAGGGGCCGGCGCTCCAGCCAGGGACCTGCGTAACTCGGTGGCAACGCGAACCCGAGCGGCGCCACGCATTCAATCTTGAAATGCCGGCGCAGCGCGGCCGTGAGCTGTACCGGCGTCGGGTAGAGGATGCGCATCCCGCGCCAGCTCACGCCCCCGGGAGTGAATCGCCGCCACGCCTTCTTCCACTCGCCCCGGACCGAGTACCAGAGCCATTCCCAAGGCACGTGACGCCCCATGACCACCCAGACGAGCCGCGCTCCCGGCTTCAGGCGCAGGGCCACCTGCTCGGCGAGGGACGCGACATCCCCAACACAATTGATCGCGCCGAAGTTCGACAGAACCCCATCGAAGCGCTCCCCCTCGAGCACCGTCGCGAGCTGCTCCATGGAGAGGCAGTGCAGCTCGAGGTGTCCTGAATGTCCCTGCGTCCGGGCCTTCTGCCGTGTGACCTGGATCATCCGCGCCGAGCTGTCGAGCGCCACGACCTCACAGCCCTGTCGGGCGAGGTATAGAGCGTCCTCTCCCGTTCCGCACCCGAGCTCGAGAATGCGGCACGGCGCCGGAAACGCCCGCTCAAGCCGCGACCAGACGAGCTCGCGCAGCGCTTTACCGATCGCCGATCCGGTGAACGACGCGTCGTACTCCCAGGCCAGCTCATCGAAGGGTCGGACCCGCAACTTACGCCTCCTTCTCGTCCCTTAATTAATTACGCCGCCGCCTCCTCCTCGCCCCTTACGCCTCCTCCTCGCCTCCTTACGCCTCCCTCCTCGCCCGAAGATGAGTCGCGCGCCTTCCCGGAAAGGTTCAAAGTGGGGGCCCGGAGGGCGGGAACGGGCCGCCGGCGCTTGCGGCGACATATGAGAAATCATAGTATCCGGCCGAAACTTTAGATCTGAAGCGTTCGCGCAGCACCGCCATGGCCGATCTCCCCGCCGCTCTGCCTGCCGCCCTGGCCGGCCCCTGCTCCGTCGCGCTGAAGGTGGGCCGGACGTATTTCTGGTGCTCCTGCGGACGCAGTCGACGCCAACCCTTCTGCGACGGCTCGCACGCCGGAACCGCATTCACGCCGCTGCGATTCGCGCCGAGCGCGGACCACAGCGCCGTCTTGTGCGGCTGCAAGCGCACCGCCGCCGGGCCGTTTTGCGACTGCAGCCCGAATGAGCACGCCTGAGGCATGAGCGAGCGTGCGCCGCGATTTCCTGGAGTGACATGGATACATCCCTGATCGCGGCACGCGAGGGGGGCCTCAACCAGGCTCTCACCCGCGCCCAAGTCATCATGATCGGGCTGGGCGGCGCCATCGGCACCGGCCTCTTCATGGGCAGCGGGCTCGCCATCGGCTACGCCGGCCCCGCGGTGGTGCTCAGCTTTGCGATCGCGGCGCTGGCTGCGGTCGCGATCGTGTTCAGCCTGTCCGAGATGGCGGTGGTCCACCCCACGGCAGGCTCGTTCGGCACTTACGCTGAGATTTATCTCAATCCCTGGGCCGGGTTCATCGTCCGCTACGCCTACTGGCTGGCGCAGGTCATTGCCGTCGGCGGCGAGGCCGTGGCGGCCGGTGTGTACATGACCTTCTGGTTCCCCGGGACGCCGGTCTGGCTGTGGTCGCTCGGCTTCGCCTTCGTGCTGTTGTATTTCAACTCCCGCTCGGTCCACAACTTCGGCGCCATCGAGTACTGGTTCGCCATGATCAAGGTGGTGGCCATCGTGCTGTTCATCGTGCTCGGCGCCAGCATGATCTTCGGGCTCGGACATCAGGCGACCGGGTTCCACAACCTCACGGGCCTGCCGGGCGGATTCATGCCGCACGGCTTCGGCGGCGTGTGGATGGCGGTGTTGGTCGGTGTGCTGTCCTTCAACGGCATCGAGGTCATCGCGGTGACCTCGGGTGAGACACGCAACCCGGTCAAGGACATCCCTGCCGCCCTGCGCAACATGGGACTGCGCTTGTTCCTGTTTTACATTCTCGCGTTGGGGATCGTGGTGACCATCGTGCCGTGGACCGAGACCGGCGCGCAGATCGTCACCCAGAGCCCGTTCGTGCGCGTCTTCGCCGACTCCGGCATCCGGCACGCCGCCGGCATCATGAACTTCGTCGTCCTGACGGCGGCGCTGTCGAGCATGAACACCAACGTTTACCTGTGCTCGCGCATGCTGTTCTCGCTCTCCCGCGGCGACTTCGCGCCCCGCTTCCTCGGCAAGCTGAGTAAAAACGGCACCCCCGTCGCGGCCATCCTGGTCTCGGGCGCGTGCATTCTCCTGGCCGCCGGCGTCTCGAAACTGACTCCGCGCGCCTACAACTATCTCTTCGGCATCGCTCTCTTTGACGCGATGATCGTCTGGGTAGCCATTCTCCTGAGCCACCTGAGCTTCCGGCGCCGCTTCCGCAAGGCGGACCTCCCGGTGCGCATGCCCCTTTTTCCGTTCGTGCAGCTCGTCGGGCTCGCTGTGCTGTTCGCGGTCATGATCACCATGGGCCTGGACAAGGAGGTGTGGGGCATCTCCTGGATCGTCGGCATCCCTTTCCTGGGAGTGCTCTCCATCGCCTATTTCGTCCGCAAGGGCCGCCGCAACCGCGCCGCGGCGTGTGTCGCGGCCGATGATTGAGTAGTTATATGAAATTGCATATGATTCTCCTCCCCCCGCTTTACCCCTGAACGCCCCCCATGGAACCGAACTTCGCCGCGCTGCGCAAAGAATTCCCCGTTCTCGAGCGCAAGACCTACCTGAACAGCGGCTCGTACTGCGCGCTGGCCAACGACGTCAAGGCCGCGATCGAGGCGTACATGGACGACCGCCTGGCTGTCGGCGCCAATTGGGACGTCTGGATCATGAAGAACGAGGCGGTCCGTGCTTTGACCGCACAGCTGCTGGGCGCCGCGCCGGACGAGATCGCGGTAACCGCCTCGGTTTCCGCGGGATTGAACGCGCTGGCGAGCGCGATGGACTTCACGGGCACGCGCGACAAGGTCGTGATCAGCGACTTTGAATTCCCCACGAATGCTCAGATCTGGCATGCGCAGGAGCCGCGCGGCGCTCGCGTCGTCCACGTCTCCCGCGACGCCAGCGGCTACATCCCCGCGGAGAAGTTTGTCGATGCGATCGACGAGAACACGAAGCTCGTGGCGATCACACACGTCTGCTTCCGCAACGGCGCGAAGCTGGAAATTCCGGAGATCGTGCGCATCGCGCGGTCCAAGGGCGCGCTGGTATTGCTGGACTGTTATCAGTCCGTCGGCTCGATGGACATCAACGTCAAGACGCTCGACGTCGACTTCGCCGTAGGCGGCATGCTCAAGTACCTGCTCGGCACGGCGGGTATCGGCTTCATGTACGTCCGGGACTCCTTTACGAAATCGCTGGTCCCGACGAATTCCGGCTGGTTCGCGCAGGAGAACATCGCCGCGATGGACATCACGGCCAACCGCCCTCACCCGAGCGCCCGGCGCTTCGAGGCCGGCACTCCCGCCGTGGTGAATTGCTATGCCTCCGAAGCCGGGCTGAAGTTCCTGCTCGGCGTCGGCACTCCAGCGATCGAGAAGCGCAACTATGCGCTGACGCGGCGCTGCATGGAGAAGCTCGTCGAGATCGGTTGGCCGAGCGTCACGCCCATCCCCGATGCGCGGCGGGGCATGACCGTGTGCGTGCCTTCGCGAGACGCCGGCGCCCTGGCGCGCGAGCTCATGAATCGCGACATCGTGACGTCCCATCGGGATGCCAACCTGCGCGCGAGCTTTCATTTCTATAACAACGAAGCCGACATAGAATCCTTCATTGCCGCAATGAAAGACCTGCGCGGCGAGTTCGTGCCCAGGAGCCCGTCCGGCTCATGATCTCCCTTGCGAGGGCGAGCGACTCTCGTCTCCCGCGGTAGAGGGGTTGGCGGGCTTCGGGGCGTTCGCGCCGCTGATCTGGAGGCTTCCGTGGAAATACGTATCCTGCGCGCCACCGACGTGCACGCCCTGCTGCCGATGGCGGAGTGCATCGACCTGATGCACCGGACCATGATCGCTGTCTCCGCGGGCCGTATCGTGCTGCCGCTGCGCTCGATCATGGTCATGCCGGGCGACACCGGCATGATGGGTAACATGCCCGGATACCTCGCGGACCCCGAGTGCTTCGGGGTCAAGCTCGTCAGCCTCATGCCGCGCAACAAGCCGCCGCAATACTCCTCACACCTGGGCATCGTGCTGTTGTTCGAGGCGGAGCACGGCCAGCCGGTCGCCCTGGTGGACGCAGCCGAGATCACGGCGATCCGGACCGCCGCGGCCAGCGGCCTGGCGACCCGGCTGTTGGCTCGACCGGACGCCTCCGACCTTGCGATTCTCGGCGCCGGCGAGCAGGCCAGCAGCCACCTTGCCGCCATGGCCACCGTTCGCAAGCTGCGTCACGTTCGGGTCTGGGCCCGTGATCGCCTCAAGGCATCGGCCTTCGCGAAGGCGGAAAGCGCGAAACACGGCCTCACGATCGAAGTCGCCGAAACACCTCGCGACGCCGTTACCGATGCCCATATCATCTGCACGGTGACGAAGGCACGCGACCCGATCCTTCACGGTGATTGGATCGCACCCGGCGCCCACCTGAACGTCGTTGGATCGAGCGTCGCTTCCGCGGCGGAGGTCGACACCACCACGGTCGTTAGGTCACGCTTCTTTGTCGACTACCGGACATCGACGATCAACGAAGGCGGAGAATATCTGCGCGCTCTGCAATCGGGCGCGATCACGCCGGAGCACATCCTTGCAGAAATCGGCGAAGTGGCGAGCGGATCGAAGGTGGGGCGCACGTCGCCGGCCGACGTGACCCTTTACAAGTCCCTTGGCATCGCGCCACAGGATCTGGCTTCCGCTCACTATGTGCTTCAGAAAGCGCGTGAGCGCGGCGTAGGCAAGGTGTTCGATTTCTGACGACGGCCCGCTTTCTGATGGCGGCCGCCTTCTGATGACGGCACGCCATCTGATGGCGACCCGTGTTCTGATGATGATCCGCCGTTCGCCAGCCTCCCGCCTCATCTCGTCCTGCCGCTCGCGACGCGCCGCTTCCGCCCCCTAGGGTTTGCGTCCCGTTCTGTTCCCTGACTTCGTTCTGTCCCCTGACTTCGCTCTCTTCGCCAACAACTCCACCGCGCGCACCACCGGCCGCGCAGCATCCTGATAACCCTCCCATGCCTTGCTCCTCGCGAGCAGCCCCGGCACGGTCAGGACAGTGAAGCGGCGGGGATCGAGGCCGGCGCGCACCTGCGCCCAGGTGATCGGCATCGACACCGGAGCGCCCTCCCGCACTCGTGGCGAAAGCGGCGCCACCGCGGTCGCCAGGCGATCGTTGCGCAAGTAGTCGAGAAAGATGAGCCCCTTGCGCGCGCTCTTCGACATGTTGATCAGGTAACGGTTGGGCTGGTCCGCGGCCATCTGCCGGCAGATCTCACGCGCGAAGGCCTTAACCAGCGCCCAGTCGAGATGGGTGTCACGAGGCTGAGCCAGCGGCGTCACCACGTGCAACCCCTTGCCGCCCGTGGTCTTGCAGAAACTCTCCAGGCCGATGGCGGACAGACGGTCGCGCATCTCCTGCGCGGCGCCGATGACGGCGGCGAATTCGACATCCGGAGCGGGATCGAGATCGAATACCAGCCGCCCGGGAACCTCCGGCCTGCCGGGCTCGCAATTCCACGGGTGCAGCTCGACGCCGCCGCTTTGCGCCACCGCGGCGAGCGACTCCACGTGGTTGATGACGACATAGGGCCGGCGATCGCCGGAAACGTGCACCAGGTCGAGTAATTCCGACATGCCCGCCATGGCGTGCCGCTGAAAGAAAGTTTCTCCCTGCAAGCCGTCGGGAGCGCGCAAGATCGAGCACGGCCGGCCCGCAATGTGCGGAATGAGCCATTCCCCGACCGTCTCGAAGTAACGCGCCAGATCCAACTTCGTCACCGCGCGCCCACCGCCGGCAGCCGGCCAGAAGACTTTGTCCGGCTTCGAGATCGTGACGCCCATGACGACGTTCGCCGCGCCGGCCCCCCACCCCACAGCACCTCGACCGCCGCTCCCGCCGCTATTGCCGCTTCTGTTATTGCCGCTCCTGCTGCCACCGTTCCCGCCGTTGTTACCGCTCCAGCCGTTGGTGCCGCTTCTGTTATTGTTATTGTCGCTCCTGCTGTTACCGCTCCCGCCACTGGTGCCGCCCCTGCCGGTTCTCGCAGTCTTCTTTCCAGCTTTTCCGGGCCTCATGACTCGCTCCTTTCCGCTCACGACCGATGACCCGCCACCCTCATCGGGTTGCACCGCCGCTTTACGAGCCTTCACCGCTCCCGTGGCCATGGGTGCGACCGTTGGCGTTTCCGCGCGAACCTCCTTGGCCGGCTTGTCCTCCCGCAGCCCCTTGAACGCGGCCTGACTGACATTGCAACCGTCCGACCACCCGGCGAACTCGATTTCGGCCACCAGCTCGGGCCTCACCCAGTGCACCTGCCGGTCGCTCGGCAGCGGCACGCGCTCCCCGAAAGGACTCTTGTCGCTCGCCAACTTCTTCAGACGCGCGGTGAGCGGCCCGATGTTGGTGCTGTTGAATCCGGTGCCGACCCGACCCGCGTGAACCAACCGGCCGTCCTTGTAGACGCCCGCGATCAGCGCCCGCAGCTCCCCGGCATCCGCGGTCCAACCGCCGATCACCACCTCCTGGCCCATACGGCACTTCGCTTTGGTCCAACTCGACCCACGCCCCGACGTGTAGGGCGCGTCGAGCTCCTTGGAGACGATACCTTCGAGCCCGGTCTTGCAGGCGGACTGCAGAACTGCTTCCCCATCGGCTTCGATGTGCCCGACGTAGCGGATGTGGTCGGTGATTTTCCTGGGCTGCGCAGCCAGCAGCCCATCCAGCCGGTGCTTACGCTCCCTCAGGGGCAGCGCGCGCAAATCCTCGCCTTCCAGAAAGAGAAGATCGAAGACGCAGAATACGAGCGCCCCGCTGTCCTTCTCGGACAGAGCAGCCTGCAGGGCGGAAAAATTCGTGTTGCCCTTCTCGTCCAGCGCGACCGCCTCACCGTCGATGATGCAGTCCGGCAACCCGCTCGCCGCCGCGGCAATGGCCGCGAATTTCTCGGTCCAATCGAGGCCCTTGCGCGTCTTCAACACCGCGCGACCCCGCTCGACACGCAATTGCAGGCGATAGCCGTCGAGCTTGATCTCATGGCCCCACCCGGTGGCACCCGGAGGACGGTCGACCAACAGCGCCAACTGCGGCTCGATGAACTGCGGCATGGGTGCGCGCCTTGCCTTGCCGGCCTTCGCTGTTCCCGGCTTTGTTCTTTCCGCGCTGCTTTCTGCCGGACTTTCTGCCCGACTTTCCACTTTGCTTTCCAGCCGACTTCCCGCCAGGCTTTCCGCCCTACCTGCCGCTCTGCTCTCCGGCCTGACTCCCACCGGTTGCTCCTCCCTGGCCGGCTGCTCCTCCCTGTTGGAATGCCACACGGCATCCGCCTCCAGCGACGTCCCCTTCGCCGACATGAACGGCTGCGGCGCCCGCCCACTGCCTGCGGCGATCTGCTCCATCGATCGGCCCGAAGCCACCGACCGGTCCTGCGCCAACAGCGCGTCATGGTCGCCCGGACGAGCGTAGTCATCCCGATGCTTGATCAACAGCCAGTTCGTGCGTCGACCGCCGAAGCGATCGCCCTTCATCCGCACGAGCACCCAGCTGCCGTGCAGGCGACTGCCTTCGAGAACGAACTTGAGATCACCCGCGGCCAGCATGGACTGTGCGGTTTTTCCCCCCTCGGGGGCCCAGTACCCGCGGTCCCAGAGTTGGACGGTACCGCCGCCGTATTGACCGCCCGGAATGGTGCCCTCGAAATCACCGTACTCGAGCGGATGATCCTCCACCTCCACGGCCAGCCGCTTCTCCGCGGGATCGAGGGACGGGCCGCGAGTCACGGCCCAGGATTTGAAGACCCCGTCGAGCTCGAGGCGCAGATCGTAATGGAGACGGCGCGCCGCGTGCTTCTGGATGACGAAACGCAGGTGCTCGGCCCGCGCCACCGCCGCCGTGCCGCTCGGCTCGGCCGTCCTGGTGAAATCACGCTTGGCGCGATATTTGTCGAGTTTGCGACTGCCCATGTCCGCGCTGTAGCCACAAATGTGCCCACCCTCCCTGACCGGGTGGGCACGGCCCGAGCGGATGTTACGTCTTTTTCAACAGCCCCTCGGACGTCAGCGCCTCGATCGTGTGCGGCCGGGCAGCGACACGCTGCAGGAAGGCCTGCAGATTCGGCCAGGGGCTCAGGTCGAACTTCACGTGCGCCGACCAACTCAGCACCACGAACAGATAGGCATCCGCCACCGTGAACGACTCACCCGTCAGATAGGGCTTCGCGCCCAGTTTCTCCGCCAACCACGCGATGCGCTTCTTGAGGTTCGTGCGCGCATACTCCTTCATGTCCTCCGACGAGTGGGGCGCGAACAGCGGACTGAAGGACTTGTGCAGCTCGGAATTGATGTAGGCCAGCCATTCGGCGACGCGATAACGCTCGAGCGTCCCCACGGGCGGCGCCAGCTTCGCGGCCGGATTCAGGTCGGCGACGTACAGCAACAGCGCCGAGTTCTCGGTCAACAGCTCCCCGTTGTCGAGACGCAGCGCCGGGACATAGCCCTTGGAGTTGATCTCGTTGAAATCGACCCCGTCGGAGGTCCGGTGATTATGGTGACTGACTTTGATGAGCTCGAACGGCACGCCGGCTTCGCGCAGCGCGATGTTCGTGGCCAGGGAACAGGCCCCCGGCAGGGTATATAGCTTCATGGGATCTCCTAAGCTCGTGCCGGCGCCATGCTAGCGGGGTCTCACGGCGACGCAAGTGCCTCCGCTTCCCGCGACCTCCGCTTCCCGCGACCCCATGACCCTTGCCGCCCACCCGGCCCAAACGGCGGCGACCCGCCCGCCTCCGGCGACCGGAGGCCACATTTGGACGCTCCCGCTCCCTCGCGCGCCGGAGTAAACTCCTGGGCGCCATGAAAGCCATGTGCATAGCCACTGCGGTCCTCGCCGCAGCCATTACCGTGGCCGGTTGCAAGTACCGCCATAGCCAGCCCGTTCCGGGACCCAAGGTCGCGCCGCCCGCTCCTTCGGCGGACCTGCCCCAGGAGACGGGGCCCAGGGGGCCTGCCCACCGTGGAGCCAGCGGCATCTCCTGGTTCCAGGGCACGCTCGAAGAGGCGTTTTCCACGACCTGTCCCCGGTGTACCGCGGTGGTCTTCCACCACTGACACCTCGCCCACTGCTCTCACTCGTGCGGCTCAGGGATCCACGGCGCACCCCTCGCCCGCGCCGCGGCTGCTACAATCCCCGCCCCTTTTCGGCGGGCCTGTAGCACAGCGGTTAGTGCAGGGGACTCATAATCCCTTGGTCCTGGGTTCGAATCCCAGCGGGCCCACACTCCAAGTCGCTGTTCCATAAAGAAAAATCGCCGCCGCCTTTCTGCGGTGAGGACGCGATTTTCAACTCGGGGCAAACCGGTACCGCAGAAAGCAAGCAATACGATGTGCTCGCCCGCCAACACCTTGTTGACGAACGAGCTCCCCGCTTTGCGGCGCCGTTGAAATTCGTCCCTGGTCAATAGAGTCGGGCTGATTTTTCTGGCGAGCTCTCTCTCGACTGCGGGAGTAAACCTGCTCTAGCGCAAGATGATCGGAGACGATGAGCAGGTCTACGTCGCTGGAGGCTGTGTCGACGGATCGATGCAGCTGGCCTTGCTGGTCTTGCCGCGCAAGCGTGTCGCTTCGGTCCTTTTAAGCTGCATGCCGGTTCACTTGAACCCGCCCGCCCCAGACGTCATGCGAGAACAAGCCACGCGAACGGCAAGGACATCATCGACGTCGCAGCGTATCGCGTGGACTTTCCCCAAAGCGTTCGCGGTAGCGTTCGGAAAATCTGCCAACATGTCCAAAACCATACTTCAGCGCCACCTCGGTAACCGAGGTTTGCGAGCGGTTCTTGAGCTCCAGTTCACGATGTGCGTGCTCGAGTCGGCGGTTGTTCAGCCATCGTGTTGGCGTGGTGCCAAATTCTCTCGTGAAAATTCGATAGAGCGAGCGGGCGGAAATGCCAACCGCATCGGCAATGGCGGCCCAGTCGAGCTCGCCGGCCAGATTTTGATCCACACGGTCGCGGATGTAACGGCCTACGCGACTGAGCGAGGGCGTATCACCCATTGATCGGCATGCGAATGTTGCTCGCACCAATTCGTCCAAGGTGGCCCCGACATAGGATGCAATTCTTGGCGCCGCCTCCAGGGTATGGCAAAGCACGATCTCGTTCACGATCAGATCGACAATGCAGGAGAGTGAACGACCTTTCGGTTTGCTGAGGTCGACTATTCCGCCAAATGGCGTATCGGCGGTAGTGAAGGGATTCGCGGCATGAATTGGATCATCAGGGTCCACGTTGAAGCGAACCGCCATCAGAGTGCAGTCCGGTGACCACTCCATCCGTAGTGGTACACCCGTTGGCAGTAGATGCGCCGATCCTTCGTTGACGACAGCAGTGTAGTTGGGCTGGTGAAGAATAAAATGCCCGCACACCGGAACCTGGAGTAGGGCAAAACGCTTCAGACAGCCAGCGTCGATGATCACGTGCTTGCCGTAGCGGATGAACACGATGTCGAGCTTGCCAATCCGTCTTTGGAGCAAGGTTGCAGTGTGGGGTTGGTTTGCGGCCTCAACGAAACGGAAAGGCTTGAGGCACGCCGATACACGATGGGCAAAGAGCGGCAGGTCAGTCGTTTCGAAGTCCCAGTTGAGCGACAGGCCGTTCACGTTGAAGCTCTCACGCTGGCATCGTCGGCAAAGCTGCTGATCAAGGCAACCTCCCATCCCGGCTCTTATCGGATCGGCACGCGGCAAGAATTGACTTGATTGGCACTCGCTGGCTAGCCGCGCACGCCCCGGATCGTTACGTTGGCATTATCCGCTAACGGTGAAAACAAGTGAATCATTCCAAGACGGTACTGGGCGGCAAGAAGAGCAGAAGGGTTTGCCTGGCGCAAATCTCGCCGGCCTTCATGGATCGCGAAGCCAGCGTTGCTCGCGCGGTCAGCGCAATAGGCGAGGCCGCAAAGGGCGGCGCCGAGCTCATCGTATTCCCCGAAGCATGGCTGGCCGGCTACCCGTATTGGACCGAAGGCTGGGATAGCAGACTCGCTCAGTGGATAGATGGTCGCGTCCGATTCTTCGACCAAGCGGTAATCGTACCGTCGGCGGCAACCGCGGCAATAGCCAAGGCCGCGCGAGATGCCGAGATAGTGGTCATCATGGGCTGCAATGAGGCCGATCCGCGTCCGGGCGTCAACACTATCTACAATTCCCTGCTTTTTTTCGATCAAAGCGGACGTCTACTGGGGCGGCACAGGAAACTGATGCCGACTTTCAGCGAGCGCCTCTTCTGGGGTGCGGGGGATGGCTCGGACCTGTCGGTCTACGAGACGAGCATTGGCCGCATCGGCGCACTGATCTGCGGCGAACATCTCATGACTTCCGTGCGTGCCGCCATGATTGCCATGGGTGAGGATTTCCACGTCGCCGTGTTTCCCGGGGCATTCGGCCTTCACACCGGCCCTCGCCTCGAAGAATGGAACGGCAACGGCGACTTCTGGGGACATTTCGTTTGTCGCGCGCACGCGTTTGAGTCGGGCAGCTTCGTCCTGTCGGCAAGCGCCATCGTAAACCCGCACGATGTGCCCGATGATTTTCCTTACAAGGAAAAAATGAATATCGATTACGCCAAAGGCGGTAGTCAGATCATCTCCCCGCTGGGTGTGCCGCTTGTCGGTCCCGTCGAAGGTGAACAGCTCATCTTCGCGGATTGTGAGGCCTGGATGATCAAGGCGGTCAAGGCAATCATCGACACCGCTGGTCATTACGGTCGCGCCGATGTGGTGCGTGTCCTGCTGTCAAGGCACGGAGGTTGGGTTCCAGCCGGGGCGGAATATCGCAGCGGACCGATTCCGACATTGAGTGGCAGTGAGCTGGCGCGGAGCTCGGATCAGTGGGAGATCGAGCAACATGTGGTGGCGGAGGTCGTCGACCAGGCCTGTATCCCGATCAAACGGGAGCCCGTCGCATGACGAAGAGCAGACCGGCGGGTTTCACACCACCTTATGATGCTTATGAGGCGCGCTTTCGTGACTCGACAAAACCGCTCGTTGCCGCCTTCATCGGTATTCAGGACAGGGGCGGCGATGTCGAGGTAACTGTAAATAGACTCCATGACCTGCTCGCGGGCCCAGACGGTCCGGGAAGCATGGAGCGTGGTTGGCACGTTGATGATCCGGGGGCATATACCCGTCTCGTCATGGCATATTGGCGCGATCACGAGGCCTTCGAACGCTGGTATGCGCAACGCGCGTGCCAACAATGGTTATGCGACCTCACGTGCGACCCGCTGGTCGGCCGCTGGATCGAGATTTCAAAGTTGCTGCCGCGCGGCATCGATACGCTCATCGCCAATCCAAAAGTTCATTGGGGCATTGCACAGATCGCCGACGACGTTGAGGTCACGCCCGACCATGCTTATTGGGGCGGTACGCGCGATCGCATCCGCATGTCGGAGGAAAGCGATCTTGTCTGCGCGGCAGGTCCAGACCTTCCGGACGCAAAAAAGATATCGGGTGTCGGTGCGATTGTCGACGTCCAGATGCCGGCACAGACCGTCGTAGCACGCGGCGGCCCGGACTGGTCGAAATGTCCAGCGGACGAGGCGGTGATCTTCAAAAACTCGGTTTATCCCGCCTATGTCGCAGGCGGGCGATACCTTCGCAACCATCCCCAGGAGGCCCATTGCTACACCGCCTACCTGGTGCAGGAAACCGACGAGACTGGGCGGGATGTGCTCCGCAACCACCTGATTGCGTACTTCGTGCAGTTGTCCGACATCGAGAACTGGACACGCAACCACCCGACTCATCTGGAGATTTACGGCCGATTCATGGCGATGGTGCAACAGCTCGGCCGAATGCCGGACATGAATCTGTACCACGAGGTCAGCGTGATCCCCGCGGGAGGATTGACCGCCACCTACGTCAATTGCCTCCCCTCAACCGGCCTGTTGCGCTTTGGCAATGTCCGAAAGAATGAGGCCGGCCGATGACCGGAACGCCGCTGCTCCATGGCTTTGCCTTCTCTCACAATACGCGCAAGGTCCTGGCCGTTGCCCACCATCTCGGGGTGGCAATCGAGCTCAAATCCGTGAATCTGTTGGCCAAGGAGACCTCTACCGACGCATTCAAGGCCATGAACCCCAACGCTCTGTCGCCCGTCCTCATCGATGGCACGCTCACACTATGGGATGCAGCCGAAATAGCCCGTGGCGAGGCACTTGTTGCCAAAGCCGCACCGGTCCTCGACAGGCATCTGTCGGATAGAATTTTTGTTGCTGGTCATAACCTGACGTTGGCCGACTACGCATTGGCAGCGGTACTCGAATACCACCATATCGTCGGCTATCCGATTGCCCACTTCGCCAACGTGCTGCGCTGGCACGCGGAGGTGCGCGATACCGCCGGCTGGCAGGCTACCGAGCCGCCCTGGGAGCAAGTCGGTTTGGCGCGGGCGCCGCGCACTCGGGCGCTCGATATAGGTCAGAGAGCCCTTATCCCTAGCGACGTACCGTAGCAGAACAAGAATCCGCCGGACCATACGCACAACTAGCGGGTCGCTTTGCGACCCGCCATCGGGGGAGATGCAGATGCGATTTGCAGTCTTGAAAGGCGAGCGGTACATCGGGCTGACCGCTGCCGCTTATTCCTTCGTACTTGCGGCCACCGTACAGTCCGCGCCAGCCGTCGAACCCTTGACCACCGGTCCAAACTCCTCCGGCGCTCTCGAGGAGGTGGTTGTCACCGCGCGCAAGCGCGAGGAGAACCTCCAGGCCACGCCAATTTCGATTGCCGCCTTTTCGGGCGCTGACCTGGGCACGCGCGATGCCGCGCGCATCGACGCGCTGGCGCAATTCGTGCCT
Source organism: Steroidobacteraceae bacterium (assembly GCA_035547375.1). GTDB lineage: Bacteria > Pseudomonadota > Gammaproteobacteria > Steroidobacterales > Steroidobacteraceae > 13-2-20CM-66-19. The sequence goes on from DASZVD010000105.1 coordinate 47,280, forward strand.
AACCTCGTGCTGCAGGAGAATCCAGGCGCGGGCGGATCGGCCTCGAATGCCGCAGTCTTTATCCGCGGCGTTGGTCAGTCCGACTTCATACCGACCGTCGACCCTGGAGTAGGTATCTACTTGGACGGCGTCTACTTGGCGCGTAGCGTCGGCTCGCTGCTCGACCTCATGGACATCGATCGTGTCGAGGTGCTGCGTGGTCCGCAGGGTACTCTGTTCGGCCGGAATACCATTGGCGGCGCGGTCAACATAACCAGCCTCAAACCGGACTTCTCGGGTTTTGCGAGCAAGCTTGGTGCTACCTTCGGTACCGCCAATCACGCGGACGTGAAGGCTTGGATGAACCTGCCAATTGCCTCCGATCTTGCTGTCACCTTGTCAGTGGGGCATTTCGGCCAAGGCGGCTACGTCGACCAGCCTGCAGACGGCGAGAGCCTCGGAAACACCAATACTCTGGTAGGGCGCGCGGCGCTGCGCTGGAAGAGCGGCCCGCTGGAAGTCCTTTTCAGCGTCGACGGCACGCGGACACGCGAAAACGGCCCGGCTTTCACGCTGCGTGGCGTTAGTTTCGCGTCATCGATCTTCAACCCGCAGCACCTGCCGCTGCTGCCCCCCGGGTCCCTGCCGCTGCCTGGCCACTACGTAGTCAATCCGCCGGCGGATGCTCCGGTGGATAACTTCGCGCTTTTCAACAATTACGTCGCCACATTGGTCAATGCCGGCAACTGTCTTGGTATCGGCGCACCAACCTATAACCCGGCCGGCGACCCCGCGAACCCGGCCTGCTATGGTCCGCAGTATGCGCGGGAGTCCTCGAAGGAGAATCTCGGGACATTTCCCAGCTTCAGCGACGACAATCTCTGGGGAACGGCGCTCACCATCGACTGGAGCATTGCCGACGACGTCTCCTTGAGGTCGATCACCGCTTATCGACATCTCAACAGCGATTTCCAGCGCGACGGCGATGAGTCGCCATTGACGATTTATCAGCTCGCAGATCAGCTGAGCGACCGTCAATTCAGCGAGGAACTGCAGCTCCAGGGTGACTCATTCAACCAGGCGCTCAAGTGGATCGCAGGTGTCTACTATTTCAACGAGAAGGCGGACAATGCAAACACGATCGACTTCGCGCCCATTGAGGCGCTGTCCGGGGGCTTGAGCGCCACGACCAGCTGGGCGGGATTCGCGCAGGCGACCTATAACCTCACCTCGCAGCTGTCGATCACCGGAGGCGCTCGCTACACGCGCGATAGCAAGACATTCCTGCCGATTCAATACGTGCTGGACAGCAAGGGTGGGCCCTTCCCGGACGGTACTCCGCTGCTGCCCGAGGTTGAGGTGCAGCGCGTGTTCTCGAAGGCCACGCCGATGGTGAATATCGCCGATCAGCTGGACCCCAACTTCATGATCTACGCGACCTTTAGCGAGGGCTTCAAGTCAGGTGGCTTCACGCAACGCGTCTTCCCGCCGTTGCCGGCGACGCCCTCGTTCAACCCAGAGACGGTGCGCTCGTATGAGATCGGACTCAAGACCATCTGGTTGGACGATACGCTGCGTGTGAACATCGCCGGGTTCCACACAGACTACGACGACATCCAGGTCCAGATCTTCCGCGACGTCGCACCGGTAACGGCCAACGGTGGCAAGGCCCGTATTAACGGCTTCGAGTTCGAGTCTCAGTGGGCGCCCGGGGCCGGCTGGCGCCTCGAGGTGAATGCGGGTCTGACCGATGCGCGCTACACCGAGATAGACCCGGACGCGACCGAGCTCAATCTGAGCTCGAAGTTCGCGCTCGTCTCGAAGTGGACATATTCACTCGCCGTGCAGAAGCAGTTCACACTCGCGGCCGGTGGTTATATCACTCCGCGGGTCGATTGGTCGTACCGCTCCTCCTACTACAATGATGCGCTCAACACCCCAGCCTTGTTCCAGCCGGGATATGGGCTGCTGGGTGCCTCCGTCTCATGGGACTCTCCGCAGAGGGCTTACGGGGTCGTCGCAGGGCTTCGCAATGCCCTGAACAAGGATTACACCCTGGCCGGTTATTTCTCGCCCAGCTCGGGAACCGAGGAAGTTATCCCGAGCCGCGGCCGAGAGTGGTACGTCACACTCAAGGCGCAGTTTTAGACTTGCCTTGATTGCGAGGTACAGCGCATTTCATGCCGCGCGGGATAGAACTCATAGTGCTGACTGTTGAGCCCCCTGAGTACGCGCCGCGCCTATGTTCGTGAGCTTCGGGGGCGGCCGCCAGGCGCATCCAATAAAATAAACCGAGATATTCGATCGGCGCTGCGTGACCTCGCGAAGGGAAATGCCGACCAGCAGGGTGAGTGCGCGGCCGAGCGCGTCTTGCGTGGCAGCGGGCCAGTCATGCTCGAGGTCGTACAGCGCGCGGGCAACGAGGGCGCGCACCGGGTCAGGGACCATACCTTGTAGTTCTGTAATGTATATGTTACAATGCATCATGTTCGAAGTCCGCCAAACCCAGGAATTCCGCGAGTGGCTGCACAAGCTGCGCGACGACCGGGCCTGAGTGAAAATCACTGAACGGCTGCTGCGTGTTGAGGGCGGAAACTTCGGGGACGTGGAACCCGTTGGCGACGGCGTTTCGGAATTGCGTATCGACTACGGTCCCGGCTACCGGGTGTATTTCACGCGCCGCGGACGGATGGTCGTCGTCATCCTCTGCGGTGGCGACAAGCGAACCCAAACCGCAGACATCAAGCGTGCAAAGCGTATGGCGCGCAATCTGGAGTAAGCCATGGCAAAACTGAAGACAACCCGCTTTGATGCAGCCGAATACCTGAAGTCCGAAAAGGATTGCGCCGTGTTTCTGGAAGCCGCCTTTGAGAGCGGCGATACCGCGCACATTGCCAAAGCGCTTGGTGTCGTAGCCCGTGCCCGTGGGATGATGAAGCTGGCGAAGGAAACCGGACTGACTCGCGAGGCGCTGTACCGAATGTTGTCGGAGGACGGCAATCCCACGCTGGACACGCTGCTCAAGGTCGCCAAGGCGTTTGGCGTTCACTTGACCGTGAGTCCGGCCTGAGCCTCGCCCAACGCAATAGGAAGGCGCCAGAGAGCGGCGATCGATCCAAGGCCGGGCGAGCGGACGTTTGAAGGGGCGCTCGCGGCACTGCGGTTCGCCGAGTTTCGACAGCAGACCTCTGGCATTCTGCCGGCGGGACGATAGGCCAAAGAGGGGCTATGCTGTTCGCCGCCTTCCTCACGCCTCGTTGCTGACCATGACGCCGAGTATCGTGCAAGGCTCCGAACCGCGATTTTCCCAGGCGTGATTGGTCCCGCGCTGAATGAGGACATCTCCTGCACGTAAGACGACGACGCCCTCCTCCAGCACGCAGTGCATTTCACCCTTCAAGACGACTACGTAGTCAATCGTCATCGTCCTGTGCATGGAGCCACCATCGTTAGTCTGTGCGGAAGCACCGATGGTTTCGTACACTCCCTTCCAGTCATCCTCCTTGTATTGCGAAATCGGGGGGAAGGTCACCACCTTCAAAATCGTTCCGAATCGTCTCGGTTCCAACCGGACAGGCCTCGTGACCGTATCGGTTGTACCGTTGACGTCGTTTGGAGGCGTTACCGTCTCCCACAGATCACTGAAGATCAGCCCCGGAATCGGCTCTATCGTATTCGGCGGCGGCCCATCCAGGAGCACACGGGAGCGTCCGTCACTCCCAGCTCCAGTGACAACCCTGCGAACGTGTCCCGGCATGGAGGTTCCTCCGTATTGCGTTGATTGAGCGTATCTCAGACTGACGACAAACCCGCCACAGTGCGCTCAGCAATCTGCCTCGCCGAGTCCAGCACGGCATGTCGCCACTGATCATTCGTAGGACTGAAGCACTCGGAAATCGTGGCTCGGAGGCGTAGCGAGCGAGGCGACGTACGATCCGCAGAAAAACGCAGCCAGCGATCGATCATGAGCGCACTCAGCACGTCCGCATTGGCCTTCGTGCCGAATTCGACCACCACAGCATAGGTTTGAGCGTCCGGCAACATCTGAGGAAGCGCCATAGTCAGGATCCCTGCGAAGCGCGGCGCCTCTCCCCCGGGGAAATGCCTTTCTATCAGGGTGACATCCTTCTTATACCATTTACTCAGAGCCTGCGCGGACGGCGTACCTGGCGTATGGAACGCCAGCGGCACCGGCTCGGCGAATCGCCCAATCCCCGTGTGCCAGTCGATGCAGGCAACGTGTCGGGCAGCCGAAAGATGCGCCGCGACGAGGGAGCGGAAGGCCGAATTGGACCACTCCTCGCGATGCCCACCGAAGTTGACGCCATCGGGATACTCATATTGTCCGCGCATGATGGCGTCGACTCGAGAGGTCGCAGCCCGGTCGCCTGGCGCCAATGCGGTCTTCAGCTGCGTCGCGGCCGACTCGACATCGGCTGCGCAGAGCAGGGGGTGAAGCTCCGAGTAAACCGGGTTTGAGGGCAGTCCCGCCGCAAAATCAATGAAGTTCCTGTTGAGATCCACATTGTTTTCGGTTGTCCGCAGCTGATGAGCCATGCCCCACGGATTGAGCGCGTGGACGAGGATTGCATTCATGTCCGGTGGCAGCGCCGAAACCAGGGGTGAGGTCAGGAAGTCGTTGAGCAGGCCCGTGGAAATAATGGCCTCGGTGCCGTGAACACCGGAGATCATCAGCAGCGATCTGGGGGCATTTCGCTGTCCAACGGTGCCGACGTCGACGTACAGTGCCTCACCTGTCGGGCCCACGGCTCCCGCGTTGAGATAGCTGGTCACTTGCCCGCCGCACGCGACGACATTCTTCAGGAACTTCGCGCGAGAGGCGCGGTAGTCCCCACTGAAGCAGCTGAGGTCACCCATGGGCGGCGTCAATACTTGTACGTGAACTGCGCGCCGTACCGACGCGGATTGTTGAATTGGGTGGGCAACCCGATCCCTTGATTCAGGAACGGCTGAATCTGGATGGCATGACGCTCATTGGACAGGTTCTCACCGTAGAGGCCAGCGCTCCACTGGGGGGTGACCTGCCACGTCAGCCGCAGATTATAGTCAGTGTAGCCGTCGTTGCCTTCCCGGGGGTCGTTGATTCGCGTGAAGAACACGCTCGAATCGTGGGTCAGTTCCGCCTGCGCCGTGAGATCCCCGTGGTTGGGGATCGGGATCGTGTAGGCGGGAATCAGATTCACCTGAAACTTGGGGGCGAACGGCAGCTGATTGCCGGAGTACAGGTATGATTCCCCCGGACCGACATCGCTCGGATTGCCGATGAACGTGCCGTATTTGGTGTGAAGGAGCGAGCCGTTGAAGGTCACATGGAAGTGCTCTACCGGCGTCAACTGCACTTCAGCCTCGAAACCGTCTATGTTGGCGGACGTGGCATTGCGTTCCGAGGTCACTCCGACAGCCACGACAACCTGCTCCTGCTTGTCCCGGATCTGTTCGTGGAAGACCGCGAAATTCGCCGTCCCGTGGCCGTCCAGGAATTGGGTCTTCAGTCCCGCCTCGTAGTTCCAGACGATTTCGGGCTTGGCCGGAATCGCGCTGTCCGTGGTCAGTCCCCACGTGCCGCTGCGGAATCCCTCACTGATCGAAACATACGCCATGGTGGCGTGAGTGAACGAGTACTTGGCCACGAACCGCGGAGATACATTGCCCCAGCCCTGCGCGGCATCCAGCTTGAGGGGCTGGGGGAGCTCCAGATTCCGCCCGACGATGGTCTTTCGATCATACGTATAGCGCAGGCCGGCGGTGAGGTCGAATCCGTCCGACACGGAATACGTAGTTTCGGCAAACGCCGCAGCGCTGCGCGTGGTGGAGTTGTTGTCGAGTCGATTCAGCACGGCCGGGGCACCACCCGTGACGCCGGAGCCCAGGTCGACGTCACCGGTCTCGACGGCATTCTCGCCGTACAGGAAGAGTCCGCCGATCCAGGTCCACGGCCCGACCGAGCTCGATGCCAGGCGGCCCTCGAGCGCAAACTCATGATCTCTGAGATTGAAATCGATCAGGTTCACCAGGTCGAGGGCCGAGCTGTCCGAGTCGAAGTCGGAGACGGAGTCACTGGCGACGTAGCTGGCAATGACCGTCGCCTTGCCGAAACCCACGTTGCACTCGTACTTCGCGCTGAAAGTGCTGTTGTCACGCTCTTCGTCGTGAGGCGAGTTTGTGGTGTTGACGTCGATGGGTTGATTTGGAAACAGGGCGACGTTCACGAACTGGCTGTGATCCCGCGACGTGCTGTGATCGGCTTGCAGGACGAACTCGCTGTCATCGTCCTGATAGTGAAGGCTCCCCCGGACGATGCTCTCTGCGTCGTCCGCGAAGTTCTGTCGCTTGACGTAGTTGTAAGCCCAGCCATCCGTCGAGGAAGTGCCGGCCGCAAGCTTTACTCCCCAACCCCCGCCAAGGGGAGCCAGTACATATCCCCTCATGTTCACGGTGTTGAAATCTCCATACGATGCCGTGCCATATGCCTGGAGCTCGGTGCCGGGCTGCACGGTGATGAATTGAACCGCGCCGGCGGAGGCATTCCTGCCGAACAGCGTCCCCTGCGGCCCGCGCAGCACTTCAACCCGCTCGATATCGGGCAGCAGAAAGATGTTCGCGTAGGGGCGGCTGAGGTAGACGTCATCCACGTACACCGCGACCGGGTTGTCCTGGGTATTTCCGTTGGGATCGACTACCCCCACCCCACGCAACACGATGGGCGTGGTTCCGAGCTGCCCGTCGCCTCCGATCGTGAGGCTGGGGGTGTGGGCCGCGATATCGGTGCTGCTCACTATTGCGAATTTATCGAGGTCCGCAGCGGAGAAGGCGGAAATGGCGATGGGAGTGTCCTGCAGCTTCGATTCCGTGCGCCCCGCCGTGACGACGATTTCGTTCAGCTCCTGCTCGGCAGGGGGCGGATCCGCCTGCGCCCGTGCGGCTGCGAGCAGAGCCGAGGAGATGAGTATCGCCGCACGGAAATCGCGCGATTCGAGCTGTCGACGAGCCATTGTGCCTACCCCACTGCGTTCGTTTTACTCAAGTGAGTAAATAGATTACACAGTTGAGTAAGCGAGTCAAGTGTGTGCTAGGATCCGCGTGTGGGTCGCGCTCGCGGCTCAGGATCGTTTGGCACTCCACCGAAGCGTTCGAGACATGCGGCGACGAGGAAAGGGAAAGGCGACTGTCGAACGGGAAGCTGCCGTGATCCGCCCGGCCACAGCGTCATCAGCTACAGGATCGGCTTCCCGGGGCGGCAGGCCCCGTGCTGCGAGAATCGCCTTGGGCCTGGGGACGAAGGAGAAGATCCTGGAGGCGGCGAAGCAGCATTTCGCCGAATTCGGCCTGGCGCACGCATCCATCAGGGCCATCACCCGCATGGCGGGGGTGAACTCGGCGCTGATCCGTTACCACTACGGTTCCAAGCACGCCCTTTACGAGGAAGTCGTCCGGGCCATTGCGCGGCGCCTCATTGCGACACGCGTCGCGGCGCTCGAGGACTTAAGGGCCGCGCATGGAGGCGATGTTGTACCGATTGAGCAACTCCTGCGGGCATACGCCGAGCCCCTGTTTCCTCGAGCGCACGCGGATCTTTCGCAGGACGCAGCGATTTACCTGCGCTTTTTCGGTCGGATGTACACAGAGCCCTCGGACGAGCTCAAAGGGATCATTCAATCTCAGTTCACCGAGCTGCAGCTGATGTACATCGAGGAAATTCACAAAGCCGTTGCCCACCTGTCGCGCGAGACCACGGTATTCAGGTTTGGGTTGCTGATCGGCTCACTGACCCTGCTTGGCTCCAAACTGGGCGTGCTCAGCATTCTGTCTGCTGGGCGCCTGAACGAAGACGACACAGCGGCAACGCTGTCGCAATACGTAACCGCCTACGCGGCGTTGTTCAGGGCACCGGAACCCAGCGCGTAGACTGGATGCTGGGATCCCATCCCCTGGCGATCGCGGTTGACCCCAGGCACAGCATCACACGGCTATTTATCGACCCCGGCAAAGATGGGGAATTACTGCGTGAAATCGATGAATAGGAAGGGCAGCCAACAACGGCGGCGGCACTTAAACTAGCGCAGCGTATTTGTTCGGCCCGTCGAGCTTCAAGGGTGTAGCCGATCACTTGACATCAACTTGCGTGCGAACGTCGCTTAACGCACTTCATCGAGAAGACACATGCGCTTCGTCTGGGATCCAAAGAAGGCCGCTGCCAACTCGAGGAAGCACGGCGTTTCCTTTGAAGAGGCCAGTACTGCGTTCATCGACGACTTTGCTGCAACCGGCGCAGATCCTGACCACTCCAGCGAGGAGGAGCGCTGGATCACATTCGGGGTATCAGCACGCCGACGGCTACTGGCGGTGTCCCATACCGAGGAGGAAGGGGATATTATTCGCATTATCAGCGCACGGCCGGCAACGCGTACTGAGCGGAAATTTTATGAAGAAGGGTAAATCATCTCGGAACGACGAGCTGCGTCGCGAATACAAGCGCGCGGATTTTCCGAGAGGACTCGTGCGAGGCAAGTACGCGGCGCGGGTCGCCGCACGGTCCAATATCGTTCGCCTGGACCCAGAAATTGCAGATGCCTTTCCCACGAGCGAGGCGGTGAACGAAGCGCTGGGCGCTGTTCTTCGGGCCGCCAAGCACGCGCGCTTGGTCAAACGGCGTTGATCTCTCTTCCAGTCGTATGATTGCCCGATGAAGTCACTCGGGTGGCGCTGACGAACGAGCAAGCCGGCATCCCATGACCGGCCCTCCCCGTCGCGACTACTGCTCGTGAAAAAACCTTTGGCGCAAGGCGACGCGACGGGCCAGCTCCCGCAGGGCGGCCGGCGTCAGGATGTTCCAGGTCGGAAAGCGCACCGGCACGAGTGCGGGCTGTGTCGTGGGAGGGGCTCCGGCCAGACACAGCCAGCGGCCGCTGC
>DASZVD010000106.1:0-9156 GCA_035547375.1 Steroidobacteraceae bacterium
CGAGGCGTCGAGGATGTAGCGCGCCTCCCAAGTCTCCGCGCGGCCGTCATGCTCGGACTCGACCCGGATCCGCCGGCCGGCGGGTGTCGCCGGGAGGAATTCGACCTCACGGACCCGGCAGCCTTCGACGACCCGGGCGCCGCAGGCGGCCGCGCGCCTGAGCAGAATCTCGTCGAACTGCGAGCGGCGGACCTGATAGGCCAGCGGCAGCGACTTGTTCCAGCCTTCCGCGAACTCGAACGTCTGGCTGCGCACCGCGTGCCAGGGAGAGACGAACTCAGCCCCCCACTTTTGCATGCCAATGCCACGGATCTCGGCCCCGACACCCAAGCTTTCGAACAGAGGGAGATTGGCTGGGAGCAGGGACTCGCCGATATGGAAGCGGGGGTGACGCGCTTTCTCCAGGACCACGACGTCATAGCCCTTTTGCGCGAGCGTAATCGCGGCGGTGGAGCCCGCGGGTCCGCCGCCGATGATCAGAACGTCGCTCTGGCGCTGTGAAGCCGCGGCAGCTGGCGCGCTCATGGAGACTATTCCGGCTTGTCCTTGTGAGACTTCACGGCGTCGCCCACTTTCTGAGCGCCCTCCTTCGTGCTCGTCGCGGCCTTTTTGGCGCCCTGGGCGACGCTGTGGCCGACCTCTTTCGATTTGTCGGCGACAGCGTGCCCGACCTCCCTGGATTTGCCGGCAACGGCATGGCCGACTTCCTTGGATTTATCGGCCACGGCATGACCGACCTCTTTCGATTTGTCGGCCACCGCGTGCCCGACTTCCTTCGACTTGTCGGCGACCGCGTGGCCCACGGTCTTGGAGTCCCGGGCGACGGCGTGTCCGAAGTCACGGGCGTCCTGCTTGACCGTGTCCTTGGCTTCTTCGATTTTGTCATCACCGGCCCAGGCGAGCGAGGCCAGGAGCGCGGCGGCGAGGAGGAAGGTGTAGCGAGTGTTCATAGGATTAGTTTAATGCAGGGCCTCGTTGATCAGGCGAGCGCCGTACAGGAGGGCGGCTCGTACGTTCATAATAGAGAGGAAGCTCCGGGAGTCCCAATGAAGGTCGTCATCATCCTGCCGACGTACAACGAGCGTAGCAATATTGACGGACTGATTGCATCGCTCCAGGCAGAGTTCGGGCGTCTCCGCCACGACATGCGCATCCTGGTGGTCGACGACGAATCCCCGGACGGCACAGCGGATCTCGTGCGCCAGGTCATGGCGGCATCCCCCAACGTGCACCTCATCACCGGCAAAAAGGAGGGGCTGGGTGCCGCCTATATTCGCGGGATGCAGCACGCCATGGCGGATTTGGCCGCGGACGTGGTTTTCGAGATGGATGCGGACTTCTCGCACGCGCCCGCGGACGTGCCCCGTCTCCTGGCGAAGCTCGAGCAGGGAGCCGATTTCGTGATCGGCAGCCGCCACGTGCGGGGTGGGAGCATTCCGAAAGAGTGGAGCGTCTGGCGGAAGTTGAACTCCGCGGGGGGGAACTGGGTGGCGCGCTACGTCGCCGGTCTCTACGGAATCCGGGATTGCACGGCGGGTTTTCGTGCCATACGCGCCTCGGTGTTGCGCGAGATCGATTTCTCGGCGCTGCGCGTCAAGGGGTATGCCTTCCAAGTGGCATTACTGCATCAGGCGGTCACCCTCGGAGCGGCTGTCACAGAGGTGCCGGTACACTTCGTCGACCGTAAATACGGCCAGAGCAAGCTCGGCCTGCGCGACATCGTCGAGTTCGTGATCAACGCCTGGTGGATTCGCCTGCGCGCGCTGCGGACGTTCACGCGCTTCGCGGTGGTCGGTGCGTCGGGCACCATCGTCAACCTGGGGGTGTTCACGGCAGCCTTGCACGCGAACCTCAACAAGTTCGTGGCCTCGCCGCTGGCCATCGAGGTGTCCATCATCTGGAATTTCTTCTTGAACAACTACTGGACGTTCAAGGAGCGCAAGACCCGCGACCGCACCCGCATCAAGGGGCTCAAGTTCAACCTCGTATCGCTCGCCTCTCTCGGGGTGAGCTACGCCACCTTCGTGGCCGTGAGTTTCCTCCTCCCCCGCGCCTCGCCGCAGCTCGCCCAGCTCGCGGGCATCGTGCCGGCCGTTTTCGTCAACTACTTCCTGAATTCCTACTGGACTTTCCGCTCGCACCCCGGACCCGACGAGGTTGATGAGCTTACGACGCGGCGTGCTGGCGCGAGCGAGCGGTAGGGGTAGCGGTCGACGCCGTCAGATCGGTCCGTTGAAATACCACGGTAAAGCGGGCGCCTCGATCATCCAATCCACTGGTGACTTCGACCGTGGCGTGATGGAGGCGGGCGATCTCCTCGACAATGGACAGGCCGAGCCCACAGCCGTCGCTGCTTTCATGTGAAAGCCGATAGAAGCGCTCGAAGATCCGCGTGCGCTCCTCCACTGGAATGCCCGGGCCGTCATCCTGGACCGATACCCGGGGCTGGACGCCATCTTCGACGATCACGGTGACGTGGCCACCCGGATTGCAGTAACGCAGGGCGTTATCGATGAGGTTCGACAGAACTTCACTCAGCAGGCGCTCATCCCCCAAGACCATGACCGGCGAATCGGGGACCGACAGGCCGAAGTCGATGTCGCGGTCGAGCGCGCGACGCACCCACTCCTCTCCGACACTTCGCGCCAAGGCCGTGAGATCGAGCGGCTTCAGAATGATGGCCGCCACGGCTTCGGGGTCGGTGCGCGCGAGAGCGAGCAGCTGCTGACTGATTCGCGCGGCTCGCACAACCGTCCGATGTAGAGCGCGTAATGCTTCTCGCTCGCTCGAGGTATCAGGTGCTCTTTCCGCACGCTCGGTGTGCAAGAGGACCGCGGCGAGGGGCGTTCTCAGTTGGTGCGCGGCGTCGGCGACGAATCGCTTCTGCGCGCGCATGGCATTGCTCAGTCTTTCGAGCAACTCATTGATGCGCGCCACGAGTACCCGTGCCTCGCGCGGCAGCCCGCTCTGCGGCACCGGAGAGAGGTTGTTTTGATCGCGGGCTTCGATCTGTGCCGCAAGATCCGTCAACGGCTTCAGGCCGTGGTACACGCCTATGCGCGCCAGGAGCAGCGCGATGGCGAGCAGGGCGATTTGCGGCGCCGCCATGCCGATCAGGATCTCCCGTGTCAGAGTGGAGCGCTTGATGAGGGTTTCCGCCACGGAGACCGTGACCGGATCGGACGGGCTCGGGGCGATCTTGGTCGACACCAGGCGGACGCGCTTGCCGTGCAAGGTCGTGAAGGCGAGGCGCAGGCCGCCGATTTCCGGCGGCGTCACGTCGGCCAGCGCCGGGTCGCCGCCGATGAACCCCCGGCCGACCGACGAGACCTTGAAATAGGTCTTGTCGACCTCGTCGAACTGGAAGATCTCGAGGGCCACGCGCGGCAGGTCGAACTCGATCTGGCCGTGCTCGGCGCGAACCGCCTGGGCCAGCGAGCGGGTCGAGTCGATCAGCCAGCGGTCGTAGACCAGGTTCGCGAAGTGCAGCGCGGTGAAATAAGAAGCCACGCCGTCGAGGGCCAGCAGCAGAACCAACACGATGCCGAGCCGTAGCAGCAGGCCGGCGCGCAGGCTGACGGGGGCCTGCGCCTTGGGCTTGCGGATCATGGCGGGGAGCCTGCCCGGCTCATGGTGCGCCTGTTGCGGCTGCCCTCGCCATGGCGATCATGAGTCGGGCAGGCTCCTCATTCTCAGCCGGCCGAGGTCGACGCGCGCGGCTCGTCGGCCTCGAGCATGTAGCCGAAACCGCGCAGCGTGCGCACTTTCAGCCCGAACGGGCCGAGGCGGCGACGCAGGCGGTGCACGCAGATTTCGATCGCAGTATCGGAAGGGGGATTGCCGCCGCGGCTCAGGCGGTCGGCGATCGCCTGCTTGCTGACCACGCGGCCCGCGCGAATGGCGAGCGTCTCCAGGAGCGCCATCTCGCTCGCGGGGAGGTCGAAACTCGTCTCCCCCAGGATGACACGCGGCTGTCCGGCGACGAGCACCAACGGTCCTACGCGGATCTCCTCGTCCCGGTCGGCCCGTCGGCGCCGCAGCAGCGCGCGTACACGAGCTTCCAGCTCGGGCATCTCGAACGGTTTGACGAGGTAATCATCGGCACCGGCGTCGAGTCCCGACACCCGGTCCTCCAGAGCATCGCGCGCGGTGATGATGAGAATGGGGAGGCCGACGAGCTGGCGCCGCAAGTTCCGAACCAGCGCCAGGCCGTTCATGCCCGGCAGCATCAGGTCCACGATCGCCAGATCGTACTCACTGCCGATGAGGCTGTTGAACGCGTCGCGTCCGTCCGCGTGGGCATCGACCTCGTAACCCGCTTGGCGCAGCAAAGCGGACAGCGCTTCGCGCAGCTCGCGGTCATCTTCGACTATCAGAAGGCGCATGATTACAGCCAGCTCCTGCTTGCGATGGTTGCCATTCTATCCCGTAATGTAACGCGTAAGTGGCCTCGAGGTTGTCATGACGGTGCCAATCGTCATGCCATTCGGGCAAACTTCGCCGGATGCGCCTCGACCGTCTACCCATTCCTGTATTGAAGAACCGGTTCATCCCCGGCGGCTGGGATTTGCTGGCGTTCGTCCTGATCTTCGCCTTCTTCATTTATCTTGCCGAGGCCGCGCACGGCCTGACAGGCTCGCTGGCAGGGCTGCAGGCAACGCCCATTTCGCTCGCGCCCGCGGCGCTCGCGGGCTACGCCGGCCGGACCGCGCTGCGCATGCTGATTGCGATGCTCGCGTCGCTGCTTTTTACATTCACCTACGCCACGCTCGCCGCGAAGAGCCGGCGTGCCGAGGTCGTGCTGGTGCCGCTGCTCGACATCCTGCAGTCCCTGCCGATCCTCGGTTTCTCCATCACCATCGTCTTTTTCCTGTCGCTGACGCCGGGGAAGGTGGCGGGCGCCGAAATGGCGGCCATTTTCCTCATTTTCACCAGCCAGGCATGGAATATGGCGTTCAGCTTCTATCACTCGCTGCGCAGCATTCCGTACGAGCTGGACGAGGCGGCCCGCAGCTTCCGCCTGAGCCCCTGGATGCGCTTCTGGCGGCTCGAGGTGCCGTTCGCCATGCCGCCGCTCATCTGGAACATGATGATGTCCATGTCGGGGGGCTGGTTCTTCGTGGTGGCCGCCGAAGCCATCAACGTCGGAAATACCAAGGTCACGCTTCCGGGCGTGGGCTCCTATGTCGCCGTGGCCATCGAGCAGCGCAACCTGGGCGCCATCGGCTGGGCGATCGGGGCCATGTTCCTGGTCATTCTCATTTACGACCAGCTGCTGTTCCGTCCGTTGATCGCCGGCGCGGACTGGTTCCGCCTGGAGCAGGAGGCCGGCCTCACACCGTCGCAATCGTGGATGCTCACGATGATGCGGCGATCACGTTTCCTGGGGGTGATCGCGCGCCTGTTCGTCGGCGTCCTGCACATTCACGGCAGGCCCGGCAAGCCCATCGTGGTGCGCCCTCGAGCAGCGCCCGGCAACAGCGACCGCCGCCTCGGTGATTTCGTGTGGTACTCGCTGATTGCGTTGGTCGGGGTCATCGCTTTGTTGAAGACGGTGCGGTTCGTCTTCGCCGAAATCGCCCCCGCGGAAGTCGGCCACGTGGTGTTGCTGGGCCTGCTGACGTTTCTGCGCGTGAGCGTCCTCATCGCCGTCGCGAGCTGCATCTGGGTGCCGATAGGCATCTATGTCGGGTTGCGCCCGCGGGTCGCCTCGGTGGTGCAGCCGATCGCGCAGTTCCTCGCGGCCTTCCCCGTGAACCTGATCTATCCCATCGTCGTGTCGGGAATCGCCATCGGGCGGTTGAATCCCGACATCTGGCTCAGCCCGCTGATGATCCTGGGCACGCAGTGGTACATCCTGTTCAACGTGATCGTCGGAGCGTCGGCGATTCCCGCCGACATGCGTTATGCCGGGCAGAATTTCCACGTGCGCGGCTGGCTGTGGTGGAAGCGGATCGCGCTGCCGGCGGTTTTTCCGTTCTATGTCACCGGCGCGATCACGGCCTCCGGCGGCTCCTGGAACGCGAGTGTGGTGTCTGAGGTTGCCGAGTGGGGCCAGGAGCGCCTCACGGCCCATGGTCTCGGCGCGTATATTTCGCACGCCACGGACGCCGGCGACTTCCGGCGCACGGTGGTGGGCATCGTGGTGATGGCGTTGTTCGTGGTCGCGCTCAACCGGTCTTTCTGGAAGCCGCTATTCGCCCGGGCCGAGCGCAAGTTCCGATTGACTTGAGGGAGACGAGGCGATGAACGCAAACGCACATGCCATGAACCTGGCGCCGCTGCTCGACGTGCAAGGCGTGTGCAAGTCTTTCCGCAAGCCCGACGGCGATGAGCTCGTGGTGCTCGAGAACGTCAACCTCACTCTGCGGCCTGGCGAAATCGTGGGGCTCCTGGGGCGCTCGGGCTCGGGGAAATCGACCCTGCTGCGCACGATTGCGGGACTCGACCTTCCTTCGGGCGGCGCTGTCAATTATCTCGGGAAGCCGGTCATGGGCCCCGCCGAGGGCATCGCCATGGTGTTCCAGAGCTTCGCCCTGTTCCCGTGGCTCACCGTGCTGGAGAACGTGAAGCTCGGCCTCGAGGCGCTCGGCCATCCCGACGCGGACATGCGCAGCCGCTCCCTGAAGGCCATCGACCTGATCGGGCTCGACGGCTTCGAGTCGGCTTACCCGCGCGAGCTCTCGGGCGGCATGCGCCAGCGCGTCGGCTTTGCCCGCGCGCTCGTCGTGCACCCCAACATTTTGCTGATGGACGAGCCGTTCTCGGCGCTCGATATCCTGACCGCCGAGACGCTGCGCAACGACTTCCTCGACCTGTGGGGGGAGGGCCAGCTGCCGATCAAGTCGGTGCTGCTCGTAACCCATAACATCGAGGAGGCGGTGCAGATGTGCGACCGCCTGCTCATCTTCTCGACACACCCGGGGCGGGTGGTGAGCGAGATCACGATCGACCTGCCGCATCCGCGGCATGCCCTGGACCCGCGGTTCCGCGCCCTGGTCGAGCGGGTATACGTGGAGATGACTTCCAAGCCGCGCGGCGACCGGATGGGGCACAAGGCGGAGCGCTTCCCGGGAACCGGGATCGGCACGACCCTGACACACGTCTCTTCCAACCTGCTGTCGGGTCTCATGGAGGCCGTGAGCGAGCCGCCTTATAACGGCCACGCGGACCTGCCGGCGATCTCGGAAGCGTTGAGCATGGACATCGATGAGCTGTTTCCGGTCGGCGAGGCGCTGCAGCTGCTGCGTTTCGCGGAGATCGAGGGCGGCGACATCAAGTTGACGCGCGAGGGCGTCGAGTTCGTGAAGGCCGAGACCGACGAGCGCAAGCGGCTGTTCGCCCGTCACCTGTTGACCTACGTGCCGCTGGCGGCGCACGTCCGGCGGGTGCTGGACGAGCGTGCCAGCCATGTCGCGCCCAAGAGCCGTTTTTTCGACGAGCTCGAGGATTACATGGCGGAGGATGCCGCGGAGCAGACGCTGCGGACGATCATCAGCTGGGGACGCTATGCGGAAGTGTTCGCATACGACGATGCCCGGCAGTCGTTCAGCCTGGAGAACCCGGCCTAGTCGAACCGGTACCGGGTCAGTCGCACCGGTACCCCCGTCGGGTGGACTGTCCCGGGTCGGTCGGACCGGCTCCCGGTCCCATCGTCACGTTCGGGCTCGAGCTCTTGCCCTGGCCGATCAGCGCGCCGGGATGGGGCTATCATCGGGACGAGCCACCGAAGAAGTGTGAAGAAGTATCAGCCTCGACGAGGCCGTTCGGCCGGTACTTCGGCGGCCGAAGCGTATCTTCAGGAGTCATGGACATGCCCGAAACAGGCAACCTCGATAGCCGTCCGAAGCTGCTCATCGTCGATGACGACCATGAGCTGTGCTCCATGCTGGCCGAATATCTCGGGCCGGAAGGTTTCGCCACCGAGACGGTGGGCACGGGACCCCTGGCGCTCGATCGTCTCGCGCGCGGGTCCATCGACCTCATCGTTCTCGACGTCATGCTCCCGGAGCTGTCCGGCTTCGAGGTGCTGCGGCGTATTCGGGCCACGAACCGCATTCCCGTGATCATGCTGACCGCCCGGGGCGAGGAAGTGGACCGGGTCGTCGGGCTGGAAATGGGCGCCGACGATTATCTCGCCAAGCCGTTCAGCCCAAGAGAGTTGGTGGCTCGCATTCGCGCGGTGCTGCGGCGGATGTCCGGTGATGCGCAACAGACGAGCGGCATTCTCACGTGGGGGCCGCTACGGCTGGACCTCCGGGCGCGGCGTGCGGACGTCAACGATCAGGATCTCGAGTTGACCGCCGCAGAGCTGCGCATCCTCGAGCTGCTGGTTCGAGCGGATACGAAGACGGTCACCCGCGACGAGCTCATGACCCAGGCGCTCGGTCGGCGCCTGTTGCCGACGGATCGAAGCCTGGACACGCACGTCAGCAATCTACGGCGCAAGCTCATGAAGGTGACGGATCGTGTCACCGTGCAGAGTGTGCGCGGGACAGGCTATGCGCTGGCACTGGCCTCCGCGAAAGTAGGAGTGCCTGCGCTAGGAGAGGTGCAATAAGTACCACCCCCGCCTCTTCTCACGTCGCCCCCATGCATTCCCTGTATTGGCGCATTTTCCTGAGCTTCTGGCTCGCGCTCGCGCTGATTCTGGTGGGCACGATGACCGTGGCCCTGAAGGTTGCGGCACAGCATCGCGCCGAGAGTCCTTGGGTGCTGCGGGGTCAGCTTTACGCCCAGGCGGCGCGTGCCTTCGAGTCCGGAGGGGCTGCGGGACTGAAGAGTTGGTTGGAGAGCCTGGGACCGAACGAGCCCTTCAGTCGCACCTTCGTGGTGGAGCCCTCGGGCAGGGAGATCCTCGGGCGGCCGCTGCCGCGATTCCTTCGCGGTCCCGGCGATACCGGCGCCAGCAACGGCAAGGTCTCTCCAGGGGCGCCGATCGCCCCGATCGGGGGAGCGCTCGTGCTCGTCGGCAAGAACGGCGAAACCTATCACGTGCTGGTCGGCCCGCTGCGCGAATCGCCACGATTCTTTGGTGAGCTGGAGCGCCCCGGGGTACCGACGGCAACGCTGCTCCTCGCGCTCGTCGTGAGCGCTGTCGTTTGTTTCTTCCTTGCCCGGTACCTGGTTGCTCCGGTGGAGCGGGTACGCCAGGCC
>DASZVD010000107.1:0-3530 GCA_035547375.1 Steroidobacteraceae bacterium
CGTTTCCGCGCCGTGACCGTCACTTCCTCCAGCACCGGTCCGGAGTGGGGTTGAGATGCCGCCTCGGAGGCGGCATCCGCCGCGCTCGACGTCGTCCCATTGGAGACGGTGAGACCGGTCAGCACCACCGCGGCCAGGACGGCTCGCGAATACCGGCAAATCGGCTCGTTGCGCTTGCTCACAGCATTCCCCCGATGCCTGTCTCAATAGCGGCATCAATTATCGTTAATCGTTTATAGTCTACCCGAGCTCGGAACACAACTGCCGATTGCCATCTCAATAGCCTCTATTTTGGTGATACCCTATTTATTAAGCCATTTATGACTCGATTGCACGGCCGTAAAGCGGCCTGCAACAGGCGTGTCGCCCTGCGTAGATTGCGACTATGATTATCGATAATTGATCAACAAGCCACAAATACCGGCTCCTTGGCACGGGCTTTCGCGCCACGACACCCTCTCCCGCGGCGTGCCGACTCATCGGCGTCCTTGGCGGGACGGGGCCATGGCATCGTGGATTTCGTCGCGAAGGTGGGCGGCGTCCCCCGGCCGCGGCGGAGCCGCCGATTGCGCTGGGCGGCGCCTCGTTGGCGGCTCACGTGGTCGACTCGACCCTGGCTCGCGACCAGCTGATCAACCGCCAACCGAACGCCAGGGCCCAGCGGGCTGTGGAAAATACGCTCTGGGACGCGGCGTTCCGTCACGTCCGGATGGACGACGTATGCTCGTGAGGCCTGCGGCGATCAGGCCTCGAGCTTATTCCCCTCCGCTTCTCCCGTCCCCTCGTACGGAGTCATGCCATGCTACGTCGCCAGCGGCCGAGCGCACCATTGTGCCGACGACCGAGCCGCCTTCGGCGAAGACGCGCACACATCTGTAATTATCAGCGCCGCCGCCGACACTCAACACCGTCACCTCGGGGTACAAAGTGACCGTCCCACTACGCCTGTCATCCGCCAGTGAATGGGAAAAGGACACGGCCTTGAAGGTGTGCCGGCGGTCTGGCAACGCGATCCCATATCGATCGGCGTAAACCCACAGCATTGCATCCTCGTTCCATTCCCGGATCAGTGCACTGCTCTCTTGCACCGCTCAGGGCTTCGCCAGCAGGTCGCGGATCTCCTCGAGCAACACTTCCTGCCGCGGTGGTGGTGGCGGCGTCGCCGCGGCTACCGGTTTCTTCAGCTTGTTGATGCCTTTGATGGCGATGAACAGGACAAACGCGATGATCAGAAAATTAACCACCGATTGGACGACCATGCCGTACTTCAACAGCACTGGAGCGCCTTTGGCATCGCTGCTGATCTGCAGCGCCAGATCGGAGAAGTCCCGGCCACTGGTGAGAACACCGACGACGGGCATGATCACCGCGTTCACCAACGAGGACACGATGGCCCCGAATGCTCCGCCGATCACGACGCCGACCGCCAGGTCGACGACGTTGCCACGCATGGCGAACTCCTTGAACTCACCTGTAAGACTCATGTGGGTGCTGCCTCGCTGCGACTGAATGAAAACCTGTTGGAGCCACCGCCCGCGCGACTCACGAGCAGCTCTTGCCGTGGTCCGGATGATTGCCCTGGGCCTTCGCATCGGCTTCTGACATGTATTGCCCCTGTTTGGTCTTGCCATACCAGCGGTCGCCGGAGCAGTGATACACCTTGCTGGCGGTGTTGACCCAGACCTGTCCAGATCCGCCTCCCGGTGCGACCGCAGGACGCGCCTGCCCCGCTGCCGAATTGGATGGCGCCGCGGCGGGCGTCGACGCAGATGTTGCTGTAGCGGCGGCCGCTGTGGAGGTACCAGCTGTTGACGTGGGGGTGGCAACAGCCGACGAAGCTGCGCCCTTGGCGATGCCACCATGTCGACTGCACGCACCACGGCCGCTCTTTGCCGAGGTGGTGCCGTCCTTGCAGGTCACCCCTGACGGGGACGCCGTGGGACTCGCGGTTTGCGCGCCAGCGGGCATCTGTGCCAGGGCCATGGTGAGGCACAGGCCAACCATCGTCGCCGCCGCGACACGCGGGCGTGATGTTGTTGCAAGCCTGATGAGTTTGACAAGAGTCATGATTCCAGCCTCCGAAAGTGCTGTGGCGCGGATCGCCTTGGTGGGACCGCGGTCGATTCAGGCCTCGAGGATCATGCCGCCGGAGTAAGCCGGTCGATCGCCTGCGGCAAGGCCTGCGAGAGCTTCTGCAGCGCCTCCTGCGGATCCAGGCCCGCGCGGGCGGCCAGCTCCTTGATGGTGTCGGCGCCGAAGACCTGGTGCACCTGGTCCGGGGAGATCGGCAGGTTCGCACCGGATTCGACCCAGGATTTCGCCGTTTCGCGCAAGCCCTGCTGCTGCAGCTGCGCGAGCACACCCGGGACGCCGCCGTGCTTCTCGATGAGCCCGCTCACCAGCGAGACAGCCTCCGCGCCGGCGATACCACTCAATAATCCATCCAGAAATCCCATGGCGATCTCCTCTCTTTTGTCTTTTGTCTTTTGTCGCACGCCTCAAAAGGCGAACACCAGATTGACCGTTTCGGTCGTGTCGAGGCTCTTGAGGCCGGGTGGGGGCTTGGTGTTGTCCTGCAGGGTGTAGCCCAGGCTCAACGCGAGGCGGCTCGACATCTTGACCGTCAGTGCCAGCGCATTCGTGATCAGGGTGTTGTCGGATCCGGATTCCACCAGCAGCTTGTCGGACAGCGCCGTCGTGCTCGACAGGGCCTGCGAGTAATCGACCCCCGCGCTCAAGATCGCCTCCCCGTTCGAGGGCTCGAGGGTTCGGCCGGTCACCGCGCCGGCGTCATCTTTCACCAGCTCCTGCGGCCGCTCCTCGCGGTAACCTACGCCCAGCTGCGCGCTCAACTTCACATCCTTCGTATCGAGCAGCTTGTATCCGGCACCGAGCGTGCCACTCGCCTGGTACTCGAATCCGCTGAACAGGTCGCGCGCGTAACGCAGCGCGCCGAAGGTATAGACGCTCGTGGTCAGATCATAGTTCGACTGCCACAGCGTATCCCAGCGCTCGGCGGAGGCAATACCCGCATTCTCACCGTACAGTCCGCCGAGGTGAAAGGCGTGCTGCCAGGGAGCCTCCGACAGGGTCAGGTCGATCGCGGCATTGAACGACTTCGCGTCCGTATTTCCCTGCGAAGCGATCAATCCGAGTTGTCCCTTACCCGTCCATACCCCTGTGGGCGCAGCGGGCTCGGCAGCGGGGTCCGCCAGGGCGACGACCGGCGTCATGGCGAGCAGTAACGGCCAGAGTGCGCGGGTTCTCATGCTGTTCTCGCAGTAGGGCCGGGAAATCGTGGCGACGAGTATCACCACAGTCGTTGAGACCGACTGTAAAATTGTGTCAAATGCCCTGCCGCCATCTGGGCGATCCGCGGGTGACGCAGCAGACTGGGCTCGGGTTCGCGGGCCTCGAGGCGCTCGAGGCCGCGAACGAAGCGATTGGGACGGCGGGTCGGGACCGCGAGGCTTTCGCGTGACTGCCTCATCATTCGGAGGTTTGCGGGTTTGCGAATTGCGCTGCTGGAA
>DASZVD010000108.1:0-2918 GCA_035547375.1 Steroidobacteraceae bacterium
CGAGGGGTCGAGATTCAGTTTCACCGTCTCGCGCGCCCGGCCGATGGGCCGCTTCACCTCGTCAATCACTTCGCCAATGATGTCCAGCGTGGCCTTGTCCTTGTCGCCGCCCTTCACAAACGGAATCTGCGAGCCCGGCACAATCAGCGACACCGGCACATAGAAGCGATTGTCGTCCAGCCGGAAGTACATCGCATCCAGATACACCGCCATGTCCGTCGCAGGCAGGTCGCTGGCAAGCTCATCCTCAAGCTGCTGCTCGCGGTCCTCGCGGCCGGAGTGCCTGAAGTCCGCCGGCGCGTAGTAGCCGGGCCGGTATTCGAGCTTGATCCCCGGCCGGTTCACCTTGATCGTCAGCTTGCGGTACTTGCCGTCCCGCGCGGGGTTCGACGAGTGGAACCCGATCGCGTAGTACTCCGACGAGTCACGCTGCACCTGCGCAAAGGCCGGTGCAAAATCGTTCGAGTCGAAAAACGCCTTGCCGCCCGTGTCCGAGCTCAGCGTCGCCATCACCTCCTGCGACGCAAAGTTGGCATTCATGTTATTCAGCAGCGCGCCGCCGGTGTACGCGCCGGACCCGCGATAACTCCCCGTCGTCGCATCGCCCAGCGGCGAAATCGCCTGCAGTCCTCGCGTATCCACGCTGTAGATGGCCAGGTTCGCCCGCACCGCCGCGTTGATGGCCGAGCGCAGCGACGCCTCATTTTCGATGCCGTCCCGCGAGATGCCTCCCGAAAAATAGAGCAGCGACTTCTTCTCGCCGATCTTTTCGAGCGACTTCGCGATTGCCCGCAGCGCGAACAGCTCGCGGTCTGTGTTCAGGTCGTTGTACTCGCTCTCGTCCGGCGTGTATCCGGTCGTATCCTCCACCTGATTCGAGTTCGAGGTCGCGCCCTGCGCAAACCCCTGCCCCTCCGTGCCGTTGTACGCACCCACTTCATTGATCAGCGCGTTCTTGTCCGCCGTAAAATCCTGGTCCACCCTCAGCGTGTCGCCCAGGGACACCAGCGCCACCAGGTCCGCGGCCTGCATCTTCGTCCGCAGAAAGTCCTTTGCCGCATTCACGCTGCGCTCCAGATCCTCCGGCTGCATCGAGGTCAGGTCGAAGAACATCACGATCAGCCGGTGATTGCGCAGATCCTCGGGCCGCGCCACCACCACCGCTTTGCTGCCGCTCGGGCCCGCGGCCAGCCCGCTCACCGTCGCTTCGTTCAGCGGCGTCGCCATCTCTACGCTCTGGTAGTCAAAGGTCGCGATCTGCTGCTTCTTGCCGTTCTCGTAGATCGTGAAATCGCTCTGCTTGAGCCCGTGCACAAACTCGCCCGTCTTCGCGTCGCGCGCCACCACATTCGTCAGCACCAGCTCGGCGTTGGTCTTCAACACATAGCCAATGTCCTGGTTGTCGCTGCTCAGTGTGCTCTCCTGGGCATGCGCGGGCAGCGCGTTCGGCATCGTCAATGCCGCTGCCATCAACCCCGCAACCACTCTGCGCACACACTCTGTCATCTGCATCTCGCTAGAACCGGAACCGCGCCATGAACTGGAACGACCGCATCGAACCCACCGACGTTACCTGCGCAAAGGTCGGCGACGCCACATTCGTATCCACGCCCGAGTACTGCACCGTGTTGAACACGTTGGCCATCGTCGCGCGGATCTCCATGCTCCGCGTATCGCCCAGGCTCAGCGTCTTCGAGAGCGACATATTGTTCTCAACCGTTCCCGGCCCCATGATCGGGTTGCGCGGCGCATTGCCGAACACGCCGCAGGGATACGCCGCCGAGGTCGTGCGCCCCGCCGGCGCGGCAAACGCTCCCGGATTGAACCACTGCTTCAGCGATCCCCCGCCCTGCGTCGGCGATTCGCCCGTCAGGTCCGGCCGGAACGTTCCCGCCGTGCCGCACGCCACGCTCAGCACCGCGGCCGAGTAGCTCGGCGACAGCGGCGATCCTGTGGCAAACGTAAAGCTCCCCGAGACCGACAGTCCTTCCAGAACATGCGAGACCGTTCCCGCCGTCACCCACTTCTTGTCCTGCCCGAACGGCAGCTCGTACACATACGTGCCGCTCACCTTGTGCCGCACATCGAGGCTTCCATTGGCGTCTTCCGCACTCAGGTTCTGCCAGTTCTGCACGCTCACGCCCGCGCTGCCGCCCTCTGAGCCCGCATTGTCGATCAGGTGCGAGTATTGATAGTTCGCGCCCAGCGCCACCCCATGTGTCATGCGCTTGTTCACGCGCAGCGTTCCCGCCGTGAACTTCGAGAACCCAACCGCCTGATCGTAGGTAAAGATCGTGTTCCCCGGATTCGTCGCCGGGCTGCTCGCCGTCGCGCGCGGCGCGCTCGTAATATCCAGATGGTTGCCCTTCGATCCGTTGTAGCCCACGTTCACCACAATGCCCCACGGCAGCGTCTTCTGCACGTCCAGGTTCCATGTCTCCACATAGGGCAGTTGATAATGCGGGTCGAGCGCGTAGTTCCCGATCGTCGCCGCAGACGGGAACCCCTCGGCCAGCGTCAGGCAGCTTGCGGGCACAGTCCGCGCGCAGGCCGAGCTTGGCGTTCCATCCGCATCGGCCTCCTGGTTCGTCTGCTCGTTGGCAAACGGCGGCTCATGCGCCATCTTCGTCGCAAAGCTCGCATACTGGCCCACGGTGTAGTTCATGCCAAACCCCGCGCGCACCACCATCGACTTCACCCTGGGCACGCGCCACGCCAACCCCAGCCGCGGCGCAAATGCCGTGCGGAAAGGAAACACCAGCCCATCCGGCAGATGCATGCCGCTGATCGGTCCGGTCCCTCCCGGCAGCGCCTCGGCCAGCCCGGTAAAACCCTGCGACGGATTCGTGTCGATCACGCCCAGGTGCCCGAACTTCTCCGTATACGGCGCGTAGAACTCGTAGCGCACGCCATAGAGC
>DASZVD010000109.1:0-3722 GCA_035547375.1 Steroidobacteraceae bacterium
CACCCGCCGGGTGCGCAACAGGTACAGGATCTCGTCGCCGAGGTCGGGATCGAGAATGTCCGGCGCCGACAGGTTCACCGCGACATCCACCTCGAGTCCCGCCTCACGCCACTGACCCATCTGCCCGATAGCGGCCTTCAGCACCCAGCTCGTCAGGCGTCGCGAAGCGCCGGTGGCCTCCGCCAAAGGCACGAACTCACCGGGCGAGATCGGACCGAGCTGCGGATGGTGCCAACGCACCAGGGCTTCCAGGCTCTTGACCGAGCGAGTCGCCATCGTCACCTTCGGCTGATACACCAGGCTCAACCCGCCCTTGTCGATAGCGTCGCGCAGGTCCGTGATCAGGGTGAGCCGGCGGCGGTGCTCCTCATCGCTTCCGGCACGATATATGGCGGCACGGGAACGGGCATCGGTTGAATCTTCCAGCGCGATCTGCGCACGCCGCAGCAAGGTCGGCGCCGAGTCGCCATGATCGGGGTACAGGCAAACGCCACACGCAACGTGCAGATCCAGGCTGACGCCGGATAGATGGAAACCGCTGCGGATTACACCCGTGAGCTGGTCCGCATACAAGGTGGCGCGCTCCACCCGGCAATGCATGGCGATGATGAGGAACTGTGTCTCGCCCAGGCGAGCGACCGTATCCGCAGCATGTGCGTTCTGACGAAGACGGCGTGATGCCTCGCGCAACACGTCGTCGCCGACATGGTATCCGAGTGAGGCGTTGATATCGTGTACGTTGCGAACATCGATCAGAATCAGCGCGAAGTGGGAAGTCCCCTCCACGGCGTTCCCGCTCACGAGAGCGCCGAGCTGGCGCTCGGCCATGGTGCGATTGGGGAGGCCGGTCAGCGAATCGTGATAGGCGTGGTGAGTGATGTCCGCTTCGCGCTCGGCGATGTTACGCTGCATGGCGTTGAAGGTGGCTGCAAGGCTGCGGAACTCGTCACCACCCGACACTTCCACCGCGGTCTCGTATTGACCCTGTTGAATGCGGCGCGCGGCGAGCACGAGCTCGCCGATCGGACGCGTAGCGCTCTTGCCGAGCAGGCCGCCAACCACTGCCGCGAGCACCAGCGCAATGCCGTCAATGACCAATAGCGCATCGCGCACATCCCGATAAGGGGCGAACACCTCGCTCATCGGCTTCAACAGAACGACATCGACCGGGTCGCCGCGCGCCTCGAGGCGCTGCGCGAAGCCGAGATAGTCAACCGCGCCCAACTTCACTTTGTGCTGGGGGCTCGGCGCGAGCGAGGCGGACAGGACGCTGTCGGGGAGATCGTTCTGCGAATCAGCGAGAGTCGAGGCCACCAGCGCAGTCGCGTCGCGGGCGTGCGAGACCAACACCACCTGCGCTCCGGCGAGGCTCTGGATACGCCGCGCCAACGAGTCGTCGACGACGAACCCCATGGCGACCCAGGCGATGGTGTCGGGAGTCCGTACCGGCGCCACGAACAGCTGATAGGGCAAACGCCCGAAGACCATGAAACTGGGCTGGCCGTGCGATCCGCGCGCACTGTCGAGCAGCGCCGCCAGGGGGGCGCGGCTGTTGGCAGCCTCCGGCAAAGTGGAAGCGAGCAGGGCGCCCTTCGTATCCAGTAACAGAACGACGTCCGCGCCGATGCGCTGAGCGTTGTTCCGCGCGGCTGACAAAATGGTCGGGACGTCGCCACTGGCGACGGCTTCCCGGAAGCCGAAATCGGCCGCCAGCACAGCCACTCCGTTGGCCAGCTGCTCCGCGCGGAAACGGATCAGCTGCTGCACGAACGAGCTGCCGGAACGCAGCTGTTCGGCGGCGCGCGCTTCCACGTTGTGCGCCGTGCTGGCGAGCACTGCGGCCAGCGTCACAGTCTGAGTGACGACGACCAGCCCGATGATCAGCACGAGAAGCCGTTTACGGAAACTACGCATGAGACCGGCTCGAATCCATTGCTGGATCGTAGGCGCCCCGAGCCGTTCACCGCGAGAATTCGTACGCAGGAATGAGACCTTACGCACGTCAGAAGCGCACCCGCACGAGGGGGGCAGGGTTCGGATTGGTATTCCTTGCCGTCCTCGGTCGGTGCCTGGCCACCCCCATGACGGTGACCGTCCAGCTGCCGGACGGGCGACCCCTGGGGGGAGCCATCGTCACGGCACGCCCGGTAGCAGGCCCGACCCATCCCGCGCCCGCGGTGCAGGCGGTGATGGACCAAGTCAACCGCGCGTTTGTGCCCGACCTGTTGGTCGTCCCTGTCGAATCGACCGTTGCCTTTCCGAACAGCGACACCGTCAGCCACCAGATCTACTCCTTCTCGCCGGCCAAGCGCTTCCAGCTCCCCCTCTATCACGGCAAGCCCTATCCGCCGGTGCGCTTCGACCAACCGGGGCTCATCACACTGGGGTGCAACATTCACGATGAAATGTTGGCCTACGTGCTCGTTACGGACGCGCCCCTCTTTGGCCGTACGTCCGCCGACGGCTCATGGTCGGCCGATGTGCCCAATGGGGTTTACCGCGTATCGGTCTGGCATCCCCGATTGCGCGAAGAGACCGGGACCCTGGAGCGCGAGGTCACGGTTGTCGAGCCGGGGGGCGGTGCGCTCGCCCTGCGCCTGAGGAAGGCACTGAAACCGGCCCCTCTCGAAGGACGGCCACACTCATGGGACTACTGAAATTCCCCGCTGGGGCGCTTCTGGCAGCCGCCCTGGCCTGGGGTTCGAGCGCCGGCGCCGCCACGCCACCCGACTGGGAAATCGACCTGGATGCGCGCCTGGTCAATGTCGACGGCCCCTTGCCTCTGATCGACGGGGGGTTGGGCGCGTTACGCTATGGCGGCGACGAGTCGGGCTTGAGACTCGGACGTGCGCGCTTTGCGCTATCCCAGCCGTTGGGTCAGGTCTGGGCAGTCCACCTCGACGCCTCCTCCTGGGGCAACAGGGACAAGGTGCCGGTAGGCCTGACCGAGGCCTATCTGCTGTTTCGCCCGTATCCTTTCGCGGGTTACCGGCTGCGGATCAGGACGGGCGCCTTCTATGCACCCATCTCGCTCGAGAATCGCGCCTCGGGATGGGAGTCGCCCTACACGCTCTCCTATTCGGCCATAAACAGTTGGATCGGCGAGGAGGTGCGCACGATCGGCACGGAGGCGCAGCTCGACTGGCTGGGCACGCACACCGGCCACGACTTCGACGTCGGGCTGACCACCGGCCTGTTTGGTTGGAATGACAATGCGGGGGCCGCTCTGGCCGACGGAGGATTCACCCTGACGGATCGGCAGACCGTGCTATGGGGACGCGTCGGGAAACCAGGAGTGCCGCCTGTGCGCGCTTCCGAGCCATTTCACGAAATGGACGCCAACGCAGGCGCCTACGGAGGCCTGGAGCTACGTTATCTCGACCGCGTCGTCCTAAGGTTCCTACGTTATGACAACAACGCCACCCCCGGTCCACCCGACCCCATCACGCACATGGCCGCCTGGAACACGCAATTCGACAGCGCCGGCTTGCGGATCGAGGCGGGACGCGGGTGGACCGTTATCGCACAGTGGCTGAGCGGCGCGACGTACATCTCTCCGGCAGGCACCGATCTGAGGTGGCCGTTCCGAGCCAGCTTCGCCCTGTTATCGAAACGGCTGGGCCGCCACACCTTCAGTGTCCGCTATGACCGATTCGAGGTTGGAGGATACAGCGGCGGTGACGAAGAGGACGACGACGGCCAGCAAAATGGTCATGCTCTAA
>DASZVD010000110.1:0-27863 GCA_035547375.1 Steroidobacteraceae bacterium
CATTGCAGTGTCGATGGTGCTGTCGTCCTGCACGATGGAGCCGCACTATGAGCGGCCGAAAGCGCCGGTCCCCGCGACCTGGAATGGCAGCGCGGCAGGCGCAGCGAGCCCCGGCAATGTGGCCGATATCGGCTGGCGGGACTTCTTCCCCGATCCGACGCTGCAGCGCTTGATCGCCCTGGCCCTGGCGAACAATCGTGACCTGCGGGTTGCCATGCTGAACGTTCAGGCCGCCCAGGCGCAATATCGAATTCAGCGCGCGGACCTGTTTCCGAGCGTGGCCGCGAGCGCGGTTGCCGAGATCGAGCACTATCCCTCGGGAGTGATAACGGGTAGCTCCCCCGGCGGCGCGAGCGCCGCGGCCGGTACGGCCACCGAGGTCTCCAGCGGCGCAACGATCCGGTTCTACGATGTGGGAGTCGGCTTCACGTCCTACGAGCTGGATCTCTTCGGCAAGATCCGCAGCCTCGATCACGCGGCCCTGGAGCAGTACTTCGGCTACGAGGAGACCCGGCGAAGCTCCCAGCTCACTCTGGTGGCAGAGATCGCCAGTGCCTACCTCGCGGTCCTCGCCGACGAGACCATTCTCAAGGTTACGCGTCAAACCTTGGAAAGCCAGAGCGCTTCGTACGACCTCACGAAACGGAGTCTGGAGGCTGGAACGACCACGGCGCTGGCGCTGCGGCAGGCTGCCACGACGGTCGATACGGCTCGCGCCGATCTTGCGCAATACACGCGGCAGGTGGCGCAGGATCGCAACACTCTGATGGTCCTGATCGGGACTCCATTGCCCGAGGACCTGACATTCGACGCGGATATCGGTGAGCAAACCGTCGCGGCGGAGCTTCCTGTGGGAGTGCCCGCGCAAGTGCTGGCCCGGCGACCCGATGTGCAGGCCGCGGAGCACCAGCTCATCGCCGCGAATGCCGACATCGGTGCCGCCCGCGCGGCTTTCTTCCCCAGCATTACTTTGACGGGCAACACCGGCACCGCCAGCACGCAGTTGTCCGGCTTGTTCAAGAAGGGCTCCGGTGCCTGGACGTTCGCACCGCAGATCTCGGTGCCGATCTTCGCCGGCGGCGCCAACATCGCCAACCTGGACCTGAGCAAGGTCGAGAAGAACGTTTACATTGCGCAATACGAGAAAACACTACAAAGCGCGTTCAAGGAGGTTGATGACGCCCTGGCGGCACGAGCCACCCTGGATGAGCAGCTGGCAGCGCAGAAGGCACTGCTGACCGACGCATCCGAGTCCTATCGGCTCGCCGAGATGCGCTTTCGCAGCGGCATCGACAGCTTCCTCCCCGTGTTGGACGCGCAGCGATCGCTCTATTCCGCTCAACAGGCCGTGGTGAGCCTGGAGCTGCTGCGGCTCCAGAACATGGCGACTCTATATAAAGCACTCGGTGGGGGTATGAAGGCGGGCGGAAGCTGAGTGCGGGGATGTTTCGATGACGACGTTGACGGCTGAGAATCGCGAATCCGTTGCGCGCCTGGGCAGCGGCATCACTCCCCTGTGGGAGCTGGGCCTGCGCCTGGTGGGCGCTGCGCTTCACATCATGGCGACGGTCGCGGTCGTGCAGGTGCTGCAGCCGATCGTTGCGGGGGTTTATTTCCGCGGAGTCATCATTGCGTTCGGTCTGGCCGCCCTGCTGCGCGGCAAATATGACCTGTTCATTTTCGAGCATTTCATCGATCCGCAACAGTCGGACCTCGGTACGGCGCACGCGCGCGTCGTGGTCCGCGCTCTCGGCATCCGGGTCCTCGTCCGCAGCGCCATAGCCTGCGCCGTTCTGCTGGTCATCACCACCGACCTGGACGTGATGGACGTTTACCTGCGTCCTTACCTCCAAACCTATTTGCCATTCGTGCTCGCGGTGCCGTTTGCAACGCTTGCGCTGTTCCTCGCGAGCACTTTACGCGCGACGAATCATGTCGCTGGCAGCGTCATCGTTTCTACATACAGTACGAACGTGCTGATCATCGCCGGCTCGTTTGCTATCCCGATGCTTCCTGAGTCGGCACTGGAGGTGTTGTCCTGGTCGTTCTTCACGGGCAACCTCCTCGCGGCGGGGATGGGAGTGCTCCTGACGCGCCACGTCTTCAAGACGCCAGCCGACCCCGGCTGGCCCAAGCTCAGTCCCGCGGAGTGGCGCGATATTTTCACGTCGACCGCTCGGAACGGCCTGACGGGTGTGGCGCTCGCTGCGGTGCAATGGGGGCCGACCGTGATCCTGGGCGTGTTGGGCACTTCGGTCGAGATTGCGCAATACGCGGTCGTTACGCGTACCGCGCAGATCATCGACTTCATCGTCCCGGGTGCCATTTTCGTGCCGCAGAGCGCACGTATTCAGTCACGTTTGTGCCGGGCGATGCGCACCGCTCGAGGCAAGCTCGCCGTCGATTTGTCCGTATCGTTGGCGACGACCTCGCTGTGCGTCGTGGCTGTCGCCATTTTGACTCCCTGGTTCGTGGGTTGGTACGGACCGGCTTATGCCGGACTGACACTGATGTTCCTGCTGTTGTTCCTGATGCAGTGGGTCAACGGTGCGGCCCGACCTGCCGTTCGCCGGCTGGCCGCCGACTGGGACCTGCGACGTGTCCGTCGCGCGCTCGTGACCAGCATGGGAGTCGCCATCGTCCTCAGCACCCTGGGCATCGGCCGCTACGGGGCCGTGGCCGCGGCCGTCGGCATGTTGGCGGGAGCCGTAGTCCTGAACGCACAGGCGATCCTTGCAGCCCTCAAACAGGTCAGAACCGGAACCCCGCCCTGATCGGCAGGAAGTCCATGTGCGCGCCGGCGGGGTTGAGCCGCATGTAGCGTGCTTCGACGAAGAAGGACGTGCGCGGACCCAGCGCGAAGTCCATCCCGAAGCCCGCGTTCTTGGCAAAGTGCCAGTCCGTGTTGTAGCGCGCCACGTCCTGGGTCACGCCGAAGTACCCCGGCCCACAGCCGAACCAATAGCAAATGTACCCGTTCACGAGCTGCGTCTGCCGGAAAGTCGTCTGCTGGCGATACCAGCCGCCCCCGGCCAGCAGATAAAAGCGGACGTAATGGCTCAGGGGCAGGTCGATCTCCAGATCGGTGTCACCACCCCACATCTTCGTCGTTCCACTGGTTACCGGCGTCCCATACGTCGTGGATGCCTGCTGCAAGAGTGGCGAGCGGGCGTCGAACTGGCTATAGGTGCCGTCGACCCGAATGCCTATCTGCCAAAGCGAGGTGGGATACCAGGTGAACCCGGCTCCCGCGTTCCAGCCGTTGTCGTAATTGTTTTCGCTGGCTCGCTGCGTAATCGTGCCGCCGCCGTCGATGTGGAACACGAACGGGTGGTAGTGGAAGCCGTTGTCCTCGCGGTAAGTGGTTTCCGAGTGCGACCACTGCGGCGGAACGTACTGCGGTCGAGGCGGCGGATACTGCGGCAACGCTGGTGTCGCCGGCTGTTGGTTCTGTGGCATCGCAGGCGTTGCCGGTGCGGCGGCCGGTGCAGGGGGCGTTGGCGGATTGGGTGGGGTTGCCGGCGCTTGCGCGGCTGCCGGTGGCTGCGAAGTGGCCGGGGCCTGCGAAGTGGCCGGAGCTTGCGAAGCGGCCGGGGCTTGCGAAGCGGCTGCCGGGGGCGGCGGACCTGCCCAAGCCCGCGATCCTGTTTGGGGTGGTGTTGGTGCGGACTGCGAGTTCGCCGGTGCGGGCACTGTCTGTTCCGTCGGCGGCGGAGCATTCTGCGCAAGGACAGCGGTAGCGAAGAACGAGGTCAGGGTGAGTGAGACCAGAGACCGTGCTTCCGTCTTCATGACAATCCCTCCGGCGCGTGGAAGGCTGCGTTCCCCTGTCGCTGTGTCGACACGCTTCGTGCTTCACGCGCAGGGCATCCCGTATTGAACGGTTCCCGGGCCTGTTAGTTGACGCAGTTCACACAACTTCACCCGCCGGATGCTCCCTCCATAACGCGCGTGGCAGAAAAGGATCGGCCACATGAGCGGGCCCCCGGCCAAAGATTCGTCAATGGCTGCAATGGAGTGTGCGTTGCGTCACAAGATCGATGTCCGGAGACGGTGAGTGCCGTGTCCGCTCAAGACCTTTGTCCAATAGCGTGCTGCAAAACGCAGGTTTTCCACGGGCCAGCCGCTAAGGTAAGCGGCCGATGGGTTGAGCGGACCGGGGGAGTACGACGAATGGCTTTGTGGAAGCGCCAGAACACCAAAAACCAGGAGCTCGAGCAGCTCCACGAGGAGCTGAGCGCGTTGCGGCAACAGGTCGATCTGCTGGAGAGCTCCAGCGGCGTGGGGTTGTGGCAGGCGGTGCTGCACAATGCGGATGCCTTGGATCCGCAGAGTCGATGGACCTGGTCGCCCGAGTTTCGCCGGCTGTTGGGGTACTCCAGCGAGACGGATTTCCCGAACGTCTGTCAGTCCTGGTCGGACAAGCTGCACCCCGAGGACGTGGCACCGGTCTTCGCGGCCTTCGGCAATCATCTGAAAGATCGCAGCGGCCGCACCCGCTATGACGTGACTTACCGGCTCATGACGAAGTCGGGCAGTTACCGTTGGTTCCGCGCGACGGGCGGCTGCCGTCATTCGGCTGACGGACGGACGGTCCGGGCGTGCGGCTCGCTCTCCGACGTTCATGACCAGCGCATGGTCTCCATGACCGCTGCCCAGAACGCTGCCGAGGACAAGGCGGTGACGGGCGCGTTGGGCGCGGGCCTCAAAGCGCTCGCTACTGGCGACCTCAGCTTCCGTATCACCGAGAGCTTTCCGGTCAAGTACGAGGCGCTCAAGATCAGCTTCAACGAGTCCATGGAGGCCCTCGTACGTGCCATGCGGGAGTTCAAGGACGCCGCCTCTGAAGTGTCACGTGGCGCGGGCGAGATCGAAGCGGGCAACCAGGACCTCAGCCAGCGTACCGAAGTACAGGCTTCCAGCCTCGAGGAGACGGCTTCCTCGATGGAGCAGATGACCACGAACGTGCGTCAGAATGCCGAGAACGCGGAGCAGGCGAACCAGCTCGCGATTACCGCGCGTGGCGAGGCGGATTCCGGCGTGTCCGTGCTCGCGACCGCCATCACCGCGATGGGTGCGATCAGCGAGTCCTCGAAGAAGATCGGCGACATCATCGGTGTCGTCGAAGAGATTGCGTTCCAGACCAACCTGTTGGCGCTCAATGCCGCGGTCGAGGCTGCGCGCGCCGGTGATCAAGGTCGCGGATTTGCCGTGGTGGCAGGAGAGGTGCGCAGCCTTGCGGGCCGCAGTGCCGTTGCGGCCAAGGAGATCAAGTCGTTGATCCGTGACAGTTTGCAGAAGGTCGAGGAAGGCTCGTCGCTCGTCTCGGAGTCCGGCCAGACGCTCGAGCGGATCGTCGGCTCGGTGAAGAAGGTCAGTGACATCATTGCCGAGCTTGCGGCCGGCAGCCAGGAGCAGCTGTCGGGCATCGAGCAGGTGAATCGTGCCGTGACCCAGCTCGACGAGATGACCCAGCAGAATGCCGCGTTGGTGGAAGAAGCGTCCGCGGCGAGCAAGTCGATGGCCGGCCGCTCACAGGCCATGTCGGAAATGCTCGACCATTACCGCCTCGGAGCGCAGCCCGGCGCCGGGCGGCCCGTCGCGGCCCGGCGGGTTGCCTGAGCCGTTTTGCACGGCCCTAGGTACAGGTACGCCGGACGCCGTTCCTGGAGTGCTCGCGAGCCGGGGGTGCTCAACGAATCCCACTCGCTCGAGGGGCTCGCGTTTGCGCCCGCGCGAACCACGTAGCAGGTCCGTCGGCGCGCACGAGTTGAAAGTGTGTGATGCGCCCGGACTGGCGCGCGAAGATCACCCGGCGGTAGGGCTCACCTTTTACGAAGAACACGTCGTCCCGCAGTCTCTGCAGGACCCAGGGCGGCCGGCGGCCGCGTCGCAATTCCAGGTGTCCGTTTTCTTCCGCGATCCGTGCTCCGGTGTAGTCGCCGGCGTATTCCGTCAGCTTCGCCTTGTTTTCGGGCGCTCGATCCGCTTTCAATGCTTCCAGTATCCAGCGAGCCTCCAGCGCATCGGGGTGTTGCGCCAGGATGGCTTCCAGAGCGAGCCGCTCCGCACTCTCCAGCGCCTCGCTCGCCGCGGTGCGCACGTCGGGTCTCACTCCGGCGCCTTCCCAATTGGTTCCCGTAATAGGATTGATGGCGGTCGACGTCGACACGAAGATCGTATATCCACCGTCGACCGGGAACTCGCCGCCGGGATTTGACGCTCCGCCGCTCGGCGCGCCGATGATCCTGGCGCGCTTCGGAGCTTGCAGTGTATACGCCGCCGACTCGGCGGCGGACGCCGTTCTGCCGCTGATGAGGACGTACAACGGCACATCCAGCCTGGGGTTGGGATAGGGCACCTTCGGCCGCTCGCTGTCGTTGCGATCCCGGTGCCGGAACGTGTTGTAGATATCGGCGCCGGGTGGCGTGAAGGCACTGACCAGATAGCCCACCATCGCCGGAGACCCGCCGCCGTTGTTACGCAGATCGATGATGACCGCGTCCGCGTTGGCGAGCAGCGCCAGAGCCGCGTCCGCCGTTCGCCTGGCCGGCTCGTCCGGTTTGTTGAAATCGAAGTCGGCAAAGTAGCTCAGGTCGAGATACCCGATCCCGCCCGGCAGCATCTCGACCCGGCGGAACCCGTATGCATAGCGCCTATCCGCGAGCTCCGTTTCGCCTCCCGGAGTTGCTTGGGACGCGTCGACCCACCTCACCAGAAAATGGTGATCCACCGGTTGCAGTTTGCCCGTGAGCTTCGATGCCAGATCTCGCGGGTCCGTGTCATTGTCGTACGCACCGGCTTGCGCGGCCGCCCTCAGGCTGGCGGCGATCTCACGCGCCTTTCCGGCGTCGAAATAATTGTTCTCAATGATCGTGGCGACGTTATCAACGACAACGCGCGCGCCATCTCGCGGCACGCCATCTCGTGGCGCGCCATATAACAGGCCCGGCAGAACCGTGACGGTCAGCGCTGCGGCTATAGAAGCGTATTTGCCCATGCAGCCACCGTTTGTGCGACCTCCATGAGGACATCCGCGTCCCGTTTCCCGCTACGGGCGGGGACGTGGTAGGAGTGATCGGCATGCTCGAAGACCTTCAAGGTCGCCCGCGTCCCCAGCTTCGTGACCACGGGCTCGAGCAACGTCATTTCAGCGAGC
Source organism: Steroidobacteraceae bacterium (assembly GCA_035547375.1). Classification (GTDB taxonomy): domain Bacteria; phylum Pseudomonadota; class Gammaproteobacteria; order Steroidobacterales; family Steroidobacteraceae; genus 13-2-20CM-66-19. Next base: position 7,160 of record DASZVD010000110.1, read on the forward strand.
TCGTCCCGCGTACCCTGCAGAAACAGCATCGGGATATTCACATCGAACAGATGCCGGGCCCGCTCGTCGCCGGGGCGCTTCGCCGGGTGCAACGGAAACGCCAGAAAGACCAAGCCGCGAACGCCGGGTAGCGGGTGCTCGGCTTGCGCCTGTGAGGTCATCCGCCCCCCGAACGAGCGGCCACCGGCCAGGAGGGGCAGGGCGGTTCGACGGGACGCCTCCGCGACGGCTGCCCGCACGACGGCATGACAGAGCTTGGGCGGGTCCGGTCGCTTCGAGCCGCGATCCCTGTACGGAAACTGATAGCGCAAGGTGGCAATGCGCAGGGTGGCCAGCTGGGCCGCCAGGGATTCGAGAAACGCCTGGCGCATGCCGGCGCCCGCGCCATGGGCCATCACGAAGCAGGCCTTTGCATCCGGTGCGTCTTGCCAAAGGCCCGAGACCCGCAGCGGGGTGTCGTCGACGCTGATCGTGATTGGCCGTGCGGAGGTCGGGTCCATTCAAGGGAATCTTACTCTCCATCCGCTACAGTCCCGCACACGCCAACAAGAAATCCGTCATCACCCGCCATGCGCACTCGACTCCTTTTCCCGGCTTGGTGCCTCGCTGCGGCTCTTGCGGTATTGGGCTTTTCGGCAGCGGTGCGCGCCGAGTCTCCACCGCCAAGCGTTTTCGGCGTGGACGCTCCCGAGCTTGCGCGGCTGGGCCCATTCGCGGTGGGTGTCCGGACTCTGTCGCTGGTCCAGCGCGCGCAAGCGGACTTGCTGGCCAGGGACCCGAAGAGCGGTACGGTCCCGCAGCGCGATCGCAATCTGACGGTCGATATCTGGTATCCGGCCAGCGTTTCCGCCGGCGCCCCGAAAGAAACCTATTCCGGCAGTCTTCCCTCGGAGCCGCCGGCCGCTCCCGCCGCGTTCACGGTCCCCGGGATTGCTGTTCGCGATGCGCAGCCGGCAGGCAGCGGTTATCCCCTTGTGGTGGTCTCGCACGGTTACAGCAACGTCACGGCCGCCATGACCTGGCTCACCGAGAACCTGGCTTCAAAAGGGTACGTTGTCGCGGCGATCCGCCACGACGATCCGCCGATCACCGACGCCACGAAGTTCCCGCACGTGCTGCTGCGTCGTCCGCTCGACATTGCGTTCGCGACCGCGACGCTGCAGGAAAATCTTGCGGCTGAGCACCTGATCAACCCCGCCAAGACCGCTTTGATCGGCTACTCCATTGGCGGGTACGGTGTCCTCACCAGCGCCGGCGCGACGTTGGACCCGTCCGGCCCCTTGACCAACATGGTGCCCGGTCACTTGCTCATGCCCTACGTGCGCGGTGCGGCCGAGAGCAAGGCGATCACCGTCAAATCCCTGCAGGCCGTGGTCGCTATCTCTCCGGCAGGCGGCGGGACACTGGCGGCTTGGGGCGCCGAAGGGCTCAAGGGCATTCACGTGCCCCTGCTGCTGATCGCCGGCAATCGGGACGCTACGGTCGACTACACGACCGGCGCACGGTCTTTCTTCGATGCGGCCTCCAATGCCACCCGCTACCTGCTCACCTTCAAGGAGGCGGGCCATTCCATCGGCCTCAATTCGGCGCCGCAGGCCATGCGGGCGAAGCTCTGGGACAAGGACTGGTTCGAGGACCCGGTATGGCGCACGGAAAGAATCAACGCCATCAATGCCCACTTCATTACGGCCTTCCTCGATCGTTACGTGAAGGGTGACACCAGCCGTAGCGCTTATCTTGACGTCCGTACGCCGGAATCGGACGACGGCGTGTGGCCGCCTCAAACGCCGCTCCCTTATGGGGCTTTCAGCCCCTCGGACGCGAACATCACTGTCTGGAAGGGTTTCCAGCGCAACCATGCCCATGGCCTCGAGCTTCTCCATGCGGCGCCCAATATTCGCCCCACGTTGAAACACTGACGACCGTCGTTCCACCCCGTGTCGTTCCACCCCGTCGGACGAGGCTCGACAGCCTAAGTATTTGGGCGTCTTGCCACAACCGCGGATCCCTCTCGCCGCTATGATCGCGGGCCTCGCAAGAGGAGTTCACGCCATGAGCGGCTACACCGACGAATTGACCGGGGTTCTGCGGGAGGATCGAGGCTTACCGGGTCGATACTTCACCGACGACGGCATTCTACAGCTCGAGCAAGTCCAACTCTTCGAGCGAGGCTGGATGTGCATCGGCGTGTCGGCCGACGCTCCGCATAAGGGCGATCTCTTTCCCGTCTCCGTGTTGGGAGTCCCGCTCCTGATGGTACGTGACGACGATACGCTGCGCGTGTTCCACAACGTGTGCCGCCATCGAGGAGCGATTCTGGTGGAGGAGGCGACGCATGGAGGGCCGAGGGTCGTATGTCGCTATCATGGCTGGGGCTACCGTTTGAATGGTGAGTTGGCTTCGACACCCCACGTGGGCGGCCCTGGGACACACGGTTGCGAGACAGTCGATTGCCGCTCATTGGGCCTTCGGCCGGTGCGTAGCGCGGAATGGGCCGGTCATGTCTTCGTGAACCTTTCCGGTACCGCCCCCGAGTTTGCCGACTGGATCCGGCCGTCGGCCACCCGATTTGGGGCGGTGCCGTGGGGCGATCTTCGCTGTGACCGGACGTTGGGACGGAGCCTGGACGTCGAGGCGAACTGGAAGATCGTCTGCGAGAACTTCGTCGAGAGCTATCACCTGCCCACGGTGCACCCCGAGCTCAATTCGGTGAACCCCATGGCGGCGCACTACCAGATCCTGGGCGGGCATTCCTATGTGGGGCAGGGCGGGTCGGCCTACCAGGGCGAGGTGATTGCGGATGGGGCGCTGCCGGTCATGCGAGGCGCGAGCGGCTATTCGTCCTATGAGTCGTTGTTGATCGTTCCCAACCTCATTCTCGGCCCGCTGCCGGATATGACGTTCTCGATCATCCTCCTGCCGCTGTCAGCGCAGCGCACGGCAGAGCGCCTGAACTTCTACTTCGTCGGCGATGAAGCCTTGCAACCACGATACGACGAGGCCCGCACGAAGTCGGCCGGGTTCATCGCCAAGGTAAACGCAGAAGATGTAAGCATCGTAGAGAGCGTTCAACATGGACGACGTTCTCCGGCGTTTGATGGTGGGCACTTTGCGCGTGGGCAGGAGACAACTTCCCTCCATTTTCAGAAGATGGTGGCGGCGGCGTTGCTCAGCAACGGGCAGCGGAGTCCGCAGGACGTCGTGGAGCTGGAGACCCGCGACATCAACAGACAGTCCCGCACCGGGGCGGCGCGAAGCGCGACATGACCGCCTGCGAATTGCGGATCACTCAGCTTCCCGCTCGCAACGTGACGCTGCTGCAGGTGGATGGCACTCACGATGAGAAGCTGGCGTCGCTGGTCGACAGACTACTGAGCCCCGGCAACCGGGAGAGTGCGATCCGCGATCACGGGTGCCCTCGAGCGTACGAGCTGAGCGCGACGGAGTGCTTGCTCGTGGATTTCCCGAGGGAACGGCTTCGCCGCTCGCTCCGTGATTGCGGCCGCGTCTTGCTGCGCTTGACCGATGTGTCGTCGGCGTTTGCTCTGCTGCGGGTCGCAGGCTCCGCCGCGGGGAGAATCCTGACCGGCGAGCTCGAGACGCGTCGGGGGCCCGCAGGCGGCGGGCCGGACTGGTATGGTCGGGCGCGACTGGGGGAGGCCGAGGTGATCGTGCAGCGCGCCGGTGGCGATTCGTTCGACCTGTACGTGGTGCGCGGCCTGAGCCCGTACCTGGAAAGCTGGCTGCGGGCCCGCTGGCAGGCCCGCTTTCCGCCGGTCCGGTCGACCGTCCAATAGGGGCTGGGCGAAATGGCGCAACCATTGCCCCGATATCCTCAATATAGTCCGAACGGCTCAGCTAGTATCGGGCGAAATGGGGGACGCGGCGGTCCGCAGGGTACCGGCCGCGGCAGTCCATTGATCCGCCTTCGGTGATCCGCATTGGGAATGAAGCGAATGCGACACGCTGCGAACCGACCCCTCGATGTCCAGGCGACGCACGGCGATGCGCGGCAGCTCGACGGCCGGCTGGGGTTGTTCCGCCAAGCGGCGGTGAGCACCGGCCCCGCGACCACGGTCACGAATTTATTTGCGAACCTGAGCACGCTCAGCCACGGCGAAACGATAGGCGAGCATCCGGAGCGGCATCTGCAGGGAAAGCGGATACCCATCGAACGCTCCGAGGGGCACGGCACCTGGGAACTGTACCGCCTGGACCAGGACCTCTTCGTCGTGGCGGCGGACTGCGTCTACGACAGTCCTCGTGTGGAGGTCGTGCCGGGAGAGGGGCTGGTCGAGTTCCACCTCCGGCTGAGTGGCGAATTGCAGATGAGCTTGCCCGGCCAGCCCACGCCGGTGACCGTCACGGGGCCGAGTCTGCTCCTCATGTACCAGCCACCCGGTGTCGATGTCACGGAGCGGATCAAGCCGAAGGTGCGCGACAGCGGCGTGTCCCTGTATTGCCGGCCGGAGTTTCTGGCTCACGTGGCGCGCCGCAGCGGCATCACCGACTGGGACCTGCTCGAGCAGGTCGGCAGACAGCCGCGCGAGTCCGTCTGGCTGCGGCAGGTGGCTTTGTCACCCACCATGCTCCATATCGGCACGAGCCTGCTCGCGAGCCCTTATCACTGCGGCGTCCGTCTGCTGCACGCGGAGTCCAAGGCCCTCGAGCTCTTGTGCGAGGTGCTCGGAAATTCCTGGTGCCCCGATTCGCGCTCGGCGCAGGTCGCCTCCGAGAGCGAAGAGCGGCGGCTCGAGACCGCCCGGCAGATGTTGGCCAACAGTCTGAGCGTCCCGCCGCGCCTTTGCGATGTCGCCCGCGTCGTGGGAATGAGCCCATCGAAGCTGAAGCGCGCATTCAAGCTGCGCTTCGGTGTGACGGTGTTCGACTATGGCCTCGAGTGCCGCATGCGCCATGCGCTCGAGTTGCTGCGCTGCCGGCGCATGTGCGTGGGACAGGTCGCCTACGCCGTGGGCTACCATCATCAAACGAGCTTTGCGGCGGCCTTCAAGGAATTCTTCGGCTTCCTGCCGAGCAAGGCCCGCACCGAAATGCACTAGCCGGCCAGCGTGCGAGCCACTCCGAAGCGCTCTATCGCGCTCGTGTCGGCGGTGTGTGTCGGCTCCGGCCTCGCGCACTTCCCAACGAGCACCATGCCGTTCCAGATCGGGGCATTGGTGGATGGGGCCGGTCTCTCGGCAGCCGCCGCCGGTGTGTTCGGCTTCTGTCAGGTGGGGGCCTTGGCTGCTGCCATGATTCTGATCGCGCCGTGGCTCGATCGGACTGCGCCAATGCGGGTTGCGCTCATCGGCGGATTGACGGCGACGCTGGCCAATCTCGCCCTGTACGCATCCCACACACCCGCTCTCCTGATGCTGGCGGGTGTGTTGGCGGGGTCCGGCTACGGGGTGGTGTTTGCCGCGACGGTTGCCGCGGCAGCGGCCACCCGCGAGCCGGACCGGGTTTACGCCATAGGCAATGGCGGTGCGCTTCTCATGATCGTGGCTCTCCTGTCCGCGTTGCCGGCCTTGACACCTCTTCTGGGAGCTTTAGGGATCTTTCCCGCCCTGTCCGGCCTGGCGTTGCTCTGTCTCCCGTTTTTTGCGGGATTCGGCGGCGGTCGATGTACCCAGGACATCCGACTCGCCGCTTGGCGCACGCCCGGGGCGCCGGGCCTGCTGTTCGCATGGACTGCTTTTTCGCTGGGGACCGGAGCCCTCTACGCCTTTTCGGAGCGTATCGGTCGTGGCCTCCATCTGCAGGCCACGCAGATTGCGCTTGTTCTGTCCTCCGGCGTGCTCATCGGAGTGTTGGGAACCGGGGCGGCTGTGCTGCTTGGCGGACGCCTCAGGCGCGCGGCTTTGATTGTAGGGATGTGCGGATCCGGGACCGCCTGCCTGTTGCTGGGCGTGTCCTGGAGCTGGGGCTCATTCGCTACGGGCGTCGCGTTGTACTGGATCTTCTACATGTTCCTGTATTCCTATCTCTTCGGCACTGCCGCGGTCCTGGATCCCAGCGGCCGTGTAGGCACGTTGGGCGGCGGGCTGGAGCGGCTGGCGTACGCGGTGGGCTCCGGCCTCGGCGGCGCGCTGGCGGAGCACGCAGGTTACCCGGCTACGGGATATCTGGGTTTCGCCGGCTGTCTGCTCGGGCTCTTCGTTGGTTTCCCGAGCTTGTTTCGCCATCTGACCGCAGCCGTTTCCCGGGACTGCGGCGAGCCGCCTTCGCTCGAGCCACGAGTCGGCCCGCGCACGGGTTGAAAGCCGATCGACTCGACCTTCGGCCGCATTTCCTAAGCGCTGCGCGCCGGCCGCAAGCAAACTGCCCCGCATCATTCTGGAGCGGCGGCGTGGTATGCGGTCTCAAGCGAGGGTCGTGGTCATCGGCGGTGGCGTCGTCGGCTGCAGTGTGCTCTATCACCTTGCCAAGTCAGGTTGCTCGGACGACGCGGTGTTGCTCGAGCGCGCCGAATTGACGGCCGGCTCCACCTGGCACGCGGCCGGGGGGATGCACACGCTCAATGGCGATCCCAACGTTGCAGCGTTGCAGGATTACACGATCCGTCTGTACGCCGAGATCGAGCGGGAGAGTGGCATATCCTGCGGCATACACCGGACCGGCTGCCTCTACCTGGCGGTCAGCGACAAGGAGATCGAGTTCTTCCGCCTGGAGCGGGCCAAGGCGAAGGTCCTCGGAGTCGGGCTGGACTATGTTTCATTGTCCGAGGCCCGACGCCTGAATCCCCTGATCCAGACCTCGGACTATCGGGCAGCGATGTTCGATCCGAACGACGGTCACGTCGATCCGAGCGGAGTGACTCATGCTTACGCACAAGCCGCACGCAAGCTGGGCGCTCGGATATACCGGAATACTCCCGTGACCGCACTGAGGCGCCGGCCCTCCGGCGAATGGGAGATTCAAACGCCCAACGGTGAGCTGGTCGCGGAATACATCGTCAACGCCGCGGGGCTCTGGGCGCGGGAAGTGGGGCGGTTGATGGGATACGAGCTGCCGATCGTGCCGATGGAACACCAGTACATCGTGACCGGGGACGTTCCGGAGCTGGCCGCGCTCGACCGGGAGATTCCGGCGGCGGTGGATTTCGACGGTGCGGCCTATTTGCGGCAGGAGCGGCAGGGGCTCGTGTTGGGCACCTACGAGCAGGATTGCCGCCACTGGGCGGTGACCGGTACCCCGGCGGACTTTGGTGTCGAGCTGCTGCCTCCCGACCTGGAGCGGATCGCCGAGCCGCTGGCCGCCGTCATGAGGCGGATGCCGGCCCTCCAGCGCGCGGGCATCAAGCGCATCGTCAACGGCGGGATGGTATTCACTCCCGACGGCAACCCCATCATCGGGCCGTTGCCGGGTGACCCGAAGGCATTCGTTGCCGCGGGTGTCATGGCGGGTTTCTCTCAAGGAGGCGGTGTCGGGTTGGGTGTCGCCCGATGGATTCTCGAAGGGGAGCCCGGGATGGATGTCGCCGCGATGGATGTGGCCCGCTTCGGGACTTATGCCTCGCGTGGCTACGTTCTCGAGAAGACCCGCGAGAACTATCGCCGCCGGTTCATCCTGCCGTATCCGAACGAAGAGCTCGAGGCCGCGCGGCCGCTGCGCACGACGCCGATTTATTCCGAGCTGGTGGCCGCCGGCGCCGTATTCGGCGCTGCGGCGGCCATGGAGGTTCCTCTGTGGTTCGCCGGCTGTCCGGCGCAGGCGCGTGAAGTTGCTTCGTTCGGCCGTACGGCCGCATTCGCGGCGGTGGCGGAGGAGGTGCGTGCTGTTCGCGAGAGCGTCGGGCTATGGGAAACCTCCAGCTACTGCAAAATCGAAGTCCGGGGGGCCGGCGCCGCCGAGTGGCTGGATTCGCTGGTCGCGAATCGGGTGCCGCCGCTACCGGGGCGTGTGAGCCTGTGTCCGATCCTCACTCCGCGAGGCCGCATACTGGGCGATGTGACAGTTGCCGCACTGGCGCACGACCGCCTGATGCTGTTCGGCTCTCCTGGCGCCGAGGAGGTCTACTTGCGCTGGCTGCTGTCCCAGCGCCGCGCAGGCATAGAGGTGGCATCACGAACCGATGACCTTTGCGGTCTGTCGCTGACCGGGCCACGAGCCCGTGAGGTGCTGGCCCGTGTGACGCTCGATGACGTCTCGGATGCCAAGTTTCCCTTTCTTGCCGCGCGTGCGCTCAATGTTGGACTGGCGCGTGTGACCGCTCTGAGAATATCGTTTACCGGCGAGCTCGGCTTCGAGCTGTACATGGCGCCGCAATACCAGTTGCACGTCTATCGTGCGTTGCTCGACGCGGGGACTGCGAACGGCTTGAGGTTGTTTGGGGCTCGTGCGTTGAACGCCCTGCGCATGGAAAAAGGATACGGCGGCTGGGGGCGTGAATATACGCAGGACTTCACGCCGGTGGAGGCCGGACTGCAGCGCCTGATCCGCACCGACAAGGCGTTCGTGGGCAAGGAAGCGGCGCTCGAGCAGTTGGCAACCCGTCCGCGCAGGCAGTTGCGCCTGTTGGCCATAGAGTCGGCGGATCCGGATCCATGTGGCGGCGAGCCTGTGTTGCTCGACGGAGAGCCGGTCGCGCGACTCACGTCCGCCGCCTGGGGATATACGATCGGCGCGGCTCTTGGATTTGCGTATCTTCCCGCTACCGGTTTGGCTGGGGCCCGGTCCCTGGAGGTGGAGATCCAGGGCCGAAAGGTGCCGGCGCGAGTGCTGTCCGAGGCTCCTTACGACCCCAGCGGAGCCCGCTTGCGTCAGTGAGATGAAACAACAAAGCGAGGGTGTCATGGGATTCCAGTGGATTCGTAGGCTTTTCGCGCGATGTTTCGGCAACGGGCAACGTGGCGCGCGCGTTCTCGCGCTGGGATTGATGGCCGGATTGCAAGCCGTCGCGGCCGGGCAAGGAGAAACGGCGCCCGCCGCCGCCGGGAAGACACCGGGCGGGAATCTGCTGGATTTGCTGGGCGTGCGGGGCAAAGCGCGGCTCTACGAGACGGTGCCTCTCGAGCTGCGTGACGGAACGGTTCTATCGGCGACCCTGCTCGTGCCGCAATCGAGTCAGGGGGCCCGGTTTCCGACCATTCTGATCCAAACGCCCTATGCTCCGGAGTTCGAGGCGGATATAGGCCTCGAGCGCTCTGTCCTCGGGCGCCTGATCGTCAAAGGTTACGCGGTAGCGATCGTCAATGTCCGCGGCACCCAGTGGTCGGAGGGCGAGTACCACTGGATGAAGGGCGCTCGGGACGATGGGCTCGATACGCTCAACTGGATCACTGCTCAATCCTGGTCGAACGGGAAGGTCGGCACTTACGGGTGCTCATCGAGTGGCGAGGTCCAGCTGCCGCTCGCCATGGCCAATCCTCCGGCGCTCAAAGCCGTGGTCGCGATGGGTGCGGCCACTGCGGCGGGGGTCATTCCCGGGTTCGCCGATCAGGGCGTTTTCTACATGGGGGGCGTTCCCTCATTCGACTGGGCGTGGTGGTATCACGGCAACGGCTACCATCACCATCCGCAATTGCCGCGGAATATCTCCATCGAGGAGCGGGTCGCGCTGAGTCACGCGTTCGATTCGGTCTCGCGCTATCGCACCGAGGATCTCGATTGGGCGAGTCATCTGCCGAGTGCAACCCTGCTCGACTCGATCGGCTCGCCCGAGACGGAATTCAACAAGCTGATCCGGCTGGCGCCCAACTCCGCGGCCTGGCGCGACTACGACTTCGTGCGCTCGGGTCAGTCGACGACAGTCCCCATCCTGCACGTTGACAGCTGGTACGACACGATCGAGGTGTATGGCACCGCCCGGCTGTTCGAGTATCTCTCCGCGAGCTCGCCCGATGAATACCTCGTCATCGGCGGGAGCGCCCATTGCCGTCAGGGATCGGAGACGGCGGCCACCATGGTGGGCAACCGTCCGATCGGGGACGCCCGGTTCGAGTTCGCGACACTGGTCGTCAAATGGTTCGACCATTTCCTGAAGGACGAGGGCAGCCTGGACATGCCCAGGGTGCAGTATTACCCCCTCGAGTCCAATCACTGGACCTCGGGTGCGTCGTGGCCTCCCAAGGCGGCTCGGCGGCGCCTGTATCTGGCGAGCACGACGGGCGCCAATTCGGCCTCGGGAGACGGAGCGCTCGTCGAACGCGTTGCGGGCGGTAAGGCTGCTGACGCCTTCATCGACAATCCGCTGGATCCGGTGCCTACATTGGGCGGCGGTTGCTGCACGGATCTCGTTTCGCTCGACCAGGCGCCCGTCGAAGGCCGGCGTGACGTTCTCGTCTATACGTCGGCGCCGCTGCGCAAGCCGTTGGATATCGCAGGTTATGTGACCGTCCATCTGAGTCTCTCGTCCTCGGCACCCGATGGTGATGTCATGGTCAAGCTCGTGGACGTCTATCCGGACGGCAGGGCTTTCAACATGACCGACACGGCCCTGCGGCTGCGGTACCGCGACGGGATCGACCAACCGCATCTCATGACGCCGGACTCGATCTACCGCGTCTCCCTGGGGCAGATGGCAGTGGCGTCCCATTTCGCGCCGGGTCATCGCCTGCGAGTGGAGGTGGCGGGAACGAATTTCCCGGAATACGAGCGCAATCTGCACACCGGCGGCCGGAATTTCGACGAGTCGGCCGGGCAGCCGGCTCACGTGCGGGTGTTCCACGACCGCGGCCACGAATCCTACATCGAGTTGCCCGTTCGGCCTTGAGGAGCGGCTGACGCCGCAGCTGCCAGGCGTACCTGGAATGAGCCCGTTTGCCTCACTTATAGGCCGGCCTGACTCAACCAACCGATCCGCGCCGATGGTAGCGTCAGGAGTCAGGGACGACCGACTCTGCGTACGGACGCGCTTGAACATGAATAACGCGAAGTGGGGTTGGACGAACATGGCAGACAGCTGCTCGAGACGCGCGGTCGCGCGAAGAAGAAGTGTCGCTCGAGGCGGGGCCGGCTTGACGAATAGCCTGGCCGCGCTTGTGACTCTCGCCGCCGCGCCGGTACTGGGTGCCGCCGAATCGGGCGATGCCCCCCTGGCTCTCCAGGAAGTGGTGGTGAGCGCCACCCGAATCGGCGAGGAGTCGGTACAGAAGACTCCCATGGCGATCTCGGTGGTCTCTCCGGCCGCGCTCGATGACAAGGGCCTGGGCGGGATCGCGGACTTCGTGGGACAGCTCCCGTCGGTGAGCATGCAGTCGGTTTCGCCGGGCGAGAGCAATATCGAGATGCGGGGGTTGGTCACCAACGAAATCAACCCGACCAACGCACAGCAGCGCTCCTTGGTCGCGCTTTATCTGGATGACTCATCCATCGGGCAGGAGGGATTCAACCCTGACCTGCACGTGTACGATCTCGACCGGGTCGAGGTCATTCGCGGGCCGCAGGGGACGCTGTACGGGGCCGGCTCGATGGCGGGTACCATCCGGCTGATCACGAAGAAGCCCGATACGCGAAATTTCCTCGGCGATGCCGACGCTTCGCTCTCCGAGACGGAGCGTGGCGGCACGAACTACAGCATACGAGGCATGGTCAACCTGCCCCTGATCGACGAACACCTCGCTGCCCGCCTGGTGCTCTACCGCAGCGATGACTCGGGCTACATCGACAATCTCGAGTTGGGCCGCCGGGATGCGAATCCGGCCTATGCGACGCAGGGGCGGCTGGCGGTACGTTGGATCCCAACGGACGGGCTGACTATCGATGCCAGCGCTACATTCGCTCGTTTGAACTCACAGGGGCGCAATACCGTGTACCCGTCTCTGGGTAACTACGTATACCAGTCCCTGACTGCCGAGACGCTGAGCGACTATTTCAAGCTGTACAACGTGACCGCGGACTGGGACCTGGCGTTCGCCCGGCTGATTTCATCGACCTCCTACACTCAACGCGATATCGAGCAGCACGAGAGCTTCGAGTCGCTGGACGAGTATCTCCTCACGCCCGGATCGCAGCTCGCCGCCGACAACCTCAACAAGAATGACATTCACAAGTTTCAAGAGGAGCTGCGCCTGGTGTCGCGGCCGGATCAGCCGCTGCGCTGGATTGCCGGCGCGTACTTCGAGCGCGACTCGCAGTTCTATCCGCAGATTCTCAACTCTCCGGGCTTCGATGCGACCTTCGGCGCCGAGATCGGCGACCCGACCTTCAATTCGCAGACGGTCTATGGAACTCCCTCCCCGGATATGCCGTTCTACGGCACCATCGATGTCGTCGAGCGACAGCTCGCTCTGTTCGGGGAGGTCACCTACAGCGTGCTGCCCAGTCTCGACGTCACCTTGGGCGCGCGCTATTTCGATTTCAAAGACGACTTCAATCTTTACTTCACGGGTGCTGCGGGCGCGATCAGTCCGGGACAGCCGGATACCGGGAGCGGTGAGCAGCGCTCGCGCGGGGTGAATCCACGCGGTGTCGTGTCCTATAAGGTGAGCGACAAGGTGATGGTGTACGGTGAGGTTGCACGCGGATTCCGCTACGGAGGGGTGAACGAGCCGGCACCGGTGGTGTTTTGCGCCGAGCAGTTGGGGGAGATTGGGCTGACGGCGTCTCCTCAATCATTCGGGCCGGACCATCTGTGGAGCTATACGGTCGGTGAGAAGGGCACCTTCGCCGACGGCCGTGTAAGGTTGAACGTCGACGGGTTCTATATCGATTGGAGCGACGTGCAGACCATCCATCAGCTCACCTGCGGATACAACTTCACCCAGAATTCCGGCAAGATCAAGAGCCAGGGGCTGGAGCTCGATTCGCAATTTCGCGCCACCAGCGCGCTCACCCTCGGTCTGAGCGGATCGTTCACCGATGCGACGGCCAACGGACCGATTCCCAATCTCGGCGCCGAGGACGGGGATCGCGCTCCGTTCTTTCCACGGACCATCGTGAGCCTGTCCGGCCAGTACGAGCTGCCGGCGCCCGGGGGCAAGGTCATCCTATCCAGCGACTACACTTACCGCAGCCGCGCCGGCACCGACTTCAGTCCGACGGCCTTCGACTATCTGGTCATCCCTTCCTCCGTGTTGCTCAATGGGTCGATTGCCTATGAAACGGGCCGTTGGTCGGTGTCGGTCTTCGGCACGAACCTGACGAACAATCACCTGGTGAGCCTGCGGGACGTGAACATGGCCGGGCCGTTCCAGCCGGGTGTGTTGGAGTATTGGGGCCGCCCGCGAACGATCGGCGTTCACGCGCACCTGAGTTTCTAGTACATTAGCGAAAGTCGCCTGCGGCGCTTTCGCGGACATTACTGCGTCGCCCGCCGGCAAAGAGCGCGGTCTTTGCCGGCTGCCAGACCTGGTGTCGTTCGGCGCATCGTCAATTTCAACAAGCCCTAACATGGCCGTAAGGGTCAGGCGAAGACAAGGTAATTGCTGGGAGCCTCCATGAAAACGATCGACAATTCGGGCTCACGGTTGACGCGTCGAGAGATTCTGGCGGGCGCACCGACGGCGCTGTTGGCGTTGGGGACATTGGGCAGCGTGTCTAGGAGGGCGCTGGGGGCGGCCGCCGTCGAGGGCGTACACGAGATCGAGAACACCTGGATTACGATGCCCGATGGCGTGAAGCTGGCGGCGCGTATCTGGCTGCCCAAGGATGCGCAGAGGCGACCGGTTCCGGCGATATTGAACTACTGTCCGTATTACGCGCGGCTCTTTACGAGATCGGAGGACGATGCCCGGTTTCCCTACTACGCTGCCCATGGCTACGCCTGTGTCCGGGTCGATATCCGCGGCTCGGGCGATTCACAGGGCAAGCCTCAGGATGAGTACGTGCGGCAGGAGCAGGATGACGGAGTCGAGATCATCAAGTGGATTGCCTCCCAGGCGTGGTGCACCGGATCCGTGGGAATGGAGGGCATTTCATGGAGCGGCTTCAATTCGCTGCAGGTTGCCGCGCGGCGTCCGCCCGCCTTGAAGGCGATCATCACCCACTGTTCCACCGATGACCGGTACCGGGATGATGCGCACTACAAGGGGGGCTGCATCATCGATGACATGTTCGACTGGGGCACCGTCTTCCTCGCTTTCCAGGGACAGGCACCCGATCCGGCGATCACGGGAAGTCCCGACTGGCGCCGCAGCTGGCTCGAGCGGCTGAGCCAGGTGGACTTCAACCTGGCGCACTGGCTGGAGCATCCGCACCGTGATGCCTTCTGGAAGCACGCCTCCGTGATCGAGGATTACGGACAAATCACCTGCCCGGTGTACGCCATTGGCGGCTGGGTCGATGCCTACAAGAACGCAGTGTTCCGTCTGCTGCAGGGACTGACGGTGCCGCGCAAGGGTCTCGTCGGACCCTGGACGCACATTTACCCGCATCAGGGCGCTCCGGGGCCGGCCATCGGCTATCTCGACGAGGCGCTGCGGTGGTGGGATCACTGGTTGAAGGGGACGGACACGGGGATCATGCGGGAACCGATGTTGCGTGTCTGGATGCAGAAGGAGTCGGCCGCCGCGGGAGTGAAGGAGGTCCCGGGCTATTGGGCGGGCGAGGAAAGTTGGCCCGCTGCGCGGATCAGGGAGCAGATCTACTTTCTCAACTGCGCTGCCGCCCTCGGAATCGAGCGCTCCGCGCAGACCGCCGTCTCCTTGGATCCCGTTCAGACCGTGGGCGTCGTCAGCGGAAAGTGGTGTCCGTCGGGGGCCGGGGGCGTCGAAGACCTGGACACGCAACTCCCCTTGGATCAACGACTCGATGACGCGAGGTCGCTGGTCTTCGACTCGGCGCCGCTCCAGCATCCGCTCGAGATTCTAGGTGCCTGCACGCTCGCTCTGGAGATCTCGGTCGATCGGCCGGTTGCGTTCGTCGCGGTTCGGCTCAACGAGGTGAAACCGACGGGAGAGTCGACGCGGGTAACCTACGGCGTGCTGAACCTCTGCCATCGCGACAGCGACTCGGAGCCTACGGCGCTGGTTCCGGGGCAGCGTTATCGGGTCAAGCTGGCATTGGATTACATCGCCCATCAGTTTCAGCCCGGTAATCGTCTCCGGGTCTCGATCTCCTCGACCTATTGGCCTTTGATTCTTCCCGCTCCCGAGCCTGTCCGAATGACGTTGTACACGGGGGCAAGCTCCCTGAGCCTCCCGATACGCCCAACCCGCCCGCAGGATGCCGAGCTGCATCCGTTCGGCCCCCCGTACGTACCGCAAGTCCCGGTGCAGGAAGTGAGCTCGGGTCGCGGTATCCATGTTACCGAATGGGACGCCATCAAGAAGCGCCAGACCATCCGGCAGGCCGTCGGTGACTCGGTGACCCTGGTGACTCCCATCAACACACGCCTGCTCTGGAAGGCGGACGTGACGAGTGAGATCGGCGAGCTCGATGTCGATGGCTCGATCGCAACGCGCTACGTGATAGGGTGGGAAAGAGACCGGATGCGGCCGCGGGTGGAAGCCACCTCCCGCATCAGCATGACCCCCGGCGATCTGGTCGTAGAGGGCGAGCTCACCGCCTTCGACGGCGAGGAAAAGGTGTTCGCGAAGAAGTGGCAGCGCCGGATTCCACGCAAGTTGGTTTAGTGGTGGATGCGGGCCTGCTGCGCACTCGTCCTCGAGGGGCGGCGCGCGGGTAATGGCCGGGGTGGCCGCCTCACCACCAATGCTTAAGCTTACGCCAACACTGTGCCCCGACGCCAGGCGAAGCTTCCGGAGGAGCGAGAAGCCTACGGAGGAGCGAATGGATCTGCAGGTCGTGCGGGCTTTCGGGCTTACGGAACATACGTATGCCCTGTCGCAGAAACACTGCCATGCTTTTGCTCGCTCGAAAAAGAAGGGCTTCTCATGGAAAATCCGATCTCCACCGAGGGCATCCGGAGTCCCTCCGCGGGGTCTCATGCGAGGCCCAGCGCAGCGATTGCGAGCCGGTTCGCGGCCATCGCGGCTGCGACTGACACTCCGTTCCGCGTTGTCCTGTCCAACGGTGCTGTCATCCAGGGCCATGATGGGACGCCTGCTTTTACGGTGACATTCCATACGCGGGCGGCGGAACGGAGCGTTCTTCTCTTCGGGTACGTTGGACTACTGGAATCGTATTTCGACGGCAGCGTCGATATCGACGGCAGCCTCGCGCTCGCCTTCCGGGCGGGTTTCGACGGCGGCTTCGATCAGGTGCAGACGCGGCTCGTCCGACTGCGCAGCCAATGGTTCGAGCACCGATACTCGAATCGCTCTCTGACCCAGGCCAAGGCGAATGCGCGATTCCATTACGGTCTCGGCCAGGAGTTCTATCGGCCTTGGCTGGATCATCCTTCAATGATGTACACCTGCGCGTACTGGAAGGAGGGCACGAACACACTCGAGGAAGCCCAGCGCAACAAAATGGACCACGTGTGTCGCAAGGTGCAGCTTCAGGCGGGCGAGACATTCGTCGACGTCGGCTCGGGCTGGGGCGGTCTCCTGTTTCACGCGTGGGAGCACTACCAGGCTCTCGGCACCGGCATCAACGCGACAACCGAGCAGGTGAAAGAGACAAACACCGAAATCGAACGGCGCGGACTTGCCGGCAGGATCCGCGTGATCGAATGCGATTTTCGCAGGATTCCCGGCCAATACGACAAGCTCCTGTCCATCGGCACGCTCGAGCACGCGGGACGGGACCAGCTCCCCCAGGTCGTACGTGCGCACGCCGGTGCACTCAGGCCGGGTGGGCTGGGAGTGATCCATTTTATCGGCCACGTTGGCGAGCGCGACACCGAGCTCTACATCCGCAAGTACATTTTCCCGGGCGGCTGGATTCCCAGTCTATCGACTGCGCTCGACTGGATGGAGCGTTGCGGACTGGAGATCCTGGACGTCGAGAACCTGCGGCGCCACTATGCCTTGACGCTCGATGTGTGGGCCGAGCGCTTCGATCGCAGCTGGGAAGCGATTCAGTCCCTCGATCCGAAGCGCTTCAACGAGCGTTTCCGGCGCATCTGGCGGACCTATCTCTGGTCGTGCGCGGAGGCGTTCCGCACCAAAACTCCACAACTGAACCTGTTCCAGGTGACGGTGAGCAAGAACAGTGTAGGTCGCGACTACCCGATGAGCCGCTCGTTCCTCTATGGCAAATGAGCGCGCACACCGACAAGACATCACATCTCGCTCGCATCCTCGCTGAGACATCGGCGGATGGAAGGAGGGCGGTTGGGCTCGCCAAGCGCACCTCCAATCTATTCCGCGATCGCGTGGCGCGGGCGCGGCCGAGGATCAATCTCGCGAACTTCGATGAGGTGATCCGGCTCGATCCGGCTGCGGGACTCGTCGATGCCGAGGGAATGATTTCCTATGCCGCGCTCGTCGATGCGACGCTGCGGCAGGGAGTAATGCCCGCAGTCGTCCCCCAACTCAAATCGATCACCCTGGGCGGCGCGCTGGCCGGCGTCGGTATCGAGTCATCATCATTTCGACATGGCCTGGTGCACAACGCGATCACAGCCATTGAGGTACTTACCGGTGATGCGCGCATTCTCACCTGCACGCCCGAGAACGAACATCGAGACCTCTTTTTCGGCTTTCCGAACTCTTACGGCACGCTAGGCTATGCGCTCTCCGTGACAACGCGCACTGTGCCCGTCAAACCTTTCGTTGCACTTGAGCACGTTCGCTACGAAACGGCGGACGCCTGCTTCGCCGCGGTAGCTCGTCACTGCAAGGATGCCGAGCTCGACTTTCTCGATGGTGTCGTCTTCACACCCACGGAGTTTTATCTAACCCTGGGTCGCTTTGCTGAAAACGCGCCGTACAGGAGTGACTACACCTATGAGCACATCTATTATCGCTCGATCCGGCAGCGCGCGACGGATTTTCTAACTGTGCGCGACTATCTGTGGCGTTGGGACACCGACTGGTTCTGGTGTTCGAAGAACGTCGGTGCCCAGAATCCCCTCGTGCGCCGCCTGCTCGGACGCAGGCGACTGAATTCGGTCACGTATCAGAAGATCATGCGATGGAACAGTCGTTGGGGCGTCAACCGTGCGCTCTCACGCCTTGCAGGACGTCAAAGTGAAACGGTGATTCAGGATGTCGACATTCCGATCGACCGCGCCGCGGAATTTCTCGCCTTCCTGCACGGCGAAATCGGCATTCTGCCGATCTGGCTTTGCCCCGCGCGCGCGCCCCCCGCGCTTGAGCCTTTTACGCTTTATCCGCTGCATCCGCAGACGATTTACATCAACTTCGGTTTCTGGGACATCGTGCGGGACCGCGCGCGGCACCCTCCCGGGTATCTGAATCGACTGATCGAACGCAAGGTGACGGAACTGGGCGGCTGGAAGTCGCTTTACTCGGATTCCTACTACTCCGCGGCCGAATTCTGGCGCATTTTCGACCACGACGCCTACTCGGCACTCAAGGCCCGCTACGACCCGGCGGGCGCACTCCCCGACCTTTACGAGAAGTGCGTGCTGCGACATTGAGTCTGTCGACGTCGCAACCCTGCGCCGCCCTTTAGGCGGGCTCGCATTCTCGAGCGGCGTCGAGCCAGGGCTCGCATAGTGGAAACTACGGAGTTTCTACAGCGCCTCGCTGGACCACACTGTGCCGGCGGTGAATTCCGCGGTGGTTCGGAAATCCTTCGGAGGGCTGCTGATGTTGTCCGCGCGTAAACGCCGGTGGTCGACCCGACGTCCCACCCTGGGCGACTCGGAGACAGCGCAACGCAAATACCTCGTTGAGGTCGCCGAGGATGTCTTTCTCGAGTGTGGGTATCACCGGGCGACCATGGACGACATTGCCCGCCGTGCCGGAATGTCGAAGAAGACCCTCTACGTGTTGTTTCAAGGGAAGGCGGCTCTGTTCGAGGCATTGCTCACGGAGCGCTTCGAGCCGTTTTCCACGCCCATCCCGGATGAGGGCCGCCCGATGGCCGAATCGCTCTGCGATTTTCTGACCGGCATCGCACGCCTCGTGCTCTCGCCGCGCCAGCTGGCGCTCACACGATTGATGATTGCCGAGTCGCCGCGGTCGCCGCAAGTTGTCGCGGCTCTACAGCGGCAGACGGTCTGCAAGGGGGAGGGCGCGCTCGAAACCTGGCTGGGGCGGCAGGCGGCGCAGGGCCGTTTGTCATTGAGCGATTCACGCGAGGCCGCCGCGATGCTGTTCGGCATGTCGGTCGGACAATTGCTGCTGGAGCAGCTCGTGCAAGCACACGAGCCACCCAGTGAAGCCGATGTCGAGCGTCGCATCGAGCGTGCCGTACAGGTGTTTCTGGCCGGGCAGGAGACGTTGCAGCGGCAACACAGGGTGCGCGCGTGAGTCCATGGAGACACTCCGTAGAAGTGCGCCGGCGCAGGCGGCAGGCGGCGGTCACCCTCGTTCTTGTTCTATCGCTGGCCGGGTGTCTTTCGCTGGCGCCGACCTATCACAGGCCGGCGCTGCCCGTTGCGGAGAGATACCCGGTAGATGCGCCGGCGCCGACCGGCTCGCCCACTGACGGAGCGCGGATCGATTGGCATGACGTGTTCGCCGACCCGGACCTGCGGGAGGCCATTCAAACCGCTCTGCGCAACAATCGCGATTTGCGCAAATCCATTCTGCAGGTCCGGGAATCCCGCGCGTTGCGCGGCATCGATCGCGCTGCCCGCTGGCCCGGCCTGAATGCAACCACGGAGGGCATTCGTGCGGGCCTGCCCGACGATCTGGGCGGCCTGCAAGGGCTGCCGGGCGTGCTCAGCGCGTACGATGTGACAGCCGGGGCGAGCTGGGAGCTCGATTTCTGGGGCCGCCTCCGCAACCAGGATGCCGCGGCATTTGAAAGCTATCTGGCCACGGATGCCGGCCGCCGGGCGTTTGCGGTCAGTCTCGTATCGCAGGTCGCGGGCGCGTGGCTGCAGCAGCGCGAGCTCGATGACCGCATCGCACTGGCACGCAGATCGATCGCGACACGCTCGGAGAGCTATCGGATCGTCAAGCGGCGCTACGAGGAAGGGGCCGCAACCCGCCTCGAGCTGACCCAGGTGGAGACTTTGCTGAACCAGGCCGAGACACTGGGCATCCAGTTGGAGCAGGAGAGGGCGCTCAACGGGCACGCCCTCGGCTTGTTGCTGGGAGTATCCGCTCCAACCACGACGCGGACCGGCGTGTTCGATACCGAAGATGCGGTGCGCATCGTGGCGCCCGACTTGCCCTCGCAGCTGCTGACGCAGCGCCCCGACATCATCGCGGCCGAGCACCGGCTCGAGGCCGCACATGCCAACATCGGTGCGGCACGCGCGGCTTTTTTCCCCCAGGTGACGCTCACCGGAAACATTGGCTCAGCCTCCACTGAGTTGAATGGACTGTTCGAGGCAGGTACGCGTACGTGGACGTTTATGCCCGCTATCACGCTGCCGATCTTCACCGGCGGGCGTCTGCGCTCGAATCTCGATCTCGCGGAAGCCCGCCGCGACATCGCTGTTGCGGACTACGAGGCGACGATTCAGGGCGCGTTTCGTGATGTCGCTGACGCCTTGTCGCGGCATCAGTATCTGACTCGACAGGTCGAGATTCAGCGTCGCGCACTGGGTGCGGAGACGGAGCGCGCACGGCTGGCGCAGTTGCGTTATGAGAGCGGAGCCGAAGCGTATCTCGAGGTCCTCGACGCACAGCGGGACCTTCTCTCGGCGGAGCAATCCTTGGTTCAGACACAGCGCGCGCTGCAATCCAGTCGAGTGAGCCTGTTCGCCGCTCTTGGCGGAGGCACGCTCGGGGCAGGTAGGTGAAATGATCGGTGACGGAATGACCTCGGGCCA
>DASZVD010000111.1:0-17320 GCA_035547375.1 Steroidobacteraceae bacterium
CGCCGGCGGCATGAGCCGCATCCGCGGCGGCCCGCACATCCACGATGGAGCCGAGCGCGTTCGAGGTCAGCGTACAAGCGACCAGTCGCGTGCGCTCGGACAACAGAGGCTTCAGGTCGTCAACGTGCAGACAGCCATCGGCACGCATCTTCCACCAGACGAATCTCGCCCCCAGCCTCTCGAGCGCCAACCAGGTCTCGACGTTCGCGGCGTGATCGAGATCCGTCACGACGATCTCGTTGCGCCGTTGCAAGGTGAGGCCGACAGCAAGACTGATGGTGCGGATAAAAGAAGTCGCATTCATGCCGAACGCGATCTCCTCGGGACGTCGAGCGTTCACGAAGGCGGCGACGGCCTGACGCGCGCGCGCGATCATGTCGTCGACCGCGAGGCTCTGCGGATAACGCCCGCCGCGTTGCACGTTATGGTCGATCAGATGGCGGTTCACCGCATCCAACACGACCTGCGGCACCTGCGCGCCGGCGGCGTTATCGAAGAAAACGAATGCGCCGGCGCGCTGCAGCGCGGGAAACTGCGTACGCAACGCCTCCGCCGGAAAGGACTGGGCGCTCACTGCGTTGCTGCTTGTCATCATTCTGCTCTGTCTTGGACGAATCGGGCTCCGGCGCTCGCGGGATGCTCGCTCGCCTCGAGCCCGGGAGCAGTCTAATTAACCATCCGGGGCCGCGCCCGGGACGCTTAGGCCGGACGGCCTAACGGTATCGATCTTGGTTAAACTGCCCGCCCCAAGGAATCCGGCGACACGATGCTCTGGCTGGCTCTGCTCTCACTCCTCATTTGGACCTACCTCGTTCTCGCGCACGGCCGGTTCTGGTCCTCCGGACCGGAGCTGCCGCCGGCCGCGCCCAAAGCGTTGCCGGATGGGGCCCTGCCCGAGGTCGATATCGTCATTCCGGCCCGCGACGAGGCGGCGACCATCGGCCCCGTCATCGCCTCTCTCCTCGCACAGGAGTACGCAGGGAAGTTCCGGGTCACGCTGGTTGACGACAACTCCACGGACGGCACCGCCGCCCTGGCCGGCACCGCCCCCAACCTGCGCGTCATCACCGGTAAACCCAAAGCGGAAGGTTGGTCCGGAAAGCTCTGGGCTTTGAGCCAGGGCATTGCCGCCACCTCGGCCCCGGTGTTGCTGTTCGCGGATGCGGACATCGTGCACGACCCGCGGCATCTCGCTGCGCTCGTCGCCAGATTGGAGGAACCGAGAGCCGACATGGTAAGCGAAATGGTGCGGCTGAACTGTGAGAGCTTCGCGGAGCGCGCGCTGGTTCCCGCGTTCGTCTACTTCTTCCAGATGCTTTACCCGTTCGCCCGCGTAAACGATCCCCGGTCGAGCGTCGCAGCCGCCGCGGGCGGCACGGTTCTCATCCGGCGCGAGGCTCTGGAGCGAATCGGAGGCATCGCCGCCATCAAAGGCGCCCTCATCGACGACGTCACCCTGGCGACGGCCGTCAAGCGATCCGGGCGGGCGGCGGGTGCCACCATTTATCTCGGTCATTCGGGTCTGGCCACCTCGGTGCGGCCCTATCCGTCCTGGCGCGACCTGTGGGACATGATCGCCCGCACCGCGTTCACCCAGCTGCGCTACTCGGCACTGCTGCTCGTTCTCACTCTGATCGGCCTCACCCTGGTGTGGCTCGTTCCGGCCGGGGCGCTGCTGTTCGGCCATGGGTGGACACGCGCCGCCGGCTTCCTGGCCTTCGTTTTGTCAGCGTCGAGCTATCAGCCCACGTTGGCGCGCTACCACCGCAGTCCCTGGTGGGCGTTGGGTCTGCCCCTCATTGCGCTCTTCTACATGGCCGCCACGCTGGGTTCGGCGGTGAATCATTGGCTCGGCCGCGGGGCCCGCTGGAAGAGCCGCGCCTATGGCTCCTGAGCGCCGCGTGCCGCGCGGCTCCAAGCTGCTTCGGGCTCAGCTTTTCAGCGCCTTGGCGTACAGGTCCGGCTTGAACCCCACCAACAGCTGCGCCCCCTTCTCCAGGACCGGACGCTTGATCATCGAGGGCTGCGCCAACATCAACGCCACGGCCTTGCGCTCGTTCAGGGCCTCTTTGCGCTCGTCGGGCAGCTTGCGGAAGGTCGTGCCGCTGCGGTTGAGCAAGGTTTCCCAACCCACTTTTCCACACCAGCGCTTCAGCGACTCGGCGTCGATGCCGGCGGCCTTGTAGTCGTGGAATTCATAGCGCACGCCGTGCTCATCGAGCCACGCGCGGGCCTTCTTCATGGTGTCGCAGGCCTTGATGCCGTAAATCGTGATAGCCATGGGCAAATTCCCTTCAGTTGGGCGTGCCGGCACCGTGATAGCCGTACCCGACACGATAGTAGAAATGGCGGATCAGCTTCCCGTCGCGGCTCAACACGCCCTCCCGCACCGGATCGGCCTTCTCGAGATGCGACTCGACTTTCGGCCCGGCCAGGTCCCGTGCGTTCCAACCGACGAGCAGGACCGTGCGCCCCGCAGCCTGCGCCGCGGGGAACCAGCGCTTGTACATGAGACCCACGCCGCCAAACAGAGTGTCGCTCGAGGTCTGTGCAACCGAACGCGCGCGATCCGGCGCGTAGAAAGCGAGCTGGCTGGCGGTCTCGTATCGGTCCATGCCGACGATGAGCGGCTCGGCGCCGGTGTGCTCACGAACCCCGGCCTCGACGGCCGCCATTTGCTCCCCCAGGTCGCGCCAGCCGACGGGAACCAGCTCCATCTGCTTGCCGTAACCCACGCCGGGCAGGCCGAACGCCAGGTAATGGAAAGCCGCTCCGTAGATGAGCAACAGAATGACCAGCGTCGGCACCCAAGCCTTGCGCGTCCAGGCCAGCACTTTCCCGGGGGCCGTCTCGTGCAACGACGCAATGGAGTACCCCAGCGCCGGAACGGCGGCGGTCCACAGAGTGCCCGTCCAATCGAACTTCACCTCGTGACGTAGACTGAACACGAAGAACACCGCGAGCGGAGTCAGGATCGCCAGCTGCAGGAAAAGGCGGCGCCGGCGGGCGTCCGGGACCCCATCCATCGTCGTGGCAGCCGATGTCCCCCACAGCGTCGCGCACAACCCCAACATGCCGGCGGGTGTCAGCAGCACCAACGCGGACAGGAACAGCCTGTGCGACGAGAAGCGCGGCGCCTCCGCGAGTCGGCGCGAAGTCTGAAAGACGAAGGACGCCCATTCGTGGGTGGCATTCCAGAAGATCACCGGCGAGAAGATCACCAGTCCCAGCACGCCGGCAAAATACGGTCGCCAGTTCCGCAGCCAGTGGCGCGATTGCGCATCCCACACCATGAAGATGAGCATCGCCGGTACGAGCAGGGCGATCGTATATTTCGAGAGAAGCCCGAGCCCGAGGCACACTCCCGCGCGCCACCACGCGTCGGACCGGCCAGCGATGAGCGCGCGCTCCAGGTAATAGAGCAACGCCGCCCAGGCGGCGGTGAGAGGCGCATCCGGTGTCATCAGAATGCCGGAGAAGAAGAAGAACGGCAGCACCTGCATCAACACGACGGCCACCAGGGCGCTGGCCTCATCGAACAGGTTGCGCGTCAGCCGGTAGACGAAAAGCGAGGCCACGGCACCGACGCACAGCGCCCCGACCCGCACCCCGAATTCGGTATTACCGCAGACCAGCGTACCGAGCCGGATCAGCCACGCGACCATGGGCGGATGGTCGAGGTAGCCGATGTCGAGATGCTGCGAATAATTCCAGTAGTACGTCTCCTCGGGGAGCAATTCCATCTGGCTGCTGTAGATCAGGCGCAGCCCGGCGCCGCAGGCGATCAAAGCGATGGCCAGCGCGCGCCAGTACACGCCGCTCCCGAGAGTCCACGTCCCGGTCGACAGGCACAGCGCATTTCCCAGGCGGATCACGAGCCCCGTCACGGCAACCGCGAACAGGATCGACCACTGGGGCGGCAAGCCCCAGCCGATGAGCAACGACAGGACACCACCGCGAAGAAAGACGGCGGCCGCGGCAACCACGAGCAGATGACCGTAGAGATGCGCATCCCGGCTGCGTCCCGCGCCCGCCACGGCGAAGCGAACCGTGAGGCCGTAATTCAGCAGCGCGGCGCAAGCGAAGCTGACCAGGTGCGCGAGATTCGGAGCCAGGCCGGCATCGAGCGCCGCGATGAAGATACCGACGTCCGCCAGTGGCGCGATCGCGGCAGCGCAGAGCGCGCGCAGTGGATGAGTGGTGGAGCCTGGCAACGGACGTTCTTGAGCGGAAGCGCAAACGATGATGAACCGCGCTGCGCAAGAGATCAACCCCGCACCTTGCGGCGCCCCCATACGGGTGGGATAGTTCGGGACTGGTTCGCGCACGCGTTATATCCTGGAAGATATCGCGAGTAGAGCAGAAAAACAACTTCGGTGTTGGTGGAGCGGAGATCGACATGAGCGCGTCGACTGGCAAACGTGTTGGTATCGTCATTGGCGTCGTGGCGCTCGGTCTCATCGTGCTCGCCTGGGCCGCCCTCCGTCCCGGCCCGCTGGCCTTCGCCGGCAAGGCAGTGCCGCTCGCTTCGTACAACGGGCACCCCACCGGCGTACCGGCCGACTTCACCGGCACCGACGCACTGGCGCGCGGCAAGTACCTCACGGAAGCCGCCGATTGCGAGGCCTGCCACACCACCGAAGGCGGCAAGCCGTTCGCCGGAGGTCGCGCGTTCGTAACGCAGTTCGGCACGATGTTCTCGCCCAACATCACACCGGATGTCGAGACGGGGATCGGCAGCTGGAGCGATGCGGACTTCCTCAAGGCCGTTCATGAAGGCATCGCCAAGGGCGGCGAGCGCCTCTACCCCGCATTCCCGTATGCGGCGTACACCTATCTCACCGACGACGACGTCCTCGCCATCAAGGCCTACCTGTTCAGCCTGCCGGCGGTGAAGAGCGTGCCGCCGCAGAACGCTCTGAGCTTCCCGTTCAACCAGCGCTGGCTGATGGCCTTCTGGTCCGCGTTCTACAACCCGAACACCCGCTTCCAGCCCGTGCCCGACCGCGGCCCGGAGTGGAACCGCGGGGCGTATCTCGCGGAAGCGCTCGGACATTGCGGCGATTGCCATACACCGCGCACGCCGTTGCAGTCGCTGGACAACCGGAAGAAGTTTCGCGGCGGCGAGTCCGAGGGCTGGCGCGCCTACAACCTCTCCAGCGACCAGGACTCGGGCATCGGCTCCTGGAGCGAAGCCGACCTGGTGCACTACCTGAGCACGGGCCACTCCATGGATCGCGGCTCGGCGTTCGGCCCGATGGCGGAGGCCGTACACCTGAGCTTCGCGAAAATGACGCCGTCGGACATCAAAGCCATTGCAGAGTACGTGCGCAGTGTGCCGCCGGTATCGAGTCCGGACCTGCCGGCACCGAAGGCAGAGCCCGCCCCAGCCGATCCGGCGAAAGGCGTGGCCCTGGATGAGAACACCAAGGGCCGCGACTTCTTTGCGGGAGCCTGCGCGGGCTGTCACGGTTGGACGGGCGCGAACTCTCTCGTCAGTCATGCGACCCTGACCGGCACGCGCGCTGTAAACGATCCGACGGCCACGAACGTGGCGCTCGCGGTGTTGCGTGGCGCGGGCCCGCTGCCATCATCCGGCGATATCGCCGTCATGCCTGCATTCGGCGCCGCTTACTCTGACGCCGACGTCGCCGCCGTAGCGAACTACGTGACGGCGCGTTTCGGTGTAAAAGGCTCGTCGATCACGCCGGAGGAAGTGCGCAAGCTCCGCGAAACGACGAATCCCACGCCGCCTGAGCCGCCTGAGCCGAAGACCTGATCCTCGGCAGCGGACGTTACTTCCGTGGCAGACCTCAATAGTGCGGCGGACGCTCGTCCTCGGGCGTCCGCTGCTCGTCCTGCGAGTGCATCGCACTGAGACGCTCAGCGAGCGACTCGATCCTCTGACGCAACGCCTCGATCTCACGGTGCTGCCGATACACCACATCACTCAGCTCGGTGTTTGCGCGCTCGAGAAACGCGAGCTTCGTTTCGAGCCGTTCCAATGCGTCACTACTCATGAGCCGAGCTCCTTCGCCATCCACTCCTCAGACGTCCAACGTGACGCTGATGGGGCAGTGATCGCTCCCCATGACGTCGGCGTGAATCTTCGCCGCCTTCACGGCGGTGCGTAATTTGGCGGATACGAGGAAGTAGTCGATTCTCCATCCCACATTACGCGCGCGGGAGTTGGCGAAATGGCTCCACCACGTGTAGTGCCCATTCCCTTGCGTGAAGAGGCGGAACGTATCGATAAAGCCGGCGTCGATCATGTTCTGGAAGCCTTTGCGCTCCTCGTCGGTGAAACCTTTCTTGCCGCGATTGGGCTTCGGGTTCGCCAGGTCGAGCTCGGTGTGCGCGACATTGAGATCGCCGCACAAAACGACCGGCTTCTTCTTCTCGAGCTGCCGGCAGTAGGCGAGGAACGCCGGGTCCCAATGCTCGTAGCGCAGTGGCAGGCGGCTCAGGTCGTCTTTCGCGTTCGGCGTATAGACCGTCACGACGAAGAATTTCGGGAGCTCGGCCGTGATGACGCGCCCCTCCCCGGCGCTGTCCCGCTTCAGCTCGTCCGCGAACTTGAAACGTTTCGCAAAGGTGTCGGGAAAGCCGTTCACCACGCTCAGCGGCTCCTGCTTGGAGAAGATGGCAGTGCCCGAATACCCCTTCTTCACCGCGGAGTTCCAGTACTCGTGGTAGCCGGGCAGATCGATCTCGATCTGGCCCCGCTCGGCCTTGGTCTCCTGCAGGCAGATGACGTCGGGCTTGTGAGCCGCCATGAACGACTGGAAGGTCCCCTTCTTCAGGGTGGCCCGGATGCCATTGACGTTCCACGAGTAAATTTTCATTCTGAGTGAGGAGTTTTGCGGTGTGCGGCAGGCCCGGAAGTCTACCGCAGGGGTCAACTAAAGGGTCCGCGGTGCGTTTTCCTGGGATGGCGGGGGCCAGCGTATCCCCCGCGCCAGAGGCCCGAGGGTGTCCTTATGATGAAGCAGCTGATTCGCACCGGCATCGTTGCCGCGACCGTTTCCTTGGCGGCCTGCGCGTCGCTACGGGTAACCTCCGATGTGAACCGGGCCGTGATCGGGTCGGTTCAGTGCCACACATTCGGCTGGGCGGGCACCTTCAAGGGCAACAGCCCGATGCGCAACGGCATTGCGAACCCCGTGAACGAGGCGCGCCTGCGAGGCGCGATTACGGCTCAGCTGGGGATGGTCGGGGTTCGACCCGCCACCGGCGAGCCTGATTGCCTGGTCGGCTACGGCATTGGCGCGCAAACTGAAATAGATGGCGCCTACCCGGTCGGCTGGGGCTGGGGTTGGGGCTACGGCCCGCGCTGGGGCTGGCGCGGCTACTACGGTGGTTACTGGGGCTGGGATGAGCCCTACATCTACCACGAGGGGATCATTGCGGTGGACCTCTACGACGCGAGGACCAAGCAGCCGATCTGGCACGCCTCGGCGAACCAGAGCCTTTACGGTGTGACCGGAGCGAAAGCGGAGCAAAAGATCGACAAGGCCGTCGCGGCGATCTTTACGAGGTACCCGCGCATCTGAGCAGGTACCCGCGCACCTGAGCAGGTATCCGCGCGCCTGAGCGCCCCCGGGAGCTGGCGGTGCCGGGCAGTCAGATCCGCGCCCCGAACCCGAGCGCCAGCTCCTGGCTCAGTCCGTCGTACTCGGCCGCGAGCTGCTGCTGCACGAAGCCGTGCAGCACCAGAAGGACCTGCTCTTCGAGCGTGTCAAAAGTGAGCTCGTAGAACGCAACACCCGGATGCCGGCTATCGATCACACCGTGCGCCGCCGTGACTTTCGCCGGAAGAGCCAAAGTCTGACGGCAACCGAGAACATCCATTTGCACGCTGAGCTGAACCGGCTTCTCCGCCTCGAGCGCCACGTTCTTATCGACCGCGATGCGGGCGTCGCCCACGCTGATGTCAACGATCGTTGCGTCGTGGGCGGCGGGCACCGCGACGCTCGCGGGCAAACTCACCAATGCGCGCGGCAGTTTCTGAATGAGCCGCTGCTCGATGTCCGTCGGCACGAGAATGTGAAGATAGGGATAGGGATCGAAGGCCACCTTCAAGACGGCGCCGCGAAAGCGGTGCACCTTCGTCTCGCTCGACACCCGGCAGAACCACACCTGCCCTTTGGAGATCGGCGCCAGTGAGTTGTCGGGACGCACGGGCGCGGTCATGACGAGGCAGCGATTCTCCCGCGAGGCACCAATGACCCAACACAAATAACTGTCGCCCGTCTCCTTCGGGGCGATCTTCACTGCGTAGCGGGCGCGCTGCGCCACGGTGGAATATTCGCAGCGCAGGGCCGTCAACGGGTCGTCAGCAGGATCGGCCCCGGCAGCCTCCTCCGCGAGCGGCTGCGCCGCCTGGCCGGCGACTTGCGGCTTGTAGAACTGACCTTGCTCGAGGAGCCGCTGCAGGCTGCGCTCCGACTCGACGACGTGCCCCTGGGCGAGCAGCAGCTTGTGGTGCGTATCGTAAATCGAAAACGGCAGCGCCTTGCCGATGGCAAGCCAGCGTTTGTCAACGAGTCTTTTGAATTCCGACATTGCCTCGCTATCGGCGTGCCGGTCTGGAGCTGAACGGCCCACCTCGTCAAACTGTGGGCTGCCGCACATTCGCCTTGGCCGCAAAGCAGCCGGCCTTCACAGCCCGTCACGGCCGGCAGCCGGGTCAGATCTCGATCGAGATCTTCCCGAAGTGTTGCCCGGATTCCTCATGGCGGAACGCATCCGCCAGGCGCGCGAGCGGGAAGCTCCTGTCGAGCACCGGACGCAGCCCGCCTGCCTCGATGCCCCGGACCATGTCCTGTTGCTGACGCCGGCTGCCGACCAGGATGCCCTGCAGACGGGCATTCTTGGTCATCAGCGCGCGGAACGGCAGGTCACCGCTCTGGCGCGTCAGCGTGCCGATCAGGTAGATGCGGCCGCCCGTACGAACCGCGAGGAACGACTGCGACAACGTGCCGGGCCCCCCCGTCTCGACGACGTGGTCCACGCCGAGCCCCCCGGTCAGGCGCTGCACCACGCCGCCCCACTCTGGCTCGGATTTGTAATTGATCGTGTAGTCGGCGCCCAACGCCTTGACGCGCTCGAGTTTCTGATCCGAAGACGAAGTGGCAATCACAGTCGCGCCCATCATCTTCGCGAACTGCAGAGCGAAGATGGACACCCCGCCGGTCCCCATGACCAGCACGGTATCGCCCGCTTTGATGCCCCCTTCCACGATCAGCGCGCGCCAAGCCGTCAGTCCAGCGGTGGTCAATGTCGCCGCTTCCGCATGGCTGAAACCCTTGGGCGCCTTCGTGAACCACGTAGCGGGCGTGACGACGACTTCGCGTGCATAACCATCCAGGCCATCTCCCGGTGTCCGGGAGAAGTCGGCGATGGGCGCAGAACCGTCGAGCCAGGTGGGAAAGAAACCCGACACGACGCAGTCACCCACGGCAAACTCGGTGACACCCGCGCCGATAGCCTCGACCACCCCCGCGCCATCCGCGAGGGGGATGCGCCCATCCGCCGCAGGCAGGAAGCCCCGTGCCACGGCGTAGTCGTGAAAGTTGATCGAGCTGGCGCGCACCCGGACCCGGATTTCGCCGGCACCCGGGACACCCGGCTCGCTGACGTCCACGAGCTTCAACCGGTCCAAGCCGCCCGGAGCGGCGACAGTGATCGCTTTCATTCGCTTCCCCTGAAATGACCGCCGGGGCGTTCGCCGACCGGCCACACGCGCCCCAAGGGCGCCAACGCGTGCGGAAGTGTAATCGACGTGACTTTTTTTCGTGACCGGGTTCACATCCTGTCCGTTCCCAGCCTTAACTTAATGAGCGCCCTGCCGCTCTCCGGAGCACTCGAGCTGAACAGTGCTTCAGCTTCCGCCCGTGTTTCTCGAGGGGCCCCGGCATGCTGCGACAACTTGGCTTCTACGGCTCGTACTTCCCGGGCACCAGCTCCAACACCAGCACGGCAACCGCGAGCACGAGTGCCGCCGCCGCGAATGAGCCGACGGCCCGCAAACTCCTGTTGAGCACGGTCTGGTCCGCCATCGCCCCGGCCGGACAAGCCAGCCAATCGGGCCCGGCGGGTGCAACCGGCGGGGGCCAGGCGGGTGCGACCGGCGGCGTGAAAGCCCTGGCCGCGGCATTGACCTCC
The DNA here is from genome assembly GCA_035547375.1 of Steroidobacteraceae bacterium. Taxonomy (GTDB): domain Bacteria; phylum Pseudomonadota; class Gammaproteobacteria; order Steroidobacterales; family Steroidobacteraceae; genus 13-2-20CM-66-19. Next base: position 10,168 of record DASZVD010000111.1, read on the forward strand.
CAGCTGTCGGCGGGCCTGGCCTCCGGCCAGGACCTTGCACCGCAGCTGACGCAGAAAATCGATGCCGCTCTCGATCAGGTCTCGCAACAGCTGACGGCCAAGGGCATCGATCCCTCGCACGTCCAGAAGCTGATCGGGCGATTCCGCGACGAGCTGTCCCGCTCGCTGCACGATGCAGCCATCCAAGCTGCCGCGGCGGCGTCGAGCTCCAATGCAGTCTCCTCGTCGAGCGCTGCCGCAGCGACCGGCATTTCTTCGAGCACAGACAGCGCCAACGACGCTTCGTCCGGACCAACGGTCTCGTCCATCGTTGTCAGCGCCGACACGGGCGACACGAGCAACGGCGCCAGCGCCACCAACGGCCAGGCCAGCTCCAGCGGCAGCGCGAATGCCGGCAGCAGCACGGCCAGCGCCGTCAGCACGACCAGCGCCGTCAGCACGACCAGCGCCGCCACGACCAGCGCCGCCACGACCAACGCCGCCACGACCGGCACCACCACGACCGGCTTCTCCGAGCTCGCGGTCGTCCGCGAGAGCGAAACCCTCAAGATCCAAACAACCGACGGCGCGCAAGTCACGATCCGGCTGCGCGCGCAAGGCGCAGGCATCGCGGCCTCGGAAACCCAGGCGGACGGCAGCACGCCGGCCGCCGCCGCGATCTTCTCCAGCGGCCGCCTCAGCGTGTCGATCGACGGGAACCTCACCAACGACGACCTGCAAGCCATCAGCAACGTGGTCTCGCAGGTCAACGCCCTGGCGACGCAGTTCTTCTCGGGCGACACCCAGGACGCCTTTGCCGCCGCGGCCAACATCGGTACTGACCCGAGCGAAATTGCCGGGCTGAGCCTCAGCCTGTCCTATTCGAGCGCGTTATATCAACAGATGGGTGCCGGCATCACGACGCCCACGGGCGGCAGCTCATCTCCCAGCTCGTCTCCCAGCGCGTCTCTCAGCGCGTCTTCGAGCGCATCCGTAAGCCCGAACTCGAGCGCCTCGTCCGTCAGCGCTTCTTCGGCGGCCTCCGACAACGCCTCCACCACTCCGCAGCAAACTATCACCCGCTTCGTGCAGAACGTTATGTCTAAACTGGGACGGAGCGCCGGCGGGGGCCACAAAAGCACTCTTTCGGCCCGCTGGAAGATCAATCTGCTGGCCCAGGCGCTGCCCACCTATGCGCAAGAGCAAACGGGGACCGCCGCAACGCCTTCGAGCTCCGCGGCGAATACGACGCAGGCCGCAAAACTCGCTGCCGCCGCGCTGAACGGGCTGGCGGCGTGATACGTCCTACGCTAGATTGAGTTCACTTCGGCGCGGCAGGAATGCCGCGGGGCGTCGCGCATGTTGTTGGTTGTCGGCTCCATCGGGTTCGTGGCCGTCGTAGGCACGGCGATCTGGCTGCTTGCACGGCAGCTGGGAGCGACCCCGAGCACCCGCGAGAAGGTGACCGAATGGGTATTCGCGAACCCGGCCGAGCTCTCGGGGCCGCCGGTTGGGCGCGCTGCAACAGGGCCAGGTGCCGTGGCAAAGCCCGGCGAGACTGCGACCGGCCCTGAAGGGAGCCCCCTCCCGGCGGAGGTCCTGCCGCTGACGGCCGAAGAAATCCTCGGCAAACTCCATCAGCTCTCGCTCGGACCCGCGGCAACCGAGCCGTGCGCCGAAGATCACAGCGAAGTCGTTGCCGCGACCACGCGCGTGCTGGAAACGGCCGCGACCGAAGATCGCTACGCGCCGCGCCGTCCCACCCTCCTGCCGCAGCTGATGCGTGCGATGAACGACGAGGAAGTATCGCGACGCGAGCTGGTGACGATCATTTCCCGAGACCCCTCGCTCGTGGGCAACCTGTTGAAAATGGCCAACAGCCCGTTCTACCGCGTCAGCTCCCAGGCGGTCGAGAGCATCGACCGGGCCGTGGTGATCCTCGGCAACGAGGGCATCCGGTCCCTGATCGCGACCGCCCTGGCGCAGCCCATTTTCCAGATCCGCGCCGGCGCCTTCCCGCGCTTTCCCGAGATCGCCTGGGAGCACACCTTCCGCACCGCGAGCGCGACGGTCACACACGCCGCCATCGTCGAGAGATCCGATCCGTTTGCCGCGCAGCTGCTGGGACTGGTGGCCGGCATGGCGAGCATCGTCGTGTTCCGCGTCGCGTTGGATCAGTACGAGGCACGGCCGAAATTCAGGCCGCACCCGAGCGTCATCGCGTTGCTGCTCGATGCGCAATCCGTGCCGGTCGCCAAGATGATCGCCGCCAGCTGGGGCCTGTCCGAGCGCATCCAGGCCGCGCTCGACGACCAGACCGCCGCGGTCGACGCGGACAGACACACACCGCTCGGCCGGTCCTTGCGCTTCGGACGTCTCGCCAGCGCCCTGGGCGTGCTGCGCCTGAACGAATCCGTCGACGATGTCGTGGCCCAGATCTCATTACCGATCGACGGCATGCCGGCAACGGACCTGGCGCGCCTCTGGTCGCGGCTCAGCGCGCCCACCGAGGCCACGCCGAAAAAGAAGCCCGCTCCTCCGGCGCCACCCAACACGGCCCCGGCGTCCTTGTCATCGACGGCGACGATGCGGGCGCTTTCCGCGACCGCTACGCTGCGCCGGCCTACTTCATTGCGTTCAAAATGAACGCGTAGATGTCAGCGGTCTCCTCGATCAGCTTGGCCGTCGGCTTGCCCGACCCGTGACCGGCCCGGGTCTCCACTCGTAACAAGATGGGCTTGCCGCTCGGATCCGCCTTCTGCATGGCGGCGGCGAACTTGAAGCTGTGCGCCGGATAGACGCGATCGTCATGGTCGCCCGTCGTGATCAACGTCGCCGGATAACTCACACCGGGCTTCACATTCTGCAAAGGCGAATACGCCAGCAGGGCACGGAACTGCGCCGGATCGTCCACCGACCCATAATCCGACTCCCAGCCTTTGCCCACGGTGAAGTCGCGGAAACGCAGCATATCCATGACGCCCACTTGCGGCACGGCGGCGGCGAACAGGTCCGGACGCTGCTCCTCGGTGGCCCCGACCAACAACCCGCCGTTGGAACGGCCGAGGATCGCCAGATGCCGCGAATCCGTCCAGTGTTGGGAGATCAGGTACTCCGCCGCGCTGACGAAGTCATCGAAGACATTCTGTTTGTGCGTCTTCATGCCGGCTTCATGCCACGCTCGGCCGTACTCACCGCCGCCGCGCAGATTGGCCAAAGCGTAGACCCCGCCCATTTCCAACCAACCCGCAACAGCCGCCGAGAACTGGGGAGTCAGAGCGATGTTGAAGCCACCGTAGCCGTACAGGATGGTGGGATTGCTCCCGTCGAGCTTCGTCCCTTTGCGGGCGACGATATAGAGCGGCACCCGGGTGCCGTCCTTGCTCGCGTAGAACACCTGCCGGGTCTCGTAGCCTTCAGGATTGAATCCCTCCAACCGCGGAGCCTTCCAAAGGGCGCTCGCCCCCGTCGCCAGGTCGAGCCGATAGACGCTTGGAGGTGAGGTGAAGCTGCTGAACGAATAGAAGGTCGCGTGATCCTCCATCCGCCCCTCGAACCCGGTGGCAGCGCCGAGGCCGATCAGCTTCACCTCCCCAAGGAGCTTTCCGGCCGTCGTGTAACGACGCACGGCGCTATGCGCGTCATGCAAGTATCGCGTGATGAGCTGGCCACCGACCAGGCTCACGGTCTCCAGCGTGTCAGTGCCTTCGGGAATCACCGTGCGCCAATGAGTTGCCTCGGGCCTCGCAAGGTCGATCGCCACGACCTTGTACCGAGGAGCGCCGTCGTCCGTCAGGACATACAACGTCGCTCCGACGTTGCCGATGAACGTATAGACGGCCTTCGGCTCAGGAATGACGGACTTGATCGGGCCCGCAGCCTTCGCGAGATCCTCCACCAACAGGGTGTTCTGCACTTCATCGCCATGATTGGCCTGGATGACGAGATAACGCCCGTCATCCGTCACTTCGCCGCCGACGAACCAGTCAGGGTCATCCGTGCGCGTATAGACCAGCTCGTCCTTGTCCTGAGTCGTGCCCAGCTCGTGAAAGTAGAGCTTCTGGAATTCGTTGGCCGCCTTGAGCGCCTCATCACCTTTGGGCGCGTCATAAGCGGTGTAGTAGAAGCCGGAGCCGTCCTTGCGCCAGCTGCCGCCACCCGCCTTCGACCAGCGCACCTCGTCCGGCAAATCGGCACCGCTGTCCACGTCACGCACGCGCCAGACCTGCCAATCCGAGCCGGCGTCCGACAAGGCGTAAGCGAACAGCCGCCCATCATCGCTCACCGCGGTCTCACGCAACGCGACCGTGCCGTCCTTCGACAAGGTGTTGGGATCGAGCAGGACGTGCCCGGGCGTACCCGGGTCGGAAGTCACGAAGATCACCGCCTGATTCTGCAGGCCGTCGTTGTGCGTGTAGAACCAGTGCCGTCCATGCCGCACAGGCGGACTCCAGCGCTCGAAATTCCAGATCTCCCGCAAGCGCCGCGCGATCTCGTCGCGATCCGGCAGCGCGCTCAAATAGCCGCGACTCAACTTGTCTTCGGCAGCGACCCAGGTACGGGTCGCCGGCGAATCGAGATCCTCCAGCCAGCGATACGGATCGGGGATTTTCACTCCCTGCAGCTCGTCGGCCGCGTTTCCCTGCTGCGCAGGGGGATAGACGAGAGAGGTGGACGGCGTGGCGCAAGCGACGCCCGCGCACAGGAACGCCAATGGGAAAAGCAGGGGACGCATCCGGACTCCTGAACAACGGCTCGCGGGCGGCGAAGGAGAGATCATTTTACGGCAACACAGCCGCGAGCGAGCCGACTCGGAGTAAGCCCGCGGGGAGCCCGCGGGCTTACTGAACCCAGCCTTAACGCCGGACCCAACGGCCCCCGGACAAATGCCAACCGTCCCGCTGGTGCACCCAGTGGTGCGGCTCCCAACGGTAGCCCGGATGCGGCGGGTCCCAATGGCCTCCGTGCCACACGTGCTGACCGCCTTCCCAGCCCCAATAGCCGCCGATCCACACATACCCCGGCGACGGTGCCACACCTATGACCTCGGCCCGGGGCGGCGGCGGCGCTACCGCTACAGGGCCGCCAACGTAGTATCCGCGTGCCGGATACACCACGCAGGCACTCAGGGCCGCACACAAGCCCACGACCACCGCCAAGTTACGAACGCAAACGGCTATCTTGCGCATAGGTTCCTCTCTAACCTTGCTGTACGTTAAATCACTGCTTTCACAGCGCTTCCCTCGTAATGAACGCTTCACCGGGAGATTCGGCATACAATGCGCCGCAATGCGGATACTGCGCGAGCACGACTACGTCACCGTCCCATGGAAAAATGGGGGCGGCATCACGAGGGAAATCCTCAAGGCGCCCTCCGATGCGGCGAGTTTCGACTGGCGTCTGAGCCTCGCCACGATCGCCGCTCCCGGGCCATTCTCGGCCTTCGACGGCTATCAACGAACGCTGGTGCTGGTGCGTGGTGCGGGAGTGGAGTTGGACTTCGGACCGCACGGACGCATCCGGCTGGATGCTCCGGGACAGTCGGCGTTCTTCGACGGCTCTTGGCCCACTCGCTGCGAGCTGATCGACGGCCCCTCCACCGACTTGAATCTCATCGTCGCCAAGGACCGCACCGAGTCGCGGGCAAGTGTCCTCTCGATCGGCGCCGCTGAGCGGATCACGACCGCCGGTTGGGACGAGACACTCATCTGCTGTATCTCGGGTTCGCTACGGCTCGAAAGCGCACGCGGCGGCAGGGTGACTCTGCACAGCGTCGACGTTGCACGCTGTTCGCCGGACGAGGGGCCCATCCTCTGCGAGCCGCATGGCTCAGGCCCCGTCCAGGTGCTCCTCGCCTTCCTGCGCAGAGTCGGGAGCATCTAACCTCGACTGCGCCGTGCTTTCTGACCAGGCGTGACGCGAATCGACAAGCGCGCTGCCCCCTGAGGGACTATCCTCGAACGGACTCGCCGCCCAACAAAACCGTTCGGGGAGAAAGCCATGGTATTGGGCCTGTCGACGGCAACCTTCACGCTGTTGCACGTAATCATCAGCCTCATCGGCATCGCTTCGGGCCTGGTCGTGGCTGGCGGCCTGTGGCGCGGCAAGCGCCTGGGCTACTGGACCGGCCTCTTTCTGACGACCACCATCCTGACGAGCGTCACGGGCTTCATGTTCCATTCCACGAGCTTCGGGCCGCCGCACATCGTGGGTGTGATCTCGCTCGTGGTGCTGGCACTGGCCCTTCTTGCGCTCTACAGGCATCGCCTCGCCGGCGCCTGGCGCCGGGTCTATGTGACGACCGCGCTGCTCGCGCTCTATCTGAACTGCTTCGTCGGCGTGGTACAGGCTTTCGGGAAGATCCCGGCGCTCGAGAAGCTGGCGCCGACCCAGAGCGAGGCGCCCTTCAGCGTGGCGCAGCTCGCTCTGCTGACCCTTTTCGTGGTGCTGGGAATCGTATCGGTGCGGCGATTCAGATCTGCACCGCGAGAGCACCCCGGAGCCGGGGACGCTCCAGCATCGACCTGACGAACGAGAAGGCCTCCGCCGCGGGCTTGGGCCGGGCGATCAGATAGCCCTGGATGGTGCTGCAATGTTCCTGCAGGAGGAACTGCCGCTGCTCCTGGGTTTCCACGCCTTCGGCGACGACTTCGAGCCCGAGCGCGAGCCCCAGTGCGATGGCCGCGCGGCACAAAGCGGCATCGTGCGGATCCGCGGTGCAGTCCTTCACGAGCGAGCGGTCGATCTTCACGCAATCGACGTTCAACAGCTTCAGCCGCGCCAGTGACGAGTGGCCGGTTCCAAAGTCGTCGACCGCGAGTGACACGCCCAGCGCGCGAAGCCGCGCCAGATGGCGCGCCGCAAGCTCGGGTGAGCGCATCGCCACCGTCTCCGTGATCTCCAACTCCAGCAGCTCCGGCGCGAGCCCCGCCGCATCCAACGCGGCGGCGACACGCTCGGGCAGCTCCTCACGCGCGAACTGCACGGGGGAGAGATTGACCGAGACCCGCAACGTGTCCTCGCCGCGATCGAGCCAGGCGCGCAGGTCGTGACAGGCCCGCTCGAGCACCCACTGCCCGATCGACTCGATCAGGCCCGTCTCCTCGGCGATCGGAATGAACGAGCCCGGCAACACGGGGCCGCGGGTCGGATGGTTCCAGCGCAGGAGGGCTTC
>DASZVD010000112.1:0-6556 GCA_035547375.1 Steroidobacteraceae bacterium
GGATGACAAAGCGGCGATCGTCGTCCTCACCAGCTCGGATTGGGCCGACGCGGATGAGCTGGTCAGTCGGATCGCCTTCGCGGTTCTTCCCCCCAATCCGGCCGAGGCGCGTGCTCGCGCGGTTTTTGCGCAATTCCAGGCCGGGACGGTGGACAGGAGTCTCTTCACGGACAGCGGCCGCAGCTGGCTGACCGAGGCGGCTCTGGCCGACCTGAAGTCGAGTCTCGGTCCCCTGGGTCCTGCCCGGCTGATCGAGCTGCGCCACGAGAGCCGCCGCGGCGGCATGGTGACTCGCATCTGGAAGATCCTCTGCCGCACCCGGCGGCTGGAGGTCGTCGAGCGGGGCTACCCGGAGGGCAAGCTGGAGCAGTTCCTCGTGCTGCAGGCGACGGATTGAATCGCGCCTGACCCGGCGGCCGTGAAGGCGGTGCGGTCCGCGGGGCGATGATAATGGTGCGTCGCGGGATCCCAAAACGCTAAAAGTCGCCCTGCCGAGCTTGCGTCGGGCCACCAGATGGGCAATTCTGGATCCCGATTTGACGAATTGGGATCCAGAAGAGGACCCTCCGCCGCTCATGAACACGCAGCTCACTCAGGCGATCGTTCGTATCCGCGAGATGATCCTGCGCGGCGAGCTGGCTCCCGGACAGCGTGTCGCGGAAGCCCCGCTCGCGGATCTTCTGGACATGTCCCGCACTCCTGTGCGCCAGGCGTTGCCATTGCTCGCGCAAGAGGGACTTCTTTCCGAGCACGAGACCCGAGGCTACGTCGTGCGGGCGTTCACCGCTGCCGACATCGTTGACGCGATCGACATACGCGGGGTTCTTGAGGGTCTTGCCGCGCGGCGTATCGCGGAGCGCGGCGCATCGAAAGCGCTGCTGCGAGAGCTGCGTGCCTGCCTGGAGGATGGCGACGCCATTCTCAATAAGCATCACGTCGATGAGAGCGACGAAGGGCGCTACGCCGAGATGAACGAGCGATTCCATCAGCTCATTCTCATGGAATCCAACAGTGTGCTCATCGCCGAGGCCCTGGCGCGCAATGCACGCATTCCGTTTGCGGGCGCGCAGGCGGTTGCGTTCGATCGAGGTCACCTGGAGCAGATGTACGATTTGCTGCGCTACGCCCACCGCCAGCATCACGGCATCGTCGAAGCCCTGGAGCGTGGGCAAAGCGCGCGAGTGGAGGCACTCATGCGTGAGCACGCGAATTCCCCGAAAGAAAGCATAAATCTGTCCGCGCTGCCGGTGGCAGCCGGCGAAACCGCGGGACGAACGCTCGCACGGACCGCCAACGGCGGCGTCTGATCCTCACCTGGAGTCTCAAGATCATGACCCACAACAACCTGGAAGAGCTGCTGCAGGCCAACGGCGGCCCCGTCAATCACCTGCGTAATTCGCCGAGCGGCCCGAATCCGTATCCGGTGGTGCAGTCCGAGTACACCAACTGGCGCGACGAGCAGCGCGCGTGGCAGCAGACCGCGGTGCTATTCAATCAGTCGTATCACATGACCGACATGTATGTGTCCGGCCCGGACGCGTTCAAGCTCCTCGAGAAGCTGGGCATCAACAGCTTCAAGGGCTTCGAGGTCAACAAGGCGAAGCAGTACGTTCCCGTGACTTGGGACGGCTACGTCATCGGCGATGTCGTGCTGTGCTACCTCGACAAGAATCTCTTCAACCTGATCGGCCGTCCGGCCGTCCACAACTGGGTGCAGTACCACGCCGAGACGGGCGGCTATGACGTCAAGTGTGAGCGTGACGAGCGCTCCGCCGCTCGCGTGAACCCGGTTGCCCGCAAGACCTATCGCTTCCAGATCCAGGGCCCGAACGCCATGAAGATCATGGAGCGCGTGCTCGGCAAGGCGCCGCCGGACCTGAAGTTCTTCAACATGTGCGAAATGATCATCGCCGGCAAGCGCGTACGCGCTCTGCGTCACGGCATGGCAGGCCAGCCCGGCTTCGAGCTCTTCGGGCCGGCCGAAGAGGGTGACACCGTGAAGGATGCGCTCGTCGTCGCAGGCAGGGAATTCGGCATGCGGCTCGTCGGAGCCCGCGCGTACTCCTCGAACACGCTGGAGTCAGGTTGGATTCCCTCGCCCATGCCCGCCATCTATTCGGGTGACGAGCGGATGAAGAAGTACCGCGAATGGCTCAAGGCGAACAGCTTCGAGGGCAACGCCTCCCTGGGCGGCAGCTACTACTCGAACAAGATCGACGACTACTATCTCACGCCGTACGACCTCGGCTACGGCGCGTTCGTGAAGTTCGATCACGAGTTCATCGGACGCGAGGCGCTGGAGAAACTCGCCGGCAAGCCGCACCGGATCAAAGTGACCCTGGAGCTGAACGACGAGGACGTGATGAAGGCGATCGCCTCGCAGTTCGGCAAGGAGCACGAGCGGGCGAAGTACATCGACTTCCCGTCCGCCGTGTACTCCATGTATCCCTTCGATCGTGTCATGAAGGACGGCAAGCTCGCCGGCCTGTCGACCTGGATCGGCTACAGCTCGAACGAGCGCAAGATGCTGACACTGGCCATGCTCGATCCGCAGTACGCGAAGCCGGGCACCGAAGTGACCTTCGTCTGGGGTGAGGAGAACGGCGGCTCGAAGAAGCCGACGGTCGAGAGCCACAAACAGGTCGAGATCCGCGCGATCGTCTGTCCGGTGCCGTACGTGGCTTCGGTGCGCACGGGCTATGCCGACGGGGGTTGGCGTGCGACGGGCAAGCTCTGAGGTGGAGAGCTCGAGGAGCACGGCCGGTCCGTGAGCGCGGATCGGGGAGTCGCGTGACCGCCTCAGCGGGCGCCAGCCGTCGCTGGTGAAAAAAACTCAGGTGTTGGAGTGACACAGTTCGCTTGTCGTGCGGGCCGTGTTTGCTATGGTGTCGCGGGAGTTTTCTCTGGGAGCGCCCGCATGAGAGCGTTTCTGCCCAAGCACTACCTCATGGTGTCGGATTTCGATCAGACCCTCAGCCACAACGATTCGGGCCATGTGTTGGCCGAGCTGCTCGGGGTGAGCGACTTCGAGCGCAAGGTGGCGGGCCTCGGCCGCAGCAATCTCGTGCAGCAGGGCGGCGAGCTGGCGTACCTCATTCGCCACGACCCCGATTTCCGCGGGGTCCGGCGTGAGCATCTGGTCGAGACGGGCCGGCGCGTCCGCCTGAAGTCGGCGTTGCCGGCGCTGGTGCGCTTCCTGGAGCAGGGGCTGGAGGGGTGCCGCTTCTCTTTTTATGTGGTGTCCGCGGCACCGCGCGCTGTCGTCGTGTCGGCGCTCGCGGATATCGTGCCGCCGGCGCACATTTTCGGAACCGAATTCGATCATGACCCCCATTCCGGCGAGGTGCGTGCCATCACACGCGTTCCAGCGGGATACGGCAAAGTTGCCGTGCTCGAGGAGTTGGTCGAGCACCTCGGGGTGGGCTCCGACCGGGTCATCTATGTCGGTGACGGGAGCTCGGACGTGCACGTGATGCTGCACGTGAATCACGGCGACGGCTTTACGATCGCCGTGTCCGGGAACGAGCAGCTGGCGCGGATCGCCAGGAGCACGGTGCTCAGTGACAATGCCTTCAGCGTGCTGGTGCCGGTGCTCCATCAGGTGTTGGGACTGCGGACGCCCGAGGTTCGCGCCGTGTTCGAGTCGTACGGCCTGATGCTGCACGACTGGGAGCGGGCGCGCACCGATCGGGTCATGATCCTGGAAGCGCCGCTCGAGCCGGTGCCCGCCGTGGGCTGAAGGAGCCGGCCCGACCGGCTCCGGGCCCGACCGGCTCCGAAATAAAGGATGATCGCGATGACGCAGATACTGGGGTGGGTGGCGACGGCCGTGTTCGTCGGCTCGTACTTCTTCAGGCGGCCCGCCGCCTTGCGAGCGTTCCAGATGCTGGGCGCGGCGTTATGGATCGTCTATGGCGTGCTGATCGACGCGATGCCGGTCATTGCCGCCAACGTGCTGGTGTTCGCCGCCGCGGCCTGGACCGCTTTCGCTCGCAACGGCGCTGCTGCCGCGCCGGAGGCTCAGTCGACCTTGTAGAACTCCTTCATCACGAAGTAGAGCATGCCCGGGTCGGCAGGCTGTCCGCTGTTGCGTGCGATTTCCTGAATGTAGTCTTGCGTCTGCGACTGCAGCATGTCGGTGACCTCTCCAAAGATATCGCCCGGTGACTTCGCGTCGTCGTCAACCGTCACGACGCCGTGAAAGCCGCCGGTCAGCTGCGTTTCTTCCCGTGTGTACAGGTTCGCCGTATAAAAGTAGTGACGAGGCATGGCGCATCCGTTCCTGAAGTAATGTAGATCAGAATACATTGCGTTACCAAAGAACACAGCAAAAATTCGCTCCGCCCCTGATCGTCCAGGCCGCAATAGATCAACTGGAGGGAGCGCCGCGCGATGCGCTTCGCTGTGACCGTCACGGATCGTTATCTCAACGTCTTCCAGACGTTGGTGGAGCACGGTTGGACACCCGTCAAAGTGTTTACCGGCAAGGTTGATAACCGTATCCATCGCAACACGGCCGTCATCGACTATGCGCGCAAGCTGAATGTCGACACGCAGATCTCGCGCCTCACGGAAGAGAATCTGCGCGATCTCGGCGACAAAGGGTGCGACGCGCTGGTCGTGGCCAGCTACGAGTGGCGTGTGCCCGAATGGCGCGCCTTCCTGCCCTACGCCGTGAATTTCCACCCCGCGCCGCTGCCGCACGGCCGCGGGCCTTATCCGATGCCGGCGGCGATTCTCGAGTCAGCCGCCACCTGGGGCGTCTCGTGTCACAAGATCGAGCCTGAGATCGACCGCGGCGACATCCTGAAGACGCTCGAGTTCCCTTTGTCCGCGGCGGAAGACCACGACAGCCTCGATCTCAAGATCCAACTGGCGGCGCGGCGTCTCGCGGCCGACGTGGCGGATCATTTCCGGGATTACTGGGATGCCGCGACTGCGCAGGTCGGCGGCAGCTATTACCCCAAATGGAGTGATGACGAGAGAACTCTCGATTTCTCGCAGACCGTGGAGCAGATCCTGCGCCGCGTCCGCGCCTTCGGCTGCATCGAGTGTCTGGCGCGTCTCAACAACACCGTGTTCTTCGTACACCGGGCGGTAGGCTGGACCGAGTCGCACAGGCTGCGGCCGGGTACGGTCGTGCAGGCGGATAACCTGTCGCTCGTGGTGGCGGCGGCGGATGGCTACATCGGTCTCACCGAATGGAGCCTGATCAATCCGGACGCCATGACAGGGACTTTCCGGCGTTAGCTGCGCCGGAGTCGACGCGGCGTGTGCGTCGACGCGGCGTCGGCGCGCGCTGACACGTCGAGAAGGCGCCGCCCGCTTACCGGCGGGGATCCGATTCGCCATGCTGCGATACTCCAATCCACCCAAGGGGGAGTCAGCATGAACGCAATCTCAACTGCCATCGCAGCGGTGTTGTTGGCCGCTGCAGTGTCCGTGGCGGCAGCGCAAACTCAGTCGCCACCAACCTCCACGGATCCCAGCTCTGCGTCGAGCCCGCATCAGCGTCAGGCCACGGGCAGCGGCACGGAGGAGACTCAGCCGAGCAACGGCGCTGATCCCAGCGCTGCGTCGACTCCCCATCAGCGACAGGCGATGACGGGGGGCTCGGAGGCCGATATGAGCGCTGCGGCTACAGCAGGGGCCACGCCCGCGACATTCGTCAAGACCGCGGCGCAGGACGGCATGACCGAAGTGGCGGTAGCGAAGCTCGCACTCGAGAAATCCGGTAATGACGAGGTGAAGCAGTTTGCGCAGAAGATGGTGCACGATCACGAGCAGGCGAATGCGCAGCTGACGCAAATTGCGAAGTCGAAGGGGCTCACCGTTCCGACGAAACTGGATGCGAAGCACGAGGCGATGGTGAAGTCGATGAGTGCCAGATCGGGCGCCGCCTTCGATGCGTCTTACGCCGCGCACATGGCCAAGGCGCACGCGACGGCCGTGGCGCTGTTCGAGTCGGCATCGAAGTCCAGCGATCCGGACCTGGCGGCGTTCGCGCAAAAGACGTTGCCGACGCTGGAGGTGCATAAGCAGATGGCGGACAGCCTGCACGCGTCGACGCAGACGCGCGAAGCCAGCGCGGCTCATGCCGCTGCCGCTCCGCAGTAGTGGGGGCTAGTGGTGGGCGGTAGTGGCCGCGGTAGTGGCAGGGTGAGCGGCGGGCGGTAGTGGCGGTCGGGATTCAGGCGCTGGCCACGGCTGGTGGGTCGTGAGTGGGGGCGCGGGTGCCGCTGGGCTTTTCGAGCCATTCGACCAGCGGCTCCCACTGCTCCACGTCGGCAGCGGCGATATAGCTCTTCATTTCGTGGACCCCGATGCCGAGCTCCGCGGCGCGCACGTAGTTCTGCGAGTCGCGGATCGTCGCCACGATGGGAATCCCCAGCGTTTGCAGGAAGCGGATCAGGGTCTGGTAGGTGATGGTGTTCCGGCGGATACGATTGGCGATCACGCCGATGCGGTCGTCCTCGCGACGGATCTTCGCCACGAGGAGCAGGTCGCGGATGCAGCGTGAGCAGGCATGGATATCGATATCCGACGGCAGCACGGG
>DASZVD010000113.1:0-7399 GCA_035547375.1 Steroidobacteraceae bacterium
CGGACTGATCAATCGCGCCGTTGCGGACGATCGTGCTGCTCACGGCGGCGACTCCGGCACCGGCGACGCGGACGAATAAAGAGCGTTCTTATGCGCAGCGGTATCCTGCTGCTCGACAAGCCAGCCGGCTTGTCGTCGAACGCGGCATTACAACGAGTACGCCGCATGCTGGGCGTCGAGAAAGCTGGCCATGTCGGCAGCCTCGATCCGCTCGCCACGGGCATGTTGCCGATTTGCCTGGGGGAGGCCACCAAGATCGCCGGCGACGTATTGTCGGGGCGCAAGTGCTATCGCTTCACCATCGCTCTCGGCGCTCGCACCGCGACCGGCGATGCCGAGGGTGCGATCGTTGAGACCGCAGCGGTCCCCGTGCTCGAAGCGGGCACCGTGGAGTCGGTACGGCGCCGTTTCCTGGGGCCGCAGACTCAGGTCCCCCCAATGTATTCCGCGCTGAAGCGCGACGGACAGCCTCTCTACAAGCTGGCCCGGGCCGGCGTCGAAGTCGAGCGCGCCGCGCGGGCGATCGAGTTGTTCGAGCTCGAGGTCTTGGGATTCACGGCCGACCGCATCGAGCTCGAGACCGTGTGCTCGAAGGGAACGTATGTGCGCGTATTGGCTGAAGACATCGCGCGCGCCCTGGGCACCTGTGGCCATGTTGTTGCGTTGCGTCGTGTTTACGTGGAGCCGTTCGAAGACCAGCCAATGGAGACGCTCGAATCGATCGAGGCGGCCCGCGCGGCAGGAGGATGGCCCCAGGTCCTTCCGGCGGACTGGCCCCTTGCCCACCTGCCCAAAGCGGCCTTCAATACTGCCCAGCTCGTGCGCTTGCAGCACGGGCAGTCGGTTGCCTTGGGGGCCGACATGATCTCCGCCGCGCCGCGCGTACGGCTCTATGACGCGGCGGGGACGTTCCTGGGAATAGGGGAAGCGGACGGCAATGGGAACGTCCAGCCCCGACGACTCTTCGTCCTCACCTAGTCCATTGGCAAAAGTCGCCTGCGGCGCTTTTGCGGACAAAAGCTGCGTTTCCGGCGGCAAAAGGCGTGACTTTTGCCGCCTGCGCCTTCGCAAGGTGCGCCGCCTGGTAAGTGTTAACCCCCGCCCTAGCGGGCTACTACTATCGGGTCCAGCATCCGTAAAGCGTCCGCCGCATTGATCTTGCCCGTCTGCTGCAGTTCCTGCTGGCTGTAGGTCTGTCCAGGGGCAGTGCAGCTATTCCGCGGCGGCAGGCGGGACGCTGTGCTGACGCAGCCGGGGACGGCGGCATTCGCGGTGGGCGCCGGGTGGCTCGGGGGTGTGGAGGCGCAAGCAGCGACCGAGATCAGGCTGCAGACGCCGGTGACGAGTGATCTCAACATGGCGGTACTCCTTGGCAGGCCGGCCTATGGCGGCCGGGAGCCCCTTTCCGGGACGATTGTACGCCTGTGCGTGCGGAGCGGCGGCTCGAGGGACACCGTGGCCGTGGTTACCCCGCGTGACCGTGACCCCTACACGTCGTACGTGACCCCTGCATATCGTAAAAGCACCGTCACAATCTTGTAGCGAGGGTGGCTGGACGGGTACAATTGCGGGCTTCCAATAAGGGTTTGATACTCAAGTATTTAGGATTATCCCGCAATGGCTCTAACCAGCGAGAAAAAGGGCGGCATCGTAGCGCAGTACCGCCGCGGACCGGCCGACACCGGCTCCCCCGAAGTTCAGGTAGCGCTGCTCTCCGAGCGGATCAATGGGCTCGGTGGGCATTTTGCCGCGCACAAGGGCGACCACTCGTCGCGTCGTGGGCTGGTGAAGCTCGTGAATCAACGTCGCAAGCTCCTCGATTACCTCAAATCCACCCAACCGCAGAAGTACCAGGAGCTCGTCGAGCGACTGGGCCTCCGCCGCTGAAGACTCAAGGGCCGCACGAAGACGCGGCCCTTGTGTTTTCACCACCCGTTTCCACTTCGAGGAATGCAGCTTGAGCGTCGTCAGTAAGTCTTTTCCATACGGTTCCAACACGGTCACGATCGAGACGGGCGAGATGGCCCGCCAGGCCGGTGGCGCCGTACGCGTCTCCATGGGCGATACCGTGGTGTTGGTTACCGCGGTCGCGCGATCGGCTCCTACGCCGGGACGGGATTTCTTTCCGCTCACGGTGAACTACGTCGAGAAGCATTACGCCGCGGGCCGTATCCCGGGCGGTTTCTTCAAGCGTGAAGGCCGGCCCACCGAGAAAGAGACGCTGACTTCGCGCCTCATCGACCGCCCGATCCGTCCTCTGTTCCCGGACGGCTTCTTGAACGAGGTGCAGGTGGTCGCCACGGTGCTGTCCGTGGATCCCGAGATCGACCCGGACATTCCGTCGCTGCTGGGCGCCTCCGCTGCGCTTGCTATCTCCGGCGTGCCGTTCAACGGTCCGATCGGCGCCGCGCGCGTGGGTTACAAGGACGGCAAGTATCTGTTGAACCCCACGAACAAGGAACTGGCTGCTTCCGACCTCCATCTGGTCGTCGCCGGCACCGAAGCCGCCGTGTTGATGGTCGAGTCCGAGGCCGACGGGCTGTCCGAGGAAGTGATGTTGGGCTCCGTGGTGTTCGGCCACGAGCAGATGCAGGTGGCGATCCGGGCCATCCGGGAGCTGGTGAAGGAAGCCGGCAAGCCGCGCTGGAACTGGCAGGCGACGCCGGATGATCCGGAGCTGGTCAGTGCCGTGCAGATGCACGCCCAGGCTGCGTTGGCCCAGGCTTACACCATTACCGTGAAGCAGGAGCGCCAGACCCGCATCGGCGAGATCAAGGCGCAGACCATTGCGACGCTCACCGGCGGCGACACGCCGAAGTGGAAGCCGGAGCAGGTCGACGCGGCGTTGTTCAAGCTCGAAAGCAACATCGTGCGCCAGCGCGTGTTGAATGGTGAGCCGCGCATCGACGGTCGCGATGCGAAGACCGTTCGTCCGATCACCGTGAAGGTCGGCGTGTTGCCGCGTACTCACGGCTCGGCCTTGTTCACTCGCGGTGAGACGCAGGCGCTCGTCATCACGACCCTCGGCACGACTCGCGATGCGCAGATCATCGACGGACTCGAAGGCGAGCGCCGCGAGCCGTTCATGCTGCACTACAATTTCCCGCCGTTCTCGGTCGGTGAGACGGGCATGATGGGCTCGCCGAAGCGCCGCGAGATCGGCCACGGCAACCTGGCACGCCGCGGCGTGCAGGCCGTAATGCCTGACATGGAAACCTTCCCCTACGTCATCCGCGTGGTGTCGGAAATCCTCGAGTCGAACGGCTCGAGCTCCATGGCAAGCGTCTGCGGCACCGTACTGTCGCTGATGGATGCGGGCGTGCCTGTGAAGGCTCCCGTGGCCGGCGTGGCGATGGGTCTGGTGCTCGAAGGCAGCCGCTTCAAGGTTCTGACCGATATCCTCGGCGACGAGGATCATCTCGGCGACATGGATTTCAAGGTAGCGGGCACGAAGGACGGCGTCACCGCGCTTCAGATGGACATCAAGGTCGAGGGTGTCACCCCCGAGATCATGAAGGTCGCGTTGGAGCAGGCGCGGGACGGACGCTTGCACATCCTCTCGGAGATGAACAAGGTCATTAACGCGCCGCGCGAGAAGATGTCCGAGTGGGCGCCGTCGATCATCACCCTGAAGATCGATCCGGAGAAGATCCGCGACGTCATCGGCAAGGGTGGTGCGGTGATCCGTCAGATCACCGAGGAAACCGGGACGACCATCGACATCGAGAACGATGGTACGGTGAAAATCGCGTCTGTCAGTGGTGCGGCTGGGCGTGAGGCCCAGCGTCGCATCGAGCTCATTACCGCTGACGTCGAAGTGGGGCGTATCTACGAAGGCAAGGTGGTCCGTCTCATGGACTTCGGCGCGTTCGTCACGATCCTGCCCGGTCGTGACGGCCTCGTGCACATCTCGCAGATTTCCAACGAGCGCGTCGAGCGTGTCAGCGACAAGCTGAAGGAAGGCGATGTCGTGCGCGTGAAGGTACTGGAAGTCGATCGCCAGGGACGCATCCGACTTTCCATGCGGGACGTCGACGCGACTTAAGGACGCATAAACCTACGGGGTTCGGTTCCTGTCGAACCCCGTATTCCGTGCGGCGCGGGATCCCGCGGCCGCTATTCGATTTTTCTACTCCCCCGGGCCGAGGTCGGCTCACTCGTGCGGCGCGTGTGAGTAGCTCGAGCCTTTGTCTTCTTCCACGAGATCGCCCCGGCCGCCGCTGCGGCCGGCATTGACGAGAGTGCGATAGATCTCGTCCTGCACCTGCCGCCAACGTTGATAGTTCTTCTGCGCGAGATTGTTGACGGGTATCGCGGGCTCCCCGTCGCCGCCCTTGCGGTCGCGCGCGTCGCGTTGCTGTCCCGCGAACAACTTGAGGCTCTGCTCGAGATAACTGCCGATCATTCCCTGCGGCGTCCCGCCGTAGGAGCGGATGATCTGCGAGAGAAAGTCCCGGCTCATCAGCGGCTCGACGCCGTGCTCCTGCTCGGCGATGACCTGTAGCAGAATCGAGCGGGTGATGTCTTCCTGACTCTTCTTGTCGATCACCACGAAATCGATGCGCTCGATGACCAGTCTCCGGATGTCGGACAGCGTGATGTAACGGCTTTCCACCGTGTCATACAGCCGCCGGTTGGGATACTTCTTGATCGTCCGCAGTTCGCTCATCTCTTAAGCCCTCATGCTCTGGACAAGGACCTTCCCGGTCCCAGGGCGTCAGGATCGGTACGCTCACCCGTACTTTAGTCTCATATACCTTACGACATTGTCGCGGTGAACCCAACTCAAACCTGCGGCATTTGCGAAGAAACCGTGATTTCCCCGAGCCCGCGGACGGCGCCCGGGTCCCATGCGGCCTCTGCCCAGGCAAGTAACTCGGCCGCAGGCGCGCCGGTGAGCTCGGACGGGGGCTTGTGTTGCAACAGTGAGAGGGCCTGATGGAGTTGGGAGCCGGCGTGAGCGGGGTCGATGGCCAGGGAACGGCGGGACTTGGCGAGCTTGCCGGCGGCCGATTCGACGACCACGGGCAGGTGCGCATAGCGCGGCGACGGGAAGTTGAAAGCTTGTTGAAAGTGAATCTGCCAGGCGGTGCTCTGTAACAGGTCCGCGCCCCTGACGACATCGCTGACACTCTGGGCGGCGTCGTCGACGACAACAGCGAGTTGATAGGCGAATACGCCGTCGCGACGCCGGATGACCGGGTCTCCCAGCTCGCGTAACGGGAAGCGGCACTCGCCCTGCACCCGATCGACGAACGACACGACCGTGTCATCATCGATACGGAAGCGTGTTGCCGTTGGGCTACATTGCACCGTCTTCGAGCGGCACGTGCCGGGATAACCGGTCTCGCCCTGGCTGGCGAGCTCGCGGCGGGAGCAGCTGCACTCGAAGGTACGCCCCGCGGCGCGTAGCGTATTTAGCGCTTCGGCATACAGCGCGGTCCGCCGGCTCTGGAACTCGACTTCACCGTCCCAGTGCAATCCGAAGCCTTCCAGGGTGCGGAGCATGATGTCGGCGCAGCCCGGCACGACCCGGGTAGTGTCCAGGTCTTCCATGCGCACGAGCCAGCGCCCACCGGCCGCGCGCGCGTCCAGGTAGCTGCCGACTGCTGCAACGAGGGAGCCCAGGTGCAAGGCACCGGTGGGCGAGGGCGCAAAGCGCCCTACATATATTGGCTGAAAGTCGCCTTCGGCCCTACCGGTACCGGTCGTCGCGATCGCCGTATTGCCGCTCGCGGCGCTCGCGCCGTTCCTGAGCCTCGATGCTGAGAGTGGCGACAGGACGGGCTTCCAAGCGCTTGATCCCGATCTCCTCGCCGGTCTCGAGACAGTACCCGTAGGAGCCGTCCTCGATACGCTTGATGGCCTCGTCGATCTTGCGGATCAGCTTGCGCTCGCGGTCGCGGGTGCGCAGCTCCAGGCTGAATTCCTCTTCCTGGGTGGCGCGGTCGTTGGGGTCCGGGAAGTTCGCGGCCTCGTCCTTCATGTGCGAGACGGTCCGGTCGACCTCGACCATGAGGTCCCGTTTCCAGGTGTTCAGGATCTCGCGAAAGTGCTCCGTCTGCTCCTTGCTCATGTACTGTTCGCCGCGCTTGACGATGTACGGCGTGACGTTCCGCGGGCCCGCCAGCAGGCTTCCGGGCTCGACGCTGTCGCTCTCGTCGCTGTCGGGAGCACTCAGCGACTGGGCCAGTGCCGAGCGCACGGGTGCCAGAGTCTCGCCGGGAGCGCTTGGCGAGTCTTTCGGTTCCACCTCGGGGGCGGCTTGTCCAGCCTTGCGCATCTCTATGGTTTCTTCCGTAGTCGTGGAAAGTGGGTGCGCCGCCGCCTTGAGGGGTGCGGGCGCAGGTTTACGAGCGTGTGCCGCCGCAGCCGTGACTCGCTCGGCGGGTAGCTTGCGGGCCGCCGCGGTTTTCTTGACCGCCGGACGGCTTGCCGCCTTTTTACCCTTCGCAGTCTTGGGCGCGGGTTTCTTGGCCGGCATCGATCGCTCCTCTAAAAAGCACCAGGGCCTAATGAAGGACGGGCGATTATACCGGCGCACCCCGGCGTGTACAGTGTTTAGGGAGCCGAGGCCGTTACGGTAACGTGACGGGCGGGGAGGGCTGCCATTGCGGCTGTCGCCGCTCCACGACGACTGTCGTGTAAATGCCGCCACGGACGTTGAAGCGGGCCGTGAGCCTCAGGAAGCGGGGACCGATGGCCGAGGCGATATGGTCCGCGATCTCGTTCGTCACGGCCTCATGGAACGTCCCCTTGTCGCGGAACGACCAGATATACAGCTTCAGCGACTTCAGCTCCACGCACAGCCGGTCGGCGACGTACTCGAGCTCGAGGGTCGCAAAGTCCGGCTGGCCGGTCTTCGGGCACAGGCAGGTGAATTCCGGAATCTGCATCCGGATGGTGTAGTCCCGGTCGGGCGCGGGATTGGAAAAGGTTTCCAGCCGGGTCGATGGTACGGTAGTCATACGATTACTATGCGCTTCGCGCAGGACTTACGGGTTCGGGGCGAACCCCGTGTGCATGGCCGGCGCGGGCGCCGGTTGATAGGCGCGTGCCGCGGGCACGCCCTATAATACGTCATTCTTTCCCTCCCGTCGGAAGCCTCGCTAGATGCGGTTGACCAAGATCAAGCTCGCCGGTTTCAAGTCCTTCGTCGATCCCACCCAAGTCAACTTTCCCAGTAACCTCACTGGCATCGTCGGCCCGAACGGCTGCGGTAAGTCGAACATCATCGATGCCGTGCGCTGGGTCATGGGCGAGTTGTCGGCGAAGCACCTGCGCGGCGAGAACATGGCGGACGTCGTGTTCAACGGCTCGTCGGCGCGCAAGCCGGTCGGCTCGGCTTCCGTGGAGCTCGTCTTCGACAACTCCGATGGGAAGATCTCCGGGCCCTATG
>DASZVD010000114.1:0-9381 GCA_035547375.1 Steroidobacteraceae bacterium
TATGCGCATGCCTGACCGTATGAGTTGTAAAGTCGTCGCAGCTCGGCGAGCGGCACGCAAGAGAATGCTTCGACGTACTTGGCGTAGTCGTTGATGAATGCGGAGGAGCGGTACGCGTTGAGGCCTAGCGCGGTGTGGACGTAATTGGAGCCGTGGAGCTGGCTGTCGTAGCAGGCAATGGCCTTGCGCTTCAGCTCCATCTGCGCGTCGATCTTCACCAGGCAATTGGGGAACAGCGGTGTCCACACCTCGTAGGAGCAGCAGGTGAAGTTGAGGTTGGAATCACGAGTCGCCTCCAGCAGCACACGGGTCGTGGCGCTGTGGTCCGGGTGCTGCTCGAGGAAAAACGGGAGGTAGACGAGGTCGGGGCGCGCGCGTTGGAGTATCTTGCGAAGGGGCCCGGACGCCATCTCCGTATTCTCCGTCAGCTCGCCGTCCGGCGCGTCAAAAAAATCAACCTCGTGGATGCCGAGCGTGTCCAACGCCGAGCGTGCCTCGTTACGGCGCGTGCGAACCAACTCGGCTTCCTGGCTGGCACGGGCTTCATCCGTGAGGCCGACCATCGTGGCATTGGCCCCTTGCCGGCCATCCGTGAGAAACACAACCCGTACGGTCGCTCCAGCCTGGACGTGGCGCGCCAGCGTGCCGCCGCAACCGATGGTCTCATCGTCCATGTGCGGTGCCAGCACGACGACGTTCTCGGGACCGGGATCCCACGCGAGCGCGGTCTTGTTGTAGACCTTCGCCGTACGCAGGAGCCCATAGGATTCGAACATGGGGCGCGCATTGCGGGCGAGATACTTCAACAGCGACTGAGTGACTTTGTTCATGGATGTCATGGCGATCCGTTACGCCGCGGCCAACCCGCCGCGGTAGGAACCGGGGCGGTGGGCGGCGTGCAATTCGTCCCGCAGCGCCTCGCGGCTGCAGCCCTGGATCATCATCCGATACCACAGCTCGGCATTGATCAGCAGCCAGAGCCGGTTGCCGTGATCGGCGCGGCGTGCAAGGTGCTCGCGGACCAGCGCGTCGATCGGCTCCTGGCGGAGGATTCCGGCGCCGACCAGCTGCGAGCCGCTCAGGAAGCGCTCATAGAGGAGCCGGTATTCGTCCTGCAGAATGTAGGGCAGCGCCGAGGAGAAGCCCTGTTTCTTGCGCGCGAGGATTTCCGGCGGCAGATAGCGGGCCGCGATCGCGCGCTGCGCTTCTCGCAACGAGCGTCCCCGGACCTTCATGCTGGACGGCAGGCGGGCCGCGAATTCGGCGAGCCGGTGGTCCATGAAGGGGCTGCGCGCCTCGAGCCCGTGCGCCATGGACATGCGGTCGGTGATCATGACCGGATGGTCCGGGAGCCGCACTTTGCTGTCGGCGTAGAGCATCCGATCGAGCGGCTCGCCTGTCGCGGCCCGGTAGGGTGCGCTGATCGCCTCCTCCGCGCTCACGCCGGCGAGGGCTTCCAGGGCTTGCGGGGTGTAGAGGCTCGCGCGCTTTGCCGGATCGAAGTGGAAATAGCTCAGGCTCGCCGCATAGCGGTCGCCGCCCGAGAGGAACGACAGGCGTTGCAGCCACCGCAGTTGGTGCCCGACGCTCTTGTACCAACCCGATTCGGGGATCAACGACAACATCGGGCTCAACACGTGGCGACGCACGGCCGCCGGCACCCGGGCATATTGGCCGGCGTACAGGTTGCCGTAGTAGCGGTCGTAGCCGCCAAACAACTCATCTCCCCCGTCTCCTCCGATCACCACCTTGACGTGCTCGTGCGCGAGCTCCGCGACTTGGTACGTACACAAGGCGAGCGGATCGGATGGCTCGTCGAGGTGATAGATGAGGTCGGGGAGCAGCGTGATGAGCGATGGCGTGAGTGTGCGTTCGTGATGCTCCGTGCCGTATAGCTGCGCGACGGCTCTCGCGTGGGGTGATTCATCGAAGCGCTTGTAGGGCAGGCCAACCGTGAAGGTGGGCAGGTTCCGCACGCCGATCCGCTTGGCCAGCATCGCCACCAACAGGCTCGAATCCAGGCCGCCGCTCAGGAAGGCGCCGACCGGGACATCGCTCACCAGGTGCAGCCGCAGCGAGGCCTCGATGTGCGCTTCGAGCTCATCGAGCAACGCGGGCTCGGAGCCCGACAGCTTGGGCTGATAGCTCAGGTCCCAGTAGGAGCGCACCGCCGGGGGCCCGGCGCCTTCCAGCACCAGGAGATGGGCCGGCGGCAGCTTGCGGATGCCGTTGAACATCGACAACGGCGGCGCGATGAGCCGTAACGCCAGGTATTGATCGAGGGCGGCCAGGTCCAGGCGGCGCAACTGCGGATCGAAGGCGAGCAGGCCCTTGATCTCGGACGCGAAAGCGAAGCCGTGCCGGGTTTGCGCATAGTAGAGGGGCTTCTGGCCGAGGTGATCGCGCGCCAGGAGCAGCCGGCGCCGGCGCGAGTCCCAGAGACCGAACGCGAACATGCCCCGCAGGTGCTCGAGCAGCCGGTCGCCGTGGAGCTCGTAGAGCCCGATGATGACTTCGCAATCGCTCTGGGTCCTGAGCGGGTAGCCCCGGGATTCGAGCTGGGCGCGCAGCTCGCGGTAGTTGTAGATCTCGCCGTTGCAGACGAGCCAGATCGACTTGTCGTGATTCGTCAGCGGCTGGCGCCCCCCCTCGAGGTCGATGATGGAGAGCCGCCGATGTCCGAAGATCGCCTGGGCGTTGCCTTCCACACCCTCTCCATCCGGGCCGCGGTGCCGGAGGGCCTGCAGCATGCGCTGCATGTCGCCCGAGAGATCGGTGTCGTGACTGCCGACGATTCCGGCGATGCCGCACATGTCAGCTGCGCTCCCTGCTCGCTCGCCGACCGTGTCCGGCGAGGACGGCCTGCTCGAACAGACGCTCGTAGCTCTCGGCGCACCGGTCGATGAAGTACCGCTCGACGAGTGTTCGGCTGTGTCGCCGGATCAGCTCGCGGCGCTCCGGCGAAGTGCGCAGCTCGATGACCGCCGCGGTGAAACCCGTGAAATCATTGAGAGGCACGACGTGTCCGGTGTGCGGTGTCGTCAGGAAGTCGGTCTGGCCGCCCCGGTTGTAACAGACAATGGGCAGCCCGAAGGCCATGGCTTCGAGGAACACCAGGCCGAAGCCTTCGTGCTGGCTCGTCGAGACGAACAGATCGGCCGCCGCGAGGGCGCGATATTTCCGTTCTTCCGGCACGAATCCCAACATCCGCAGACGATCGTGCACTCCCAGCTCGTGCGCCTGCCGCTGCAACGCCTCGGCCTCGGGGCCATCGCCGATGAGCATCAGGAACGCATCGGGTACGGCGCGGAGCAGCTCGATGAGCTGCGAGGTGGCTTTACGCGCGACCAGCCGTCCGGCGCTGACCATGACGAATGCGCCGGAGGGAAGGTCGAATTCAGTGCGCGACACGTTTTCCGTGGCGGGCGGGCGATCGATCCCCAGGGGGATCAGCTCGACCGCCCGGTCGACACCGTAGAGGGTGCGAACGTTCCCGGCGGTGTCGCGCGACTGCGCGACCACCATATCGGCGCGACGCAGCAGACGGGATACAGCGCGCCGTAGCAAAGCGTGACGGTGCGGCGAGGACGTCTTCGACGGGTCGTAGAGGTCTCCGCCGTGGACCGAGAGGATATTCGGGATGCCAAAGGTGCTCGCCAGGGCGCTTCCCAGCGGACCGGTCGGGACGACGAAGTGCGTATTGATGACGTCGAAACCGCCCCTACGGCCAAGCTGGAGCCCGCGCCAGAAACCCATGGGCAGGTAGGCCGCCATGGAGGGGAAGTTCGCGGTGGCCAGCTCGCGTCGAAATAAAACGGGGACGCGGATTACGCGCACGCCGGCGTCGTCACTCTGCACCGGCAGCCCGGGCATGCCCGAGGTCAACACGGTCACCTCGTGCCGCCGGGCGAGCTGACGGGCCATCGCGGCCATGACCACGCCGCCGCCGCCGCCCAGCGGCGGATACTCATAGTTGCAACAGAGGATTCTCATATCTGTCGCGGTCCGTGAGCTGGGCTGGTTTCCCGGGAGCCGGCGGGTGGCTGGCGCGTATTCTGCATCAAGTTCATCATGCATATTCCGTGCTACGTCCGGAGGTCTTGGAAATGAACGCGAATGTTCGACCGGGAAGAGCATCTCCCGCGCCCGCGCCGCGTGCGCTGTCAGCACGGCTCGAGCCATTCGATTCGTACTGGCAGGCGCCCAAGGACGTGGAGCAGGGCTTCCGCTCCTTCACGGCTTACTACAAAGCCAACTACCTCCCGTACCTGCCGGGCGACCGCAATGCCCGGATCCTCGTCATCAGCTGCGGGCCGGGCTATCTCGTCAAGATGTTACGGGACAGCGGGTACGGCAACGTGCTCGGCATCGACTCGGACTCCGCGAAGGTCGAGGTTGCCCGCCGCCACGGCCTGCCTTGCGAGGTGGCGCACGCCTTCGAGTTTCTCGAAGCGGCTCAAGCCCCGTATGACGTCATCATCCCGGAGCAGGAGCTCAACCACCTGACGCTCGCGGAGACGATCGAATTCCTCGAGTTGTGCCGCCGCGCGCTGCGTCCCTCGGGCAAGGTGATCGTGTATGCGATGAACGGCGCCAATCCCTTTGTAGGATCGGAAAATCTCTCCCACAATATCGACCATTTTTACAATTTGACAGAATACAGTCTCGGTCAGGTTCTGGGACTGGCCGGTTACCGGGACGTGCAAATATTTCCCTTGAAGTTGTATGTGTTCTGGCGCAATCCGCTTAATTACGTCGGGCTCGCGGCCACCACGGTCCTGGAGCTGTTGCTGCGCGTCGTCTTCACGCTCTACGGAAAGAAGGTCAAAGTGTTGAGTAAGAAGCTCGCTGCTGTGGCGACTGTCTGAACGGCGCCTGCGGCGCTTTCAGAGGACGGTCGCCCCCGGCGCTTTCAGCCAATTAACCCAGCAACCTTTGCTCGCGGTACCACTGCGCCGTGCGCCGTGCGCCTTCCGCGAACGGAATCTCGGCACGGAAGCCGAGGAGCCGATCCGCCGCTGCGGTGGAAAAGCGGAAAGACTTACGAAAGAAATCGAGCCGGCGCCGGTGCAGGGGCGGGCGCAGGCCCAGCGGGCTGAACGTTTTTTCCATCGCGACCGCCGCAATCGCAAACGGCCACAGGGGTACGTGACGGATGGCGCCGGGCTGGTTGACCGCGGCGGCGATGGCGGCGGCCATCTCGTCGGTTGTTACACTTTGTGCGCCGGCGAGGACGAATGTCGCGCCGACGGCATCCTTGGCGCGAGCGGCGGCGAGGAGGCCTCGCGCGAGATCGTCCACATAGACCAACTGATGATGGTTGGCGCCGTTTCCGAGCGTCACATAGCGTCCGCGCTGGAGTGCACGGAACAGTTTCAGCAGGCGCATGTCCCCCGGACCGTAGGTTTCCGAAATACGCGCGATGACGACCGGCAAAGTGGAGCTGAATTCGCGAACGACGGCTTCCGCGGCGGCCTTGGTGCGACCGTACGGATTGTCGGGAGCGAGGGGACTCGTCTCGTCCAGAACGCCGTGTGCGAGCGAGCCGTAGACTCCGATGGTGCTTCCGTACACGAAGCGCTTCACTCCTGACTTCGCGGCGAGCTCGAGCAGTGTGCGTGTGCCGTCGACGTTCACGCGGTGGAAGTAACTCTCGGGCTGGTGGGCTTCATGTTGGGCAGCCGCCAGATGGACGATGACATCCTGGTCGCGCAACGCCTGTTCGATCCTGGCGCGGTCATCGAGCGGTGCGATCACCACGGGTACCCCCGCCGCGGTGAGTGTGTCGCATCGATTTTGCTCCACGGGATTGTTGACGGCGGCGAGAGCCGTCACCGGGTGACCGTCGGCGGCGGCAAGTTGTGCCAGCCGCCAGCCGATGAAGCCGGAGGCGCCGGTGATACACAGTCGAGTCGGATTCGAAGGGAGGTCCATCGCTCAGGCCGCTCTTGGTTTGGAGGATGCCCGGGAGCCCGTTGCGTGATAACGACCGAGATGAGCCTCCACCGCGGCGCGCTCCTGCGCAGTGCGAGCCGGCGACCATCCGAGCTCGTGTTGCATCAGCTTCTCGAGGTCCTCGAGCGCCACCGGATCCGGGTGTCCGGCCGTCCCCAGATCCGTGCGGCGGAAGACGATGTCGCTCATGTGCACGGCCATTTCCTCCCGCAGGGAATGAGCGATCTCCGCGTGGCTGATCGTGCTGCCGGGCAGGCAGCGGCGCAACGCCGGCTCCCGCTCCGCGAGCTGGAGAATGCCGAGCGCGTGGGTGCCGTAGTTTTGCGCGAGCCCTTCACGCGCGCTCTGGGGCAGCCACTCCGGCCATTTCGCCCGCAGCTGCTCCAGGAAGCCGGCGAAATCCTCGATCTCGCCCCCCGGCAAAGGCCGGTCGGCGGATTCGGCGCCCGTTTGCCGCTTGCCGAGCTGCTCACTCGCGCGGTCGAGGGCGGCAACGGCGTCCGCGCGTGCAACTGTGTAACGGACGCTGATGAGTGAGAGGAGTCCTTCGAGTCCGTTCTCGCGGCGATGATCGACGAGGCGGGACTGTTTGCCGAAGCTGAGACGGCCGCCTTCCTGCGGCTGGTCGTCGCCGAACGGCACGAGGCCGAAGCCCACCATGGACACTTCGGACTCCTCGAGCCGCATCGCCGGATGGCAGGCGTTGATCTCCTCGATGAAACTGCGCATTTCGGTCATCGACAGGCTGACCTGGTCCGGATCGCGGGGGACGACCGTGTGCCAGACGCCCAACAGGGTGTGTTCGCGCCAGGGCACGAGAAACAGGTGCCGCGCGTTTCGCGCCAACAAGGCATCCGCGTCGCGGGTACGGCCTTGCATGGCGAGAGCGATTCTCGATGCCGGTCGACGCGCTAGAACCAAACAGGCATCGCGTGAATACGTTCCAGGGGTAACTTGCGTCCGCTCAGAGGGCTGCAGTATCCCTTCCGCCCACGGGCCCGCCGCATTGATGACGAGGCGCGCACGGATGTCGAACCGCTGTCCGCTGAGGCGATCGCGGACATTCACGCCGGTGACGCGCGAGCCCTCGATGCTCAATCGCTCCGCCTCCACGTAGTTGGCGACGGCGGCGCCGAGCTGCTCGGCCGCCGCTACGAATGCCAGGACGAGCCGCGGCGGGTTGTACATTTGTCCGTCTTCGAACACCGCCGCCCCGGTCAACCCTCGCGATTCGACTTCGGGAAACAGGCGCCGTGTTTCCTCGTAGCCCAGGAATCGAGTGCTGCCGATGCGGCGCTTCGGGTCGGCCACGTGCGCGTTGCAATCGAGAGTGAGCAGATCGTAGACCCGCATTCCCGTGCCGAGAAACCACTTGCTGCTCTTGCCCTGGCCGAAGGTGGGAACCGCGAAAGGCATGGGAGACACGAGATGCGGCGCGATGCGCAGCAGAATCGCTCGCTCGCGGCAGGAGTGGCGCAGACGGGGAATGTCGGCGTGCTGCAGATAGCGAATGCCGCCATGGACGACTTTGAAGCAATGCGCGGAAGTTCCGCCGCCGAAGTCGTCGCGCTCGATCAGACAGGTCTTGAACCCTCGGAGGCACGCTTCGCGCGCGGTTGCCGCACCGCAGGCCCCGGCGCCGATGACGAGGACATCGTACTCAGTGTCGGCCAGCGCTTCGAGGCTTCTTCTCATAATCGATATCGCTCGATGTCGGAAAGAGGGCGATGGGACGCGCGAACCTTTCCTCGGGCTTTCCAACTCCAGCCCACGGTTGCCGTTGCGCGGTCAACGCGCACGGGTTCTGATACGTTTGAATAGTTCGATGCCGCAGCTACGTGTGTGACGCGCATCACGCACCCGGTGAGGGGATCGACGCACAGTAGAGCGGCAGCGGCTCCAGTGACGGCGTTACGGGTACGAGCGAAGTCGGCGCCGCGCGTGAAGGGGATATGTTCAGTAGGGGCCGCGATCGCTGGATTCGGGCTCATGCTGTAGTTGGCGTAGGTCAACCTTGTTTACGAAGCAAGAATCGCTCCCGAGTGGAGGCGCCAGCCGCGCCCCGGCCGGGAAGCCGCTTGCTTACCGTCCGGACGTCGATGGAATGCGCGCCGTCGCGGTTCTGGCGGTGCTGGCGTTTCACGCCTTCCCGGGTGTCCTCCCCGGCGGGTTCGTCGGAGTCGACGTCTTTTTCGTGATCTCCGGCTTCCTCATTTCCGGGATCATTCTCAACGACCTGCGCAGCCACACCTTCACGTTCGCCCGGTTCTACACCCGGCGCATCCGGCGGATCTTTCCCGCCCTGGCCCTCATCCTGGCGGGCTCGCTCGTTTTCGGGTGGTGGATGCTGCTGCCCGCCGAGTATCGCGAGCTGGGGGGCAATGTCAGCGCCGGCGCGGGCTTCGTGTCGAATCTGCGGCTGTGGAGCGAGTCGGGCTATTTCGATACGGCCGCCACCGGCAAGCCGCTGCTGCACCTGTGGTCGCTCGGGGTCGAGGAGCAGTACTACCTGATCTGGCCGCTGTTCCTGCTGCTCATGTACCGCCGGCTTCGGCTCATCCCGTGGATGGTCATTGCGATCGCCCTCGTGTCGTTCGGCCTGAACGTCTCCCTGGTCGGGCATTACACGAGCGCCGCTTTCTATTTTCCGGTGACCCGCTTCTGGGAGTTGATGCTCGGGAGCCTGCTGGCGTGCCTCGATGCTGCCCGCCAGTCCGCGCCTCACACGCCGGCCGCAGCCGGCCCGCCGGTGCTGTGGGCGGCGCCCAACGTCCTGGCGAACGCGGGTGCCGCGCTGCTGGTGATTGCTTTGGCGCTCGACTACGACAATCACTCGTTTCCGGGTTGGTGGGCCTTGCTGCCCGCGGTCGCGACGACGCTGCTCGTCGCCGCAGGGCCCGCCGCCTGGGTCAACAGAAAGTGCCTGGCGCACCCGGCTGTCGTGTTCGTCGGCCTCATCAGCTACCCGCTCTATCTCTGGCATTGGCCGTTGCTGACCTATGCCCGCATCACGCTCGGCGGCACGCCGCCTGCCGGTGTCCGGATCGGTCTGCTTGCGGCAAGCGGGGTGCTGGCCTGGCTGACTTATGAGCTCCTCGAGAAAAAAATCCGCGGCTCCCTGTCGCAGCCGCGCGCCCGGCGGACGGTGGCCGTTCTGGCGGCGGCCATGGCGGCACTCGGATTGTGCGGATGGCTGGTGCTGGAGGCGCGCATTCCGGCCCGCTCCGCCGCCATACCGGAGGTCGCGTCGATCTCGGCGGCCTTCGACGACTGGACCTATCACGGCGACCGGGTCATTCGTGGCGACACGCCGAGCTCGGTGGTGTTCTTCGGCGACAGCCACATGCAGCAGTTCCTGCCGCGGATCGAGCAAGTGATGCGGGACCATCGCTCGCCGGTGCACACCGTCGTCTTCCAGACGCAGGC
>DASZVD010000115.1:0-8963 GCA_035547375.1 Steroidobacteraceae bacterium
CAATGAGTGCGCCGCGAGCTCTCTCTGCAGCGCGCGCGGCGTGAGCCCGAGCAGGTGCGCGATCGTGGCGACGCTCGGCGGCCCGACGGACAGCTTCTGCGTGATCGCGGCATCGACCCGCTGGGCGAGCGAATTGCCCTCGGGCGACTGCTCCTGCAGCAGCAGGAGGTTGCGCTCGATGATATCGAAGAGCCGCTTGTCGGAAGAGCGGATCGGCGCGGTGAGAATGCTGCTCGGCATCGTCACCTGGTTGGTGGCGCCGCCGAAGCGGATCGGACAGCGGAAGACGCGTTCGTACTCACGCAGCAGATCCGGCGCCGGAGTCGGGTGTTGGAGTTGCACGGCGAGCGGCGCCCAGTCCGGCGCGACCGCCTTGCGCAGGAAGAACACCATGAACGCGGTTGACATGTCGCTGTCGTGGCGCGACGGCGGCAACGTTCGCGAGCTCACCCGATAGGACACATAGGCCAGCGTCCGTTCCACCAACAGCTGACCGTCGTCACAGTCCTGGAAGATCGCCCCATAGCGCATCAGGATCCGCAGCGCCGAGCCGACATCCTGCGCCGACAGCAACGCGAAGCCCAGGAGCCCGAGGTCGGCGAAGTCGAACTGCTCGTAGACGTGGAGGCCGAGGTGCGGGTCGCGGGCACGCTGGGCCGCCGCCTCGAGCAGAGCGAAGAAGTCCGCCAGCGGCACGCGTATCTGCCCCTGCTCGACGCTCTGCGTGGTCCAGCCGAAGCGCGCGTACACGGGAGCCGGATCGTGCCCTTGGCGCAACAGGCAACGGCCCACCGCACCAACATAGCTCACGTGGATCGTCGGCGTGCTCGCCCGCGGTGCGTGCTGGGTTGACATGAGGTGCTGCTTTTCTGGCCGCCGCTGTCGATACGGAAGTGTCGCGCGT
This sequence comes from Steroidobacteraceae bacterium, assembly GCA_035547375.1. Classification (GTDB taxonomy): domain Bacteria; phylum Pseudomonadota; class Gammaproteobacteria; order Steroidobacterales; family Steroidobacteraceae; genus 13-2-20CM-66-19. Next base: position 905 of record DASZVD010000115.1, read on the forward strand.
GAATATAGTCAGTTGCCACAAGACCAGCAATGACGGGGGCTCGAGATGAGCGGCGATCTTCGCGAACACCGGCGGCGGCAACGGCTGGCCGTCTTCCTGGCGGCGACGGTATGCGCGGGAGCCCTGCGCGCGCAAACTCCGCCCGAGACGCCTCCCGCCGCGGCCTCGGGCGAGCTGGAGGAAGTCGTTGTGACTTCGCAACGCCGGGTCGAGCGCCTGCAGGATGTGCCGATCAGTGTCAGCGCCTTCAGCCAGGAGAAGTTGGACAGCCAGGGACTGCGCAGCATCGATGATGTCACCCAGCTCACGCCCGGCGTCACCTTCGAGCGCAACGGCCTGTCCGCGGCCTCGAACTACAACGACGAGAATTCCGACATCTCGATCCGCGGCATTCAATCGAGCGCCGGCACCTCGACGACCGGCCTTTACATCGACGACACGCCGATCCAGACGCGTCACATCGGCTTCGGCACGGTCAACCCTTTTCCGGTGCTGTTCGATCTCGAGCGCGTCGAGCTGCTGCGCGGTCCACAGGGAACGCTGTTCGGAGCGGGCTCCGAGGGCGGCACCGTGCGCTTCGTGACACCCGATCCGAGCTTGTCCACGTACAGCGGCTATGTGCGCTCGGAGCTTGCGAGCACATACACCGGCGACACGAGCTATGAGGCTGGCGCGGCCGCCGGCGGCCCGCTCGTCGACGGCGTCCTCGGTTTCCGGGCGAGCGCCTATTACCGTCGCGACGGCGGCTATGTCGACCGCGAAAACTACATGACCGGGCAGGTCACCCAGCCCGACTCGAACTGGCAGAACACCGCGAACGTGCGGGTCGCCCTGAAATGGGCCGTGAGCGACAAGATCAGCATCACTCCGTCGTTCTATTTCCAGAGACTGTACCTGAACGACACGGCCGCCTTCTGGCGCGAGCTTTCGAATCTGTCCGACGGCGTGTTCCGCAACGGCAACCGGCAAACGAACTCCAGCACCGACCCGTTCTACCTGACCGCCGTCAAGCTCGACTGGGACCTCGACTGGGCGCACCTGACCGCGGACTCCTCGTACTTCTCGCGGCGCCAGCGCTCATTGCCGGACTACACACAATTCGATCGCGCCGTCTACGGACTCGATCCCCGCGCCCCGCTGGGCGCCGCCGGCGAGTCCCCCTTCGAGGACAACCAGGACAACACGGTGGTCGAAGCCCGCCTGCAGTCGAACAACCCCGACGCGCGAGTCACCTGGACCGCGGGACTGTTCTTCGCGCATCTGGACGAGAACGAGACGCAGAACATCATCGATCCGACGCTGAACGCCGAATACACTGCGGCGTACGGCGTCCCGCTGTGCACAGCGGCGGCCCCCTGCCCCGGCGGACAGATCGCCACTCAGCCCCTGTTCCGGCTGGTCGACCGGCAATACGCGGCCTACGGCGAGGCCAACTTCAAGATCACGCGCCAATGGAGCGTGACGACCGGGCTGCGCGTGGCGCGCACCGAGTTCACGGGAGACACGATTCAATACGGCCCGTTCGTAGGGGCGACGGTCGGCGCTTCCGATTCCCTGACATCCCACGGATCGGGGGCGGCCACTCCCGTGACCCCGCGCTTCGTCCTGAACTACCAGCCCGACCGCGACAGTCTCTACTACGCCAGCGCCGCCAAGGGCTATCGGGTCGGCGGCATCAACCAGGGCCTCGGCTCCCTCTGCGACAGCAGCCTCGCCACCCTCGGCCTCACGAAAGGTCCCAATACGTACAGCGCGGACAGCCTGTGGAGCTATGAGCTGGGCGCCAAGAACACCCTCCTCGACCGGCGCCTGCAGATCGACTCCAGCGTATTCCTGATCGACTGGAAGGGAATCCAGCAGAACGTCTACCTGCTCAACTGCGGGCTGCAGTTCGTGGCCAATCTCGGCCAGGTGCGCAGCGAAGGCGGCGATATCGACGTGCAGATGCGCCCCATCGAGGCGCTGTTCCTCGATTTCACGGCGGCCTACACCGAAGCCCGATACACGAACACCATCTGCGGCGGCCCGATCGTCTGCACGGGGCCGAGCGCCACCGGCGCCCCCCTCGTGAGCAAGGGCGACCGGCTGCCGGGGGCTCCCTGGACGCTCACGCTGTCAGGTGAATACAGCCTGCCGCTCATCCGCGCCCGGCAGCCCTACGTCCATCTCGACTACCACTACGCGACGGCGCAGACGGCTCTGTTGCCAACACAGGATCCGAAGAATGGTATCTCCGACCCGACCATTCCGGGACTGCCGGTCGTGCGGTCCCTGGCCCTGCGGGCCGGCATGCGCTGGAGCGGAATCGACCTGTCGGTGTACGGCCAGAATCTCACGAACGAGCATCCCCTGCTGTTCGAGTCCCGCGACACCCCCAATGAGAATCTGTACTTCGCCCGTTCCATCCGGCCGCGCACAATAGGGGTAACAGCAACCTACCGCTATTGAGCAACGTCCCATCATGATGGAAGCAAGCGTGCTCGCCACGCACGAGCTGCGCCGAACGCTGACGTACTACGACCTGCTCCTGTATGGGTTGGCCTACGTCTCACCGTTCGCTCCGCTGCAGACGATCGGGTTCGTTTGGAACGCCTCGAACGGCCTGATCGTCCTTGCCTACATCCTGGGGGCCGTGTGCATGTACTTCACGGCCAAGAGCTACGCTTTGATGACTGAGACGGTGCCTACGGCCGGCTCCGTATACGGCTTCGCGCGGCACTCCCTGGGGCCGTTCACCGGCTTTGTCGCGGGTTGGATGATCCTGCTCGACTATCTGTTGATACCGGCCTATATATACGTGCTCATCGCCGTTGCCTTCGGCGCTCTCGTCCCTCATGTCGATCGGGCTGTGTGGATCGTCCTGCTTTGCGCGGTGACGCTCGGCATCAACTGGTTCGGTGTGATGGTGACCTCGCGTGTGAACATGCTGTCTGTCGCAATACAGGTCGCTTTCATCGCAGCACTGATGTACTTCTCCATCCTTGCGCTGAACGCCGGCAAGGGCAACGGCGCGCTGACCTCGAGGCCGCTGTTCTCGCCCGAGCTCTTTCACCCCGGCAGCATCTTCGCCGGCACGTCGATCTGCGTGATGTCGTTCCTGGGATTCGACGCAATCTCCACTCTCTCGGAAGAGGTGAAAGGCAACGACCGGCGGATCGTGGGACGCGCCATCGTCAGCGTATTGATCGTGTCCGCGGCCCTGTTCTCGTTCATGTCCTGGGTTCTCGGCAACCTGCTGCCGGGCCTCACCATCAAAGACACCGCCGCGGCGAGCTACGAGCTTGCCGCCTGGTCGATCGGACCGTGGGCGTCCATCACGCTCGCGTGGGCGACGACACTGATCGTAGGGCTGACCAACGCGCTGCCCATGCAAGTAGGCGTCGCACGCGTGCTGTACGCAATGGGCCGCGATCGGCAATTGCCGGCCGTCCTCGCCCGCATCCATCCGAAGTACGGCACCCCATATGTCGGCATGCTGTTGACCACGATACTCTCCATGGCGGTGGCCCTGGCCATGCGCAACAGCATGGATGAGCTGGTCACGTTGGTGAACTTCGGGGCGCTGAGCGGATTCCTGCTGCTGCACGTGTCGGTGATCGTGCTGTTCTGGCTCAAGCGCCGCTCGGGCCGCTGGCTCGTCCATTTGGCCGTGCCGGTAGCCGGCATCATCGTCGTACTCGCGGTGATGTCGGGGATGAGCACCCTGGCAGCCACCCTCGGCATCTGCTGGCTCGCGGTTGGGCTGATTTATGGCCTGGTCCTCCACAGGCGTCATCGCGATACGCTTACGATCTGACTATGGAGAATGTAATGTCGAACGCGAAGCCGCGTGCGCGCGACCTTGGGCTGCCGCTGCCCGGAACCCCGGGCCGTTACAACGCGATCACCGACGTCCCCGGCGTGGAGGTGGGCTTCTCCACGTTGACGAGCTTCCCGACCAAGCCGGGCGCCCCGCAGGTCTGCACCGGAGTGACTGCGGTCCTGCCGCGCGGCCACGACCGGCGGCCCACCGCGGTCTGGGCGGGGCAATTCGCCTTCAACGGCAACGGCGAGATGACCGGCACCCACTGGATCGACGATGCGGGCTACTTCATGGGGCCCATCTGCCTGACCAACACGCATTCCGTCGGCATCGTGCACCACGCCGCCGTGGGCTGGATGATCGAGCAGTACTGCGACTATTTCCGGCAGAACTACGCCTGGGCCCTGCCGGTCGTGGCGGAGACCTACGATGGCATGGCGAACGACATCTGCGGGCGCCACATTACGGAAGAGCACGCGCTGCAGGCGCTTCGCTCGGCCCGCGGCGGACCGGTAGCGGAAGGCAATGTCGGCGGCGGAGCCGGTAACGCAACTTACGAGTTCAAGGGAGGCACGGGCACGAGCTCACGCAGGTTCTCCATCGAGGGCCGCGAATACAAGGTCGGCGTGCTCGTGCAATCCAACTTCGGGCTGCGATCCGAGCTCACCGTCCTCGGTGTGCCGGTTGGGACGCACATGCCCGAGGACGCCCTGCTCTCCGCCGGCGCCGGCCACGAGACGGGCTCCATCATCGTGCTGATCGCCACCGACGCGCCCCTCACGTCCCTGCAACTGCGGCGGCTGGCGAAACGCGGCGCGCTGGGCATCGGCCGGACCGGAACCTGCGGCGGACATTATTCCGGCGACCTGATGTTGGCGTTCTCCGTCGCCAACGAGACGTACCTGCCCGCGATCGGCGAGCCGCAGCCGCACACCTTTCACGGCGAATGGCTGAACGATGCGCACCTGGACAGCCTGTACGGACAGACGGTTGCCGCGGTGGAGGAATCGGTTCTGAATGCGCTCGTCGCCGCGGAGACGGTGCCGGTGATCCGCCCGGCCGGCGCGCGGCTGCAGGCTATCGACCCCGTCCGGCTGCTGGGCATCCTGCGCCGCTGCGGCAAGATCCCCTGACCGGGCTCGAGGCGCACGTTCCCTTTCCTCCCGCGGCCCAACGAGCTTATGATCGGGGGCAGAGGAAAAAAAACGGTCTTGCAACCAAGAGGGGGGAGCGCAAGAGATGAGGATCCTCGAGAGATTCACGCGCTGGGTGAAGGCTGATCCGGTCATCGTCGGGGGATTTCTCCTGACCTTGGTCGGCATTCCCGTGGCGATCTTCGGCCTCAAGGACGACCTGGTCCGGGCCGGCCACGAATTCGAGTCCCGCGCGCGCCAGTGCGACCGTCTGGCCGGCGATCATCTGGCCGGCGACCGGACGCTGCAAAGCACCCTGGCGGGCCCTGCCGCGGCCATCCAGGCCTGCCACGAGGCGCTGCAGCGCTCCATCGGCCAGGCCGGCATCCGCGCAACGACGCACCTGTCCGGTCAATAGCTGGGTGTTGGTTTTTCGATCGCGGCGCCGTCCGCAGGCGGCCGCGGCCCCGGGCATGTCGCTTGCGGCGTCCTCCGACGGACCGGCTGCGCCATCCGGCCGAACCAACGCCCCGGAAGAGGAGGACATTCCATGAGAAGCACCATTCGCCTGGTCGTCGGCAGCTTGATGCTGGGCATGTACTTCATCACATCAGGTTGCATCGTCGCCGAGCCGCGCGAGGGCTACTACGATCGCGATCATCACCGCTGGTACCACGAGCACGCGTGGCGGGCCTGCGAGGAACACGACGCTCACTGCCACTAAGCGCACTGCCACACTAAGCGCACTGCCGCGGGATTCGAGCCGGCGGCTGCCGGAATCGGATCGACAGGCCGGGTGGCAGGGACGCCGCCACCGTTCAGCCTCGTTACCACGGGGGACGGAGCGGGACTGGCGCGAGTTCCTGAACATGTTATGCTTCAGGACGTCGCTCCGTCGCTCTCCCGAGAAAGGATCCCGCGTGACCTGGCGAACGATGATCCGTCTTGTGCTGCTCGGCAGCGTTGCGTTGGCGCCGGGCGCGGCATGCGCCAGCGGCCTGTATTCCGATGCGGACCCCGCGAAGCTCTCGCAGCCCGCCTACAAAGTCATTGTCGAGCACAACGTCCGTATCCCCATGGGGGACGGTATCACTCTTTCGGCCGACATCTACCGGCCGGGCGACGCGGGCCGCTTTCCTGCGTTGCTGCTCCGCACGCCCTACAGCAACAACTCGCCGGACGAGATCCAGGACTCTCAATGGTATGCCGAACGCGGCTACGTGGTCGTCAACGAAGACGTACGCGGCAGATATGACTCCGACGGCCAGTTCTATACGTATCGCAATGAAGCTTCCGACGGATACGACACGGATGAGTGGATCGCGAAGCAACCGTGGAGCGACGGCAAGATCGGCACGCTGGGCGGATCCTACCTCGGCTATACACAGCTGACACAGGGAATCCGCGGCAGCAGTCATCTCGCATCGATGGCCACCGAGGTCACGAGCACGGACATCTACGACGGCTGGGCGTACGTGGACGGCGCATTCGTGCTGGGTTTTGCGCTTCCGTGGGGTGCCGGCATCATCGATGGGCGCACGATCCAGATGGGCACGTATGACTGGCCCACTATCTTTCGCCACCTGCCCCTGTCGACAGCCGATGCGGCAGCCGGCCACGTCAATTTCCCATATCGCGATTGGGTGCAGCACGCGCGGCGTGAGGACCCCTATTGGGAAGGCATCAGCTTCGAGCGCCAGGCACAGCACATTGGCGTTCCTTTGTTGGTCGTGGAAGGCTGGTACGACATCTTCCTGAGAGGCGCCCTGCGCGACCACGAGCGCATCACGACCGCGGGTGCTACGGAGCTGGCGCGCCAAAACAAGCGCCTGGTGATCGGACCCTGGATTCATTTCAAGAACCACGCGCCCCGGATCGACAGCGCGCCCGACCCGAGCGACCCGGGCATCGACTTCGGACCGGACGCCGCGATCGACATGCGCCAGGTCTATCTCCGCTGGCACGACCATTGGCTGAAAGGGATCGACAACGGCGTCGAGCGCGAGCCCCCCGTCAGCCTGTTCGTCATGGGGGTAAACCGGTGGCGCAACGAGAAGGAATGGCCGCTGGCGCGGACTCGTTACACCAACTACTACCTCCACAGCGGAGGGCACGCAAACAGTGCCGGCGGTGACGGCACTCTCGCAACGACCGGGCCGACAGGCCCGGCAACCGATACTTTTACCTACGATCCGGCGTCACCCGTCCCCACGCTGGGGGGCAACGTATGTTGCAGCTCGGTACCCAACGGCCCGCACGATCAGCGCCCGGTCGAAGCGCGTTCGGACGTGCTCGTGTACACGACACCCGCCCTGCGGGAGCCACTCGAAGTCACCGGCCCGATCCGGGTGAAGTTGTTCGCGGCGAGCAGTGCTGCCGATACCGATTGGACCGCAAAGCTCGTCGACGTCCATCCGGACGGCTATGCGCAAAACCTCCAGGACGGCATCGTCCGGGCCCGCTACCGGCGCGGCAAGGACCAGCCGGCCGCGCTGCTCGAGCCTGGCCGGGTCTACGAGTACGATATCGACCTCTGGGCGACCAGCAACACCTTTCTCCCCGGCCATCGCCTGCGCGTGGAGATCGCCAGCAGCAACTTCCCCCGCTTCGACCGCAACCTGAATACGGGCGAGGATCCGGCCACCGGAACGCGCCTGCAGCTGGCCCGGCAGACGATCTACCACTCGGCGAAATACCCTTCGCACATCGTCTTGCCCGTCATTCCGGCGGATTCTCATCCCACGGGATGATGTCCAGCCGGGCGCGGGTGGGGTCAACTTCGACCCGAGCCCGCCCCCGGAAGGTCGGGTTGCGACTCAAACACCTGCGGAGGTCTATCCATGGTTTCGAAACGCTCCCTTGGCAAAGGGGTCGCGGCCGGCGTTGCCGCCACCGCCCTGGCCGCCGGCGCCCTGCTGGTCCACGCCGAGCAGCCCGCCAAGGCCCGGTACTTCTCGTTCGCCGGCAAGGTTCCCACCATCCACGAAAACAACATACGCGACATCCAGGTGCTGGTGACCGGCAACCAGAGCGCCGGACGCCAGAGCGTGCTGGAGTCCTACTGGGGACCGGCCTTCACGGTGCCGCCGCACTTCCACAAGAAGCACGCCGAGACCTTCCTGAT